>JAGHSI010000013.1 GCA_018065925.1 Candidatus Limimonas coprohippi
TAAGAGGTAATATATGTCCGAAAACAACCGTAAAAAAAGTATAATAATTCGGCTGTTATCCATACTTGTTGTTTTGGTTGCAATATCTCTTGCTATCTTTTTCATTCAAAGAGGAAAAGATGATAGCAAAGATATTGAAAGCACCACTAAAGTGACCACAGAAGCAACCACAGAAGAACCTACGACAGTCAACCTCTCATATGTTTGGGATAAGAAATATCACACAACTGAATTCCATGCAAAACAGGTTATTGGACGAGTATCAAGTGATGACCTCGGTATTAACTGCAATTTAGTCTTCGGCACAACAGATGAGTGCTTATCACTTGGAGCTGGCTTCCACAAATGCAGTTCGCTTCCAGGTCTTAAAACCCCTATGTCCACTACTTCTACCTGCCCTATTATCGCAGGTCACTGTAGAACTGTTTTTGAAGGTTTTTCAAAGATTGACCCAAAGAACGGAGAACTTCCAAAGGGTCTCACTATCACCCTCGAGATGCCTTACGGAAACTACACATATGAGATAGTATCTGCAACCGTAGGTAAAGCAAAAGATTTTCAATTTTCAGAGCACAGAGCTTCATACGGAAACTTTGAACCTGACACAGCAATTTTCTACACCTGTTACCCTTTCGGCGTAGTTAATTATATAAAGACAGACCGACTTTTCATGGTTTGCAAACTCATCGAAGGCGACGAACTTGTAGATGATACTATAACAAAATCCACCGGCATCATAGACGATGGCCTCGCTAATGGTATCGGATAATCATTTTGGAGAAGATATATGAAGAAAAGAATTGCCGTAATTATTTTAACTATAGTTATTGCTGCCGCTATCCCAATAACTATTTCAATGCTAACTAAAGATCTCTCGAGCGGCCAAACAGATAAGCCAACTAATGCTGTAGAGAAAACTACTGAGGCACAAACTACTGAGAAAGAGACAGAGCCTCCAAAGCCAGTTGGTGGAGAAATCGATTATCTCGCTTGGGATAAAGCACAGGAGCTTAATCCAGACTATTTCGCCGAAACAGTCTTTATCGGCGATTCAGTAAGTTTAAAATTCAAAATGTACGGTGGACTTCCTGGCGCCTCATATCTCTGCTATGGAAGTTTTGGCACAGTAAACGCTTTGGCCGGAGTAATCAAAGAAAACATCTGGGACGACATTGGCGACAACAAGCGCGTTTATATCATGCTCGGTATGAATGATTTAAATCCAGCCGGAATCGATGGCGCTGTTGCTAACATGAAAGAACTCTGTAACAGGATACTTGATAAAAACCCCGACGTTTTAATTTACATCCAATCAATGACACCTATTACCAAAGCGCACGATGGCATAAATGGTCGACTTGGAAAGAAATATATCAACGAGTATAACGAGAAACTTTTAGAGTTAGCCAAAGAAAACAATTGGTACTACCTCGATGTAGCATCAGTCCTCACCACGGAAGACGGATATCTAAAGGACGAGTATTGTGGAGATAATGGCGCAGAAGGAATGGGTCTCCACCTATCAAACCCTGGTTGCGCTGTCTGGTGCGATTATCTTAAAAATCATTGTATGGACCCTTCATGGGACATCAAATAAGGAGAATGAATATGAAAAAAATTGTTGCTTTATTACTCACTCTTTTAATGGCACTCTCACTTTGCGCTTGTGGTGAAAAACCTGATCAAAAGGTTACCGCTCCAAAGGGCGACGAAAAAGTTAGTTCAAAATCACTTGATGCAGTTTATTCTGCAATCCTTCCTCTTATCGAGGATAAAGATATCATGGAGATTGACGCTGAGAGAATCACAGAGCTTTATAATATTCCTACCGAAGATGTCAAAGAGGCATACATCGCTTCTTTCACGATTGCCGACGCAGCCTTCCCTGGCGAGGTAGTTCTTGTTGAAGCATCATCTGAGGATAAAGTTTCCGAAATAGTTGAACTTCTCAAAACAAGGCTTGCTGATATCAAGGCACAGGCAGAAAGCTATGATCCAGTCAGCTCAAAGCTTGCTGATGAATGCACAATCGAAGTATCGGGCACAAAGATTGCATATTTCTTCGCAGATAATCACGCAGAGATGTCTGAACTTTTCTTCAACTAATAAAACTAATCAAAAAACTAAGGTGGTGATATAGGTGATATTTTCAAGCATTTCGTTTTTATTTTTCTTTTTAGTAATCACAATTGCTATATATTACCTGTTACCACGCTCATTAAAAAACAGCTGGCTACTTCTAACCAGCTTGTTTTTTTATGGTTATGGAGAACCTGTTTATATTCTCCTTATGGTCTTCTCCATCCTTGTCAATTTTATAATTGGACTTTTAATGGGAAAATACGAGACAAAAAAGAAGCTTTTGTTGATACTCGGTATAATAATCAACTTGGCCCTTTTAGGCTATTTTAAGTATGTCGGTTTTCTCACTGAAACCATAAGTCTTCTATTTACCAACGTTGCAATTAAAACCGTTGCACTTCCTATTGGCATCTCCTTCTACACTTTCCAAATTATGTCATATTTGATTGATCTTTACAGAGGTAAGTGTAGTTCTCAAAAGAATATTATTACTTTCGGTGCATATGTCACTATGTTCCCTCAACTCATAGCTGGACCAATCGTCAGATATAGAGATGTTGAACTTCAACTTGAGACTCGTACTGAGTCATGGGAGAAGTTTAGTAACGGAGTTCGTCTTTTCACGATAGGACTTTGCAAGAAGGTGCTTCTTGCAAACACCTTCGGCGGACTCTTTGACGAACTCGTTGGAACTGGAAAGGACGCCGGCACGCCAGGTTACTTCGTAGCAATGATTGCATTCTCGCTTCAGATTTATTTTGATTTCTCAGGCTACTCAGATATGGCGCGCGGCCTTGGAAATATGTTTGGCTTTGACTTCCTTGAAAACTTCAATTATCCATACATCTCAAAGAGCATCTCTGAATTTTGGAGACGTTGGCACATGTCACTTGGAACATGGTTCAAAGAATATGTGTATATCCCACTGGGTGGAAATAGAAAAGGTTCTGTTCGCACATGCATAAATCTCTTTATCGTATGGGCTCTTACTGGCCTTTGGCACGGTGCTTCATGGAACTTTGTTTTTTGGGGACTTTATTACGGCATATTGATTATCCTTGAAAAACTCTTCCTTGGAAAAGTTATAGACAAGCTTCCATCTTTCTTCTCCCACCTTTATGCGCTCATACTTGTAGGACTTGGATGGATGCTATTCCAATTTACTGATATGCATGAACTGTATGCATTCTTCACTGTTCTTTTCACAGGCGGAATGGCAATTAGCAATGATGCTATATATCTCATCTTTACATATCTCCCAATGCTTATCATTGGTATTCTTGCATGTCTTCCGATTTGGAGAGATGCATATAATAAATTCAAAGACAAAAAGTGGATGCCTTATGTTGAGGCTGTGTTCGTAGCTGTCGCGCTTTTCGTTTGCACTTCAGCTCTCGTCACATCCACATATAATCCATTCCTCTATTTCAGATTCTAAAGGAGAATCAAAATGAAAAAGAAAATTCTACCTATAATTTTCTGCTCTTTCATTTTAATATTTTGTCTTCTCACTATAATTTTGCCGAAGAGTGCCCGCTCCGCGAACGAAAAGCGTGTACTCGCCACCTTTCCAGAGTTTTCTTGGGAAAGTTTCAAAACCGGCAGTTTTATGAGTGATTTTGACACTTATGTCGCTGACCATTTCGCCTTCCGCGAAAAATGGGTCGGTCTTTACTCATATATTTCTCTTTATACTGGCCTCGGCGGTGGCAGCGACATCTATGCCTGCGATGATAATTATCTCATCGCAGCACCAAAGACTTATAACGAGACTTTAGCACTTGGTAATCTCAATAAAATTGAGGCATTTACAAAAGATAAAGTTATTCCAACTTATCTTATGATAGTTCCAGAAACCGGATATATATTAGATGATAAATTGCCTTCAAAGCATAAAGAGTATTACGATGACAAACTCTTTGAGGCTGCAAAAAATATCGATATTAACTTAATTGATCTTCGCCCTTCCTTTAAGGAAAACAAGAAAAATACTGACATATACTACAGGACCGACCATCATGTGACATCCGAGGGCGCTCTCATTATGTACAATGAGTTTTGCAAAGCTCTTGAATTCACACCTAAAGAATTTGTCCTTGATAGGACAGTTGATGGTTTTTACGGCACGTCTTATTCAAAGAGTGGGCTTTGGCTCAAGAAGCCAGACAGCATAAACATCTACAAGTGCAAGGATGGAGAATCAGATTTCAGCATAGAAATCGATAATAAGTCATATGACTCTCTCTTCTTTGAGGACAAACTTAAAACCGAGGATAAGTATGAAGTTTTCATAAACGGTAATCACGGTTTAACAGTTATTAAAAACAATAGTATTAAAGAGACTGATGAAGGATATAAACGTCATCTTCTCATCGTAAAAGATTCATTCTCACATTGCTTTACAACTTTCCTTGCAGAGAACTATGAGGAAATTGTTCTAATCGATCTTCGTTATTACAAACGTGGTGCCACAAAAATCATCAATGATTATGACATCACAGAAACTCTATTCCTTTATGGCGCAGAAAATCTTGCCACAGGAACAGACTTTGGTTGGTTAAATTTTTAAATTGATATAGAGGTAGATTATGAAATCATCATCAACTAAAAAGATTATAGCTACAGTCCTTGCAATAGTTATTGCTATCACTTCTTTTGTTGTTGTAAGGAAAGTCAACAAAACAAAAAAAGATGCTGATGGAGTGGAAGTCACTGTACAGACCACAAGTGAAAACACCACTAAATCTAAAAAGGATGAAAGCGAAACAGAAGCACCAGTTCCCGAAGATGCTAGTAAAGCAAATGGGGAAAAAGGTAAAGTTGAAACAGTAAATAAAACCGGCGATGAAGCAACTACTTCAAAGCCAAAAGTTACAAAATACACTGGTGGCGCTCTACCAAGTTTCTCTTGGGAAGAAGCACAGAAACTCTCACCAAATTATTTTGGAGAATCCGTTTTCATAGGTGACAGTGTCAGCTTAAAACTTAAGATGTACGGTGGGCTTCCAGGTGCTACATATCTCTGCTACGGAAGTTTCGGTTCCTGCAACGCTCTCTCTGGAACTATCAAAGCAAATATATGGAACTGCATTAACGGCAAAAAGCGAGTATATATAATGCTCGGCATGAATGATTTGAACCGCGCAGGCGTATCTGGTTCTGTTGCAAATATGAGACAGCTCTGTTCAAAGATTGTTGCAGCAAACCCTGGTGTTCTCATATATATTCAATCAATGACTCCAATAATCAAAGCAAAAGATGGAACAAATGGAAAAATATTAAACAACAACAATATTCGTGCATATAATCAGCAGCTCTCAAGTATGGCAAGAGCAAACGGCTGGTACTTTGTCGATGTAGCATCAGTTATGTACAACGATGAGGGATATTTAAAAGACGAGTATTGTAGCGATCCAAACGGTATGGGTCTTCACTTTACAAGTGCCGGTTGTGCAACTTGGTGCTGGTACTTAAAGAACCACTGCTATGATCCAAGCTGGTCGGTTCGAACTGCAACTGTAAAATATGTAATGGAAGATGGTTCAAAAGCCCCTGCTACACAAAAAGCTGAGAAACTTAGAGCCGGCGATAGTTATTCTATTGCTAGCCCAATGGTTAAGGGTTACACACCTGATAAATCAGTTGTAACGGGTACTATCGGCACTGAAGACATTGAAACAGTTGTAACATATACAAAAGATCCAAGATATACACTCACCGTAAAATATGTCATGAGCGATGGTACAACCGCTCCAAAGACATATACAAAGGGAGATTTCTTAAAAGGCGATACCTACTCTGTATCAAGCCCAAAAGTAGATGGATATGAAGTTGATAAATCAAATGTATCTGGAACTTTTGAATCAAAAGATATCACTGTAACAGTCAAATATACTTTAATAAAAACTGAGCCTATAACTCATACATTGAAAATCAATTACATATTAAGCGACGGAGGTACAGCCCCAGCTCCTCATACAGCAACTCTTGCAGAGCAAGAATCTTACTCAATAACGAGCCCAGAAATTGAGGGATATACACCTGATACACCTATTGTATCAGGTAAGATGGAAACTTCTGATATCACTGTCGATGTAACTTATACGAAGATTCCTGACTAAGTCAAAAAAATAAGAGGTAGCGAAGAAATTCGCTACCTCTTTTATTTTATCTTAGTTAATCTTTTCAGGATAAATGCCTTTTGCAACAAGATCTTTAAATGCCGCCTTTACTGCATCTTTATCCTCAGCATATGTTACACCAAACCACTTGTCTTTGGTATGAAGGATTTTAACATCAGCTTCGCCCTTTTCAACGAGTTCGCCGATAACCATTGGGAGCAAATACTCAGCTTTGATATTTCCTTCTGGAATATTTTTCAAGAACTCTACAAAACCAGGTTTCAAAACATCAGAGATGAAATCTGGACCAATTCCCCACATATTCATAGATACAAGTGTTTCATCATCATAGAAGGTAATACCGTTCTCTGTACGAACTCCAGCTTTCCCATCAATCTTTTCGATATTTTCAGTTTCAAGGATGTCAGTCATAAAGCCATTTTCATCAGCCTTACAAACGCCTCGTGTCACACCACCATTTTCTGAAAGTGTATTGCGAAGTTCAAAACCAGCCATTGCAAAGTGGCGTTTCTCATCAGTAACTGATGCGCCAGATACGAGCCAATCATGGATGAGTTTAAATCCCTCTTTACCATAATAATCGTCGGCATTAATAACTGCAAAAGGCTCTTTAACAACATCAATAGCAGAGAGAATAGCCTGTCCTGTACCCCAAGGTTTTTTGCGTTCACCAACAGAGAATCCTTCTGGAAGGTCCTCCTTCTCCTGGAAAGCATATGAAACTTCAATCTTCTTTGAGATACGGTCACCAATTACTTCCTTAAAATCTTTTTCAAGATCATGACGAATGATAAATACTACTTTATCAAATCCAGCCTCTATTGCATCATTAATAGAATAATCAATAATAATTTCACCAGAAGGTCCGAGTGGCTCCATCTGTTTGATTCCGCCACCAAAACGACTACCGATACCAGCCGCCATAATAACTAAAGTAGTTTTCACTTGAGAACAGCCTCCTTCTTTTTCTTTTCTGCTGCTTTTTTCATAATACTGTCATATTTTTCAATAGCTTCATCAACTGTACCGTCAAAAGCAATCTTTCCGCCATCAAGTACCATACCACGTTTGCAAAACTGTCGTGCCATGTTTGTACTGTGCGTTACAAGGAGCAATGTGACGTTTTCATCAGCTATGAGTTTATTTACCTTGTCGAGACATTTCTGCCTAAATGTAGCGTCTCCTACAGAGAGAGCCTCATCTACAATGAGTATCTCTGGACGGACGTTTGCATTGATTGCAAATCCGAGACGCGACTTCATACCGCTCGAATAAGATCGAACTGGTTGATCAACATATTCGCCAATATCAGCAAATTCGATAATTTCTGGTTCAAGCGCTTTGATTTCTTCCTTTTTGAGGCCCATTGTAGTACCGCGCAGGTAAATGTTTTCGCGGCCCGTGAGTTCGGGATCAAATCCCGCCGTCAACTCAAGGAGCGCCGACACACGGCCATTTACAATAATCTCACCCTCGGTTGGGAAGCACACCTCAGTTATCATTTTCAAAATGGTCGATTTACCTGCGCCATTTTTTCCGAGAAGCGCAACTGACTCGCCAGGTTCAACCTTAAATGAAATGCCTTTTATAGCATCCTTAGTTTTAACCTTAACCCTCTTTGAAAAGATAGCCATAAGTTTTTGTCTGTTACCAGAATAAAGCTTATATCTCTTTGAGACGTTTTTAAATTCAACGATAGGTTCAGACATTTAAAAACACCTCCTTATAATACATCTGGAATCTCTTTACGGAGTTTCTTATAACTCCAAAGACCCAGACAATACATCAAAATCAATTCGAGAACAAACACTAAGAACTGTCTTGGATGTTCCCAGAACCAATACTGGCCCATAAAGGAAGCTCTGAAACCGGTTACAAGATATGTAACAGGATTTGCTTTTAAAATAGTGCCTATTGTTCCACCAACTTCAGTTGAATCCCAAAAGATTCCCGAACACCAAAGTACTGCAAATACAAAGGAGCGAATAAGGTTTGAAAAGTCCTGAGAAATTGCAGATATTGGTGCTGCAAAAAGTGCCCAGGAAGTGAAGAAAGCAAAAGTCAAAAAAATGAAAAAGAATATTTGTAAGTAATAAATTGTTGGGAAGAAACCTAAGATAGCATAAATTATGACTACTATCACCATAAGTATTAAAGATACGACCATCTTTGACATACTTACAAAAGTTGGAATAGTTGAAACAGGGTATCTCATCTTAGTGATAAGATATCTATACTTTCTCATGCAATCTGTACCCTGAGTCAACATGTCGCTCATATAAAACCAAGGTACAAGACCTGTTATAAGCCACAAAAAATAAGGATAACCATTAACGAGACCATTTTTCTTAAAACCTACGCTCATGGCAAACCAGTATATAAAAATTGTCACAACTGGTCTAATTACAGCCCAAGCCCAGCCAAGTGCCGAACCACTATAGGTCTTAATAAGATCGTTTTTAGCCATCTTTAAAATCTGAGATTTATATGTCCTATGCTCTATAAATATTTCTTTAAAAGTGCTCAGAATACGCACCCCCAAATGAGACAAATTACCTTGCTATTATACTATTATTTCTTATATAAAACAAGACAGCCACAGGATAACACTGTGGCTGTCTCATATATTTTA
>JAGHSI010000002.1 GCA_018065925.1 Candidatus Limimonas coprohippi
ATTTAATGTATTTCTAAATGCAAAGATAAACAATTAACAAATTATTATGCCAAACAACATATTTTTTTTTACAATATGCTACACTTTTTTGACAAATATGTAAAAAAAACGTAAAAATGTTTGACAAGAAAAAATATTCCTTTATATTTGCAGTGCTCATTTGTATATACGATACTTTAGAAGAAATATCATCATTTTGAGCATCTTTTAGACCGAAATCATTATAATACAAAATAAAAAGAAAACACTATGTCAAATAACGTAGGACACATCTCCCAGGTAATTGGCCCTGTTGTAGACGTTGCTTTCGCTGGCACTGCCGACAAACAGGCTGAACTTCCTGCAATCAACGAAGCCCTTACGGTAAAGCGCCCGGACGGACGTGATCTTATCATCGAAGTGCAGCAGCATATCGGTGAGAATTCTGTACGTTGCGTCGCTATGGACTCTACTGACGGTCTTCGTCGCGGACTTGAAGCTGTTGCTACAGGTGCGCCTATCACAATGCCTGTCGGAGATCAGGTAAAGGGACGTCTTCTCAACGTCGTTGGTGAGACAGTAGATGGTATGAAGACTCTTTCCAAGGAAAGCGCCTTCCCTATCCACCGCGAACCACCAAAATTTGAGGAACTCAAGACTTCTCAGGAAGTACTTTACACAGGTATTAAAGTCATTGACCTTCTCGAACCATACCTCAAGGGTGGTAAGATCGGTCTTTTCGGTGGTGCCGGTGTAGGTAAGACAGTGCTCATTATGGAGCTCATCAACAACATCGCAAAGAAGCACAACGGTTTCTCTGTATTTACTGGTGTTGGTGAACGTACTCGTGAAGGTAATGACCTTCTCCGTGAAATGCTCGAGTCTGGCGTTATCCGCTATGGTAAAGAATTCATGGAAGACCTTGAAGAAGGTAAGTGGGACCTCTCTAAGATCGATTACGAAGAAGTTGCAAAATCACAGGCAACACTCGTGTACGGTCAGATGTCAGAACCTCCTGGAGCACGTGCTTCGGTAGCTCTCTCTGGTTTGACTGTCGCAGAATCATTCCGTGACTCTGATCAGGTCGGCACTTCAAAGGATATCCTTCTCTTTATCGATAATATCTTCCGTTTCACTCAGGCCGGTTCTGAGGTTTCTGCCCTCCTTGGTCGTATGCCATCAGCCGTAGGTTATCAGCCTACACTTTCTACCGACATGGGTAAGATGCAGGAACGAATCACATCAACAAAGAAGGGTTCTATCACATCTGTACAGGCAGTTTATGTGCCAGCCGATGACTTGACTGACCCTGCTCCTGCTACAACATTCTCTCACCTCGATGCAACAACAGTATTGAGCCGTAAGATCACTGAGCTTGGTATCTACCCAGCCGTTGACCCACTCGACTCTACTTCACGTATCCTCGATCCGAACATCATCGGTGAAGAGCATTATAACTGTGCTCAGCGCGTTAAGCAGATTCTCCAGCGTAACAAGGAACTTCAGGATATCATCTCAATCCTCGGTATGGATGAGCTCTCTGACGAAGATAAGCAGACTGTAAACCGCGCTCGTCGTGTACAGCGTTTCCTCTCTCAGCCATTTACAGTTGCAGAACAGTTTACAGGCGTCAAGGGTGTTATGGTCAATATCGAAGACACTATCAAGGGCTTCAACATGATCCTCGATGGTGAAGTAGATGACCTTCCAGAACAGGCATTCCTCAACGTTGGTACTATCGAAGAGGCAATCGCTAAGGGTAAGGCACTTCTCGAAGCTGCTAAGGGATAAAGTGAATTAAAATTTAAAAGTTAGAAATTAAAAATTGAACTGACCAAGTACAAACAAACATCAATTTTTAACTTTTAATTATTAACTTTTAATTTTAATCAATATGAGATTAGTAATCTTTAGTCCTGAAAAGACTGTATTCGAAGGTGAGGTTTCTC
>JAGHSI010000022.1 GCA_018065925.1 Candidatus Limimonas coprohippi
ATATATGGTAATTTACCATAAAATGTGATATAAATATATAGTTAATGGCTAGACTATTAAAATTTAAATTAAAAATAAAATGGAGTAATTTATTATGTGTGGAATCGTAGGTTTTACAGGTGTAGAACAGGCTGCGCCAATCCTTTTGAGAAACTTACAGAAACTTGAATACCGTGGATATGACTCCGCAGGTATAGCTGTTGAATGCGATGGCAAAATAGTTTCTGCAAGAGCTGTAGGAAAACTTGTAAACTTGATTGAACAGACAGAGGACGGCAAGACCATCACTGGTACTTGTGGCATTGGTCATACTCGTTGGGCAACCCATGGTTCCCCTTCTGAGAACAACGCTCACCCACATATGTCAAACAACAATAAGTTTGCAGTAGTTCATAACGGTATCATCGAGAACTATATTGCTTTAAGAGCAGAGCTCACTGAACTTGGCTATCAGTTCCAGAGCGAAACCGATACTGAGGTTGTAGCTCATCTTCTTGAGTACTATGACAACGGCGATATGAAGGCCACTGTTATGAAGACTGTATCTCGCCTTCAAGGCTCTTATGCTTTGGGTATCGTATGTTCAGATCACCCTGGTGAGCTCTATGCCGTAAAGAACCAGAGTCCTTTGATTCTCGGTGTTGGCATAAATGAGTTCTTCTTCTCTTCCGATGTTACAGCACTCATAACTCACACTCGAAATGTTATTTACTTAGACGACGGTGAGTTTGCGCATATCACAAAGGAAGGAATCCAAATCTACGACGAATTTGGCAAAGAGATCCAAAAGAAAATTTCACGCATTGATTGGTCTTTAGAGGATGCTGAAAAAGGCGGATATGATCACTTTATGCTTAAAGAGATTATGGAACAGCCAAAGGCATTGAAGTCTGCTGTTGAGCCACGTATCATCAATAACGTTATCAACTTATCAGAGATGGGACTCTCAGACGACGACTTAAAGAAAATAGATAACATCATTATCACTGCTTGTGGTTCTGCTTACCACGCTGGCGTTGTCGGCGGATATGTAATCGAAGACTTGTGCCACATTCCTGTTCGTGTTGAAGTTGCAAGTGAGCTTCGTTACCGCAACCCACCAATGAACGAGCGTTCATTACTCGTTGTTATTTCACAGTCCGGTGAAACTGCTGATACTATTGCAGCTTTAAAGCTTGCAAAAGAATCAGGCATCAAGACTTTAGCTATAGTAAATGTAGTTGATAGCACAATTTCAAAACTTGCTGACGGCGTACTTTATACCAATGCAGGTCCAGAAATTGCTGTTGCAACAACAAAGGGTTACACAACACAGGTTGCTGTTATCTCCCTCTTTGCTGTTTATCTCTCAAAACTCACAGGTAAGATTAGTGACGAATACTACTCTGAGCTCGTAGCTGATATCAAGAGTCTCCCCGAGCGTTGTCAGCGTGTTATCGACCTCAATACAAAAGTTGAAAAACTTGCAAAACAGTATTACAACAACCAGTCACTTTTCTTCATCGGTAGAAATATTGACTACGCCGTTTCTTTGGAGGCTTCACTCAAGCTCAAAGAAATCAGTTATATTCACTCAGAGGCTTACGCTGCTGGTGAACTTAAACACGGCACAATTGCTTTGATTGAACCAAATCGCCTCGTTATAGCACTCGCTTGCTACGAGAAGACTTTTGATAAAACTATGAGCAACATCAAAGAGGTAAAGGCACGCGGTGCCAAGGTACTCGGCGTTGCTCAGGAAGATAATAAACGTATTATTTCCGAGGTAGATTCTACCTTATTCATTCCACAGATTACACCTATCTTAATGCCTATCATTGAAACAGTACCAATGCAGCTCTTTGCATACTATGTTGCTAGAGAAAATGGCTGTGACATTGATAAGCCAAAGAATCTTGCTAAATCAGTTACAGTAGAATAAGGAGTATAACTTTAATGTCAGAAATTTATGAAAATCCTTTGTGCCGAAGATATGCTTCTAAAGAGATGCAAAGAATATTTTCGGATGATGTGAAATTTTCTACTTGGCGCCGCCTTTGGGTGGCTTTAGCCGAGTCCGAAAAGGAGCTCGGTCTCTCAATAACTGACGAACAGATTGAAGAGATGAAAGCACACATCAGTACCATTAATTATGACATTGCAAACGCACGTGAAAAGGAAGTGCGCCATGACGTTATGGCGCACATCTATGCGTTTGGCATGGATTGCCCAAAAGCAAAGCCTATCATTCACCTCGGCGCAACAAGTTGTTACGTAGGTGACAACGCAGATGTCATCATCCAAAAAGAGGCTTTGCTTCGTATAAGATCTCTCCTCCTCCGAGCAATTTCCGCTCTTGCCGACTTTGCCGAGGAAAATAAAGCTGTAGAGACACTTGCTTATACCCATTTCCAGGCCGCTCAGCCAACAACGCTCGGCAAACGTGCTTGTCTTTGGATGCAAGATTTACTAATGGATTTAGAATATCTCGATTTTGTACTCGCCAACATGAAATTGCTCGGCTGCAAAGGTACAACCGGTACTGGTGCCAGCTTCTTAGAACTCTTTGATGGCGACAGCAATAAGGTAAAACTCCTTGAACAAAAAATCGCTGAAAAAATGGGTTTTGCTGCTTGCTATCCAGTAAGTGGTCAAACATATACAAGAAAGGCCGATTATTATCTCCTTTCTTCCCTTTCAGGCATCGCTCAGAGCGTTCAAAAATTCTCTGGCGATATCAGACTTCTCTCACACTTAAAAGAAGTCGATGAGCCATTTGAGGCAGGTCAGGTAGGTTCTTCTGCCATGGCCTACAAGCGTAATCCTATGAGAAGTGAGAGAATGTCATCTCTCGCCCGCTTTGTGATTGCCGACTCAATCAACCCTGCTATGACAGCAGGTACTCAGTGGCTTGAGCGTACTTTAGACGACTCAGCTAACCGCCGTATTTCTATTCCAGAAGCCTTCCTCGCTGTAGATGGAATCCTCACTCTTTACATCAACGTAATCAGTGGTCTTACCGTATATCCACAGGTAATGAAGAAGCACATGGATGAAGAATTACCATTTATGGCAACTGAAAACATCTTGATGGAATGTGTAAAGCGTGGCGGTGACCGTCAGAGCCTTCACGAGGCCATCAGAGAACATTCTGTAGCTGCCGGCAAGGAAGTTAAACTTTATGGCAAAGTTAACGACTTGCTTGATCGTATTGCAAATGACGAACGTTTCGGTTTAACTCGCGCCGACATCGATGAAATCATCGACGGTAGCAACCTTTGCGGCATGGCAAAGGAGCAGACCGAGAGTTTTGTAAGAGACGTTCGTGATATATTAAATAACAATAAAGACGCCTTCAATAAAGACGAAGTTGCGTCTATTAATGTATGAGGTGAAATATGTTAACTGCAATTGTTGGAATCAACTGGGGTGACGAAGGTAAAGGCCGTATGGTAGACCTTCTCTCAAGAGACTACGACATCATCTGTCGTTATCAGGGAGGTAATAATGCTGGTCACACCGTAATCAATGACAAGGGTAAGTTCATTCTTAACTTATTACCTTCAGGTATCTTACGTGAAACTACTGTTAACGTTATGGGTAACGGTATGGTTATCGACTTGGAGCACTTGGTTGGTGAGATGGAATCTCTCCGTGAAAAGGGCATCAATATTACTCCAGAGAACCTTAAGATTAGTGATAAGGCAATCATTTGTCTTCCATATCACAAGATGATGGACATCTTAGAGGAAGACCGTTTAGCAGATAAGAAGTTCGGTTCAACACGTAGAGGTATTGGACCTGTTTATGCTGATAAATATATGAAGAAAGACATCCGTATGGAAGACTTGTTCGATGAGGATGCCTTAAAAGAAAGAATTTATGATTTAACAGAGTGGAAGAATATCACTGTTAAGGGTTATGGACATGAACCTGTAAATCCTGATGACATCTTAGCTTGGCTCGACAAGTTCGGTGGCATCTTAAAGCCTTATGTTACTGACGTTTCTACATATCTTCACAATGCCATTGAAGATGGCAAAAAGATTATGTTCGAAGCACAGCTCGGTGCTCTCCGTGATATCGACTTCGGTATCTATCCTTACACTTCATCATCTTCAACACTCGCAGGTTTCGCACCAATCGGTGCCGGCGTACCAGGCAAAAAGATTGACTTATCTATCGGTATCATGAAGGCATATTCAACTTGCGTTGGTGAAGGCCCATTCACTTGTGAGATGTTCGGCGAAGAAGCTGAAGCTCTCCGTGCCGCAGGTGGCGAATATGGCGCTGCAACAGGCAGACCTCGCCGTGTTGGTCCTTTCGATGTTCCAGCATCAAGATACGGTGTAAGAGTTCAGGGCGCTGATGTTATCGCTTTGACAAAGCTCGATGTTCTCTCAAATATGGAAAAGATTCCTGTTTGTGTAGCATATGATGTTGACGGCGAAATCACAACTGATTTCCCAAGTGGTTCAAAGCTCAACCGCGCAAAGCCAGTTGTTGAATATGTTGACGGCTTCGGCGATGTTTCTGGTTGCAGAACTTTCGATGAGCTTCCTGAAAACGCTCAGAAATACGTTCGTTATATCGAAAAGGCAACAGAATGTAAAATCAAGTACGTATCTGTTGGCGCTGGCCGTGACGAGTATATCGAGGTGGAATAATGGCTCAGACAATACTTATTTTGGACTTTGGCGGTCAGTATAAAGAATTAATTGCCCGCCGTGTCAGAGAATGTAATGTTTATTCCATAGTAAAATCAGGCGATATCACACCTAACGAAATTCGCGAGATAAATCCTATAGGTATCATTCTTACAGGTGGTCCTAACAGTGTTTATGACGAAAATTCACCTCATTGCGATAAAGAAATTTTCAATCTCGGTATTCCTGTACTTGGAATCTGCTATGGCACTCAATTACTCGCTTGGAGTGTTGGTGGCACAGTAGAAGCATGCTCAAATCTCAGCGAATACGGCAAGACCGACATGATAGTAGATACTGAGTCTTTGCTCTATAAAGATATGGATGAGAATCAGATCGGCCTTATGAGCCACACTGACCAAATCACAGTATTACCAGAAGGTTTCCGTTCTATCGCCCACACTGACAATTGCAAAAATGCATCAATTGAAAATATAGATAGAAAGCTCTATGGTGTTCAATATCACCCAGAAGTTGAGAGCACTCCAAACGGCACACAGATTATCCGTAATTTCCTTTACAATGTCTGCGGTGCATTGGGTGATTATAACCTAAAAGACTTAGAAGCAAAGCTTATTGAGGACGTTCGCGCACAGGTTGGAGACGAGCATGTTTTGCTCGCCCTCTCCGGTGGTGTTGACTCTTCAGTTTGTGCAGCCCTCCTCTCAAAAGCTATCCCAGGACAGCTCCACTGCGTATTTGTAGACCACGGTCTTATGCGTAAAAATGAGGGTGACGAAGTAGAAGCTGCTTTCGCAAATAAGGATCTTGATTTCATCCGAGTAAATGCAAAAGACCGCTTCCTTAAAGCACTTGATGGCGTTGTTGATCCAGAACAAAAGCGTAAGATCATAGGCGCCGAATTTGTAAAAGTATTCGAAGCTGAATCAGAGAAACTTCCAAATGTTAAGTTCCTCGCTCAGGGTACAATTTATCCTGATGTTATCGAGTCTGGCGGAAGCCATGCAGCAACTATTAAGAGCCACCACAACGTTGGCGGATTGCCTAAAAACATGCAGTTTACAGGCCTTGTAGAGCCTCTTCGTGGCCTCTTTAAAGACGAGGTTCGTATCCTCGGCAGGCAGCTCGGTCTCTCAGCTGATTATGTTGATCGACAGCCATTCCCAGGTCCTGGACTCGGAGTTAGAATCATGGGCGAAATCACCGAAGAAAAGATTAAAATTCTTCAGGAAGCCGACGCTATTTTCCGCGAAGAAATGAAGAAAAATCAGATTAAAGCTGACCAGTTCTTCGCTGTTTTAACTGACACTCGTTCAGTTGGCGTCGTTGGCGATTTCCGTACTTTTGATTACACTGTTGCTCTCCGCGCAGTAAAGACTTCTGACTTTATGACATGTGAATATGTACCAGTTCCTCACGAGGTTCTCGGTATTGCTTCATCTCGTATTGTAAATGAAGTTGATGGTGCCGGTCGTGTAGTTTATGACATCACAGGAAAACCACCAGCAACAATTGAATGGTGCTAATCTAAATAAAAATTAAAGAAGCCCAAAGGCCTTATAACAAAGGCTTTTGGGCTTCTTTTTTGGCGGAGAGCATGGGATTTGAACCCACGAAACCGCTTTAACGGTTTACACGATTTCCAATCGTGCTCCTTCGGCCAGCTCGGACAACTCTCCAAATTAACATCGCCTATTTTGGCGCTCGTTTATTATACATTTTTGGCAGGGCTTCCGCAAGAATTTTTTTATCATCCTAAATCTACCACAAGATAATGTACTTATTTTGGTAATTATATACAAATAATATTGAAGTCGCTTTCCAATGATGTTATAATTGCCCTGTCTATATA
>JAGHSI010000015.1 GCA_018065925.1 Candidatus Limimonas coprohippi
ATTATATATAGGAGGTATATTATGGCTGATTGTAAAAAGTGTGGAGCCGAGCTCAATGGTGAAAACAAATTTTGCCCTTCATGCGGTGCTACTGTAGAAGAGTCATCAGATTTCAAAAAGAAGGTTGCTGACTTAAATAATACTGAGGATACAACCACAGAGTTTGATCCTGAGGACATTGAAAAGAATAAAATCTTTGCTGTTTTAGCCTATTTAAGTTGGCTTATCCTTATTCCTATTTTTGTAGCAAAGGATTCAAAATTTGCAAGATATCACGCAAATCAAGGTCTTGTTCTTGCGATTTCTGCAACTGTTGGACTTGTGCTTTTAAGTCTACTTCCAAATATTGCTATAATAAGGCTTGTTGTTTCGCTTTTTGAAATTGTAGTATGGGTTATCGATATTATCGGACTCTATAATGCAGCTACAGGTAGAGCAAAAGAACTCCCGATTATAGGCAAATTTAGAATTCTTAATTATTAATGAAAAAAATACTTGCAATTTGTAATCCTTTTTGTTAAACTAATTCTTGCTGTATTTCAAGTGGCGTAGCCACAATAGTTTAAGGGAGGTGCCGAATCATGGCAAAATGCGAGTACTGCGGTAAGGATGTATCCTTCGGCATTAAGGTTTCTCATTCACACAGACGTTCAAATAGAACATGGAAGCCAAACGTTAAAAGAGTTAAAGCTATAGTTGACGGTTCTCCAAAGAGAGTATACGTTTGCACACGTTGCCTTCGTTCAGGAAAGGTTCAGCGCGCATAATTAGCAAAATTAAAGGGGATACTAAAAGTACCCCCTTTCATATAGCGGAATAGTGTAACGGTAACACGACTGACTCTGACTCAGTTATTTGGGGTTCGAATCCCTATTCCGCTGCCAAAGTAATTGCCTGATTTGTCTACCAGACAGATCAGGCGATTTTTTGTTGTCTGACAAAATGTACTATGGTAAAATATAAACGGAAGAAATTTCCTCGAACACGGCGTGATCATGCAGGAGCAGCACGACAAGATCCTGCACGACCTGACCGTGAAGATGGGATACGAAATAAAAAATAATTTCAAAAGTTGAGGGAACGATATATGGAAAAATCACGAAATATGAATACCAAGAGAGTTATCTGCGCTTTTCTGATAGTTGTTCTGCTGGTCGTAACATTGAGCGCATGCGGCAAAAAGCCGTTTGAAGTGCGTAGAGTTGACGATTATTTTTATGAGGTGGGAACATACACTTCACTTGATTATGATTTTGTTAACGACTATTTTGCCAAAAATAATGACAACTGGGGTGGCGGCTGTTCAGCCGTTTCGGTAGATATAAACGGAACACGGCTTGTCGGCAGAAATATGGACCTGAATATATCCAACAAGTGTGCTTATGTTGTTCGTACAGATATTTCGGGCAAGTACGAAACATTCGGACTTGCATACACATTCAGAGATATTTCTCCTGACTATGAGGTTGTTAAGAAGGACGGACTCGGAGACACATTTGAGAAGATTCTTCCGTTTATGTGCGATGATGTTGTTAACAGCGAGGGACTTCATATTGAAATCAATATGAGACATGGTGAGACAGACGAAAACGGAAACGATATTTTCGGTGTAGAGCATACAAATAAAAACGCGTCGGACAGAGTTTATGTCTTTAATCTCGGACAGTACATTGCTTTGAACTGCAAGGATCTTGATGCTGTCAGAGAATACCTTGAAAAAGATGTTGATGTTTATACGCAGAAGAATTACTGGAGCTATGCGTTTGTCATTACCGATGCTAAAGGCAACAGCGCACTTCTTGAGTTTGGCAACGGAAAGTATTATTGGGTAGAAAGAGACGAAAACGGCGTTGTAGCTCAGACAAACTTTTACGTTAACGAAGAATGCAATGCAAAAGAGGACATCAAGACAGGCCTTGGCAGATACGATACCATCATGAGCGGAATTAAAGATGTGAATAGTGCAAATGATCTCTACGAGCTTATGAAAAAAATATCTTATTCATGGTACTATTCTGATTATGATGACTGCAAAAAGAATCACTTTGACCCGAGAAGTGAAATCATCGGTGAAGAAAACGATGCGGGCATTGATCTGACATACGATTTTGTTATGGCTGCAAAAACTGAAGAACTGATTTCTGCATTCTTGACTCAATCGGGTGAATATGTAAATTCATTGTCCAGGGATGAGAAGCAAGCACAAAATATATATTGGGAATCAACCTTTACGGAGATTGTTAATCCTGCTGAAAAGACAATTCAGGTTCGTTTGTTTGAAAACGAATCAAATTTGTATAGGATAACATTTGACGGAATAGAGAAAATCACCGAAATCGAATGAATTTATGCTTGGGGCAAATACGGTATAAAAAGAGAAGGCAATTGCCTTCTCTTTTTTATTTAGCTTTTTATAAAAATAGGAGATAAGGCCGCTCGTCGAAACATAATATACCATTCGTCCTATTTTTTGGACATCGAGCTTAAAAAACCGAAAAAATTGTTGCTTTTCTATTTTCCTCAATATATAATGTAACCATACCGAACATTTGTGTTTAATGTTCGAAGCTCTTTTGTTTACGGAGGATTATAATATGGCAGATAAGAATAAGGCTCTTGAAACTGCGATTGCCCAAATTGAAAGACAGTATGGTAAGGGTGCTATTATGCGCCTCGGACAGAATGCCAACTTAAATGTTGAAGCCATTTCTACAGGCTCATTTACTCTCGATATTGCTACGGGTATTGGCGGTTTACCAAAGGGCCGTATTATTGAGATCTATGGTCCAGAATCATCAGGTAAAACCACTCTCGCTCTCCACGCTGTTGCTGAGGCACAGAAAGTTGGTGGCGAAGCTGCATTTATCGATGCTGAGCACGCCCTTGATCCTGTATATGCTGCAAATCTTGGCGTAGATGTTGACTCACTCCTTGTGGCTCAGCCGGATAATGGTGAACAGGCTCTTGAAATTGCCGAGTCACTTGTTCGCTCGGGCGCTATTGATATTTTGGTAGTAGACTCAGTTGCTGCCCTTGTTCCTCGCGCTGAAATTGAAGGTGAGATGGGTGACTCTCATGTTGGTCTTCATGCTCGTCTTATGTCTCAAGCACTCCGTAAACTTGCAGGTGCTGTATCAAAGTCAAATTGTATTATCATTTTCATCAACCAGCTCCGTGAAAAGGTTGGCGTTATGTACGGTAACCCAGAAGTAACAACTGGTGGTCGTGCTCTTAAATTCTACGCATCTATGCGTATTGATGTACGTAAGATTGAACAGCTTAAGGCTCCAGGAAATGAGTTTGTAGGTTCACGTACACGTGCACGTATTGTTAAGAATAAAGTTGCCCCTCCATTCAAAGAGGCAGAGTTCGATATTATTTATGGTCGTGGAATAGCAAAAGAAGGCGAAATCCTTGATGCCGCTGTATCTCTTGATATTATCCATAAGTCGGGTGCTTGGTTCTCTTATGGTGACCAGCGTCTTGGACAGGGCCGTGAAAATGTCAAGCAGTATTTGCTTGATAATCCTGATTTCATGGCTGAAGTTGAAAAGCAGGTACAGGCTCATCTTTCTGAACTTTCAAATCAGATGAAAGCATCATACAAAGGTGGTCAGATGCATGATACACCTGTAAACGCTCCTGCAAAAGTATCAGAGGAGGAGGCAACTCCAAAAACTCCTACATCAGCTGCTTCAGCAAAAGCAAAACTTGATATTACGGTGGATGACTAAAATGCTCTTAACTGCTAAACACGGTAGAGGAAATAAGATTCACTTATCAATTGACGGGGAATATGCCATAACAACAACCGAACGGGTATGGTATGATTCCCCGTTTTCGGATAATTATGAGATAAGTGAAGAGGAGTGGCGCGAACTCTGTGACACTATTAATTTCGAAAAGATGTACGAGCGTGCTCTAGATCTTTTAGAACTTCGCGACCACTCACAAAAAGAAATACTTGATAAGCTCGTCGTAAAGTTTGGGCTGGACAAAAAAGAACAAGCAAAGCTCGTTTTGGAGAAACTCTCCGAAAACGGTTTGCTTGATGATGAACATTTTGCTAGCATCTATGCCGACGAGCTTATAAGAAGAAAGCACGTAAGTCCAGCGGGATTGCGTGCCGCTTTGTCAGCTAAAGGAATAGACAGAAAAATATCTGATATCATCATTGAAGAAGCAAATATTGACTCGGTTGAGTCTATTAATATTTTGCTCGATACGAAATTCAAAACGGCTGACCTTCTTGATGAGAGACAGTGTGATAAAGTTGTCACCTCGCTTTATAGACTTGGCTTTATGCTCAGTGACATTCGAGATGTTCTCGCCGAACGTCAGCACATCCTCCGTCTCGAGCTTTTGGAAAATATGTAGAAATTTATTTGATATTTTTTACACTAAACGGGTATAGGATTCCTTGCAAATAACTATATTTTAGTTTAATATATAGTTAGTAAATATTATTAAAGGAGTCTTAAACTTGCCTCTTAAGTTATTTGATAACTATCTTAAAAATTTCATATCAAATGATGAAATCCTGGGCATGCAGGCTGAAGTTACAGCTGCACATGAACTTCTCCATACAGGAAAGGGCCCTGGAAATGACTTCATAGGTTGGGTTGATCTTCCAGTTGATTATGATAAGGAAGAGTTTGCTCGCATTAAAGTGGCTGCAGACAAAATCAAGAAGAACTCACAGGTGCTTGTTGTTATAGGTATCGGTGGTTCTTATCTTGGAGCGCGTGCAGCCATTGAATTTTGTAAGTCGCAAAATTACAACCTGCTCTGCAAAGATACCCCACAGATTATCTTCTCCGGTAATACTATAAGTTCCACAACTTTAAATGAGATTATGGATCTTATCGACGGAAAAGACTTCTCGATAAATGTTATTTCAAAGTCTGGCACTACTACAGAGCCAGCCATCGCTTTCCGTGTATTCCGTGAACTTGCTATTGCAAAGTATGGTGAGGAAGGCGCGAAAGACCACATCTTCGTTACAACTGATAAAGCTCGTGGAACACTCAAAGCTCTTGCTGATGAGGTTGGATATGAGACTTTTGTAGTTCCAGATGATGTTGGTGGTCGTTACTCAGTACTCACAGCAGTTGGACTTCTTCCTATTGCTGTCGCTGGTATCGATATTGATGCTCTTATGAAGGGCGCACAGGATGCTCGCGTTGCTTTCTGCGACGCTGACATAGAGAAGAATGACTGCTATAAGTACGCTGCTATTCGTAACGTTCTTGCTCGCAAAGGTAAAACAGTTGAAATGATGGTTTCTTATGAGCCTTCATATACCATGATGAATGAATGGTTTAAGCAGCTTTATGGTGAATCAGAGGGTAAAGACGGAAAGGGAATATTCCCTGCATCTGCTATCTTCTCAACTGATCTTCACAGCCTTGGTCAGTATATTCAGGATGGTCAGAGACTTCTCTTTGAGACGGTAGTTACTTTCAAAAATCCTACACGTGAATATATCATTAAAGAGGATGCTGCAAACGTTGATGGACTTAACTTCCTTGCTGGTCGTGGAATGTCTTTCGTAAATCGCAAGGCTTTTGAGGGTACTGTACTTGCTCACAACGATGGTGGAGTTCCGAATATCGTTCTTGAGGCGGACGCCATGAACGAATATGAACTTGGCTATATGATTTATTTCTTTGAAAAAGCTTGTGCTATTTCCGGTTATATTCTTGGTGTAAATCCATTTGATCAACCGGGTGTAGAGAGCTATAAGAAGAACATGTTTGCTCTTCTTGGTAAGCCTGGCTATGAGAATGAAAAAGCTGCTCTTGAAGCTAGACTTAAATAATTTTGAAAATTATCTAATTTTAATATTTTATTAGGAGGTAGATACTATGGTATCACTTATTATCGGCCACAAAGGCTCAGGAAAAACTAAGAAACTTATCGACGCAGTAAACGCTGCACGCGAGGCATCAAACGGTAACGTTATCTGTATTGAAAAGGGCAGCAAACTTTCAAACGACGTTAAGTACACAGTACGTCTTGTTTCTGCTGACGAATATAAGATTTCTGGTTATGACGCATATTATGGATTCCTTGCTGGTATGTGCGCTGGCGACTCTGATATTACAGATATCCTTGCTGATGGCACACTTAAAATTGGCGGCGAAATCGGTGATGAATTCCTTGAGTTCTTCAAGAAGGTAGCAGCTCTTTCAGAAGCAGCTGGCACAAAGTTCACATTCACAGTTTCAGCTGATGAAGAAGAACTTCCAAGCGAGCTCTTTGACTTCTGCCAGAAGGCATAATTTAACTGGAATTTTTAAGGGCGGGGAGCTGGTTCTTCCTGCCCTAAAATTTTGTTGACTTTATATATTTAAAGTTATATAATTCATTGTACGCGCAAAGGCGGTGACTTTATGTTTGAAATAAACCTTGAACCTCTGTTTAATGGAGCAAGTTCAAAAATTCAAGTTGATCACGCTCTCGATTTGAGCGACATTGAAATTTCAGACTCAAAGCCTATGACTTCACCTTGTATGATAAAAGGTGTAATCAAGAATGAAACAGATATTGTTTCTATCTCTGCTTTGATTACAGTTTTATATTCCGGAAATTGTGATCGCTGTGCTAAAGAGGTAACTAAAGAATTTACCATTCCGATGGAACATACTTTTGTGACCGAGTTGAACGACAACCAAAACGACGAGTTTATTCTCGTGCCAACCATGCGATTCGACTTGGAAGGACTGGCGACTGAAGATGTTCTTCTTTATTTACCAACCAAGTTCCTCTGCGATGATGACTGTAAGGGAATCTGTCCTCAGTGCGGAAAGAACTTAAACGATGGTCCTTGTGGCTGTAAGAAAGAGATTGATCCACGCCTTGCGGCTTTACAATCTTTGCTCGAGGACGAATAATTAATTTTGTAATTTGTATATTTTGATAGGAGGGTTTACCCAATGGCAGTACCAGCTAGAAGAGTTTCTAAGGCTCGTCGTGACAAGAGACGTTCAAACGTATGGAAGATGAACGCTCCAGAACTCGTAAAGTGCCCACAGTGCGGTGAATACAAAAGACCACACAGAGTTTGCCCAGAATGTGGTTATTACAACGGCAAACAGGTAATCGTAAAGGACTAATCAAAATTTCTTTAGAGATTAAAGGTGGAGAAGGGGAACCTTCCCCACCTTTTAGTCGTTTATAGAGAGGAGGACAGGATGGCAGCAACAGTAATGAGTGTAGAACCGGGTTCTTATGCAGAACTACATGGTATAACACCGGGTTGTACACTTCTTAAACTTAATGGTCATGAAATAGTTGATGTTCTTGACTACCGTTTTTACATGACTGAGAGGGTCTTAAAAGTGGCTTTTAAGACACCTGATGGTCTTATAAAACTTGTGAAGATCGAGAAAGATGATGAGTATGATGACCTTGGTATAGAGTTTGAAACTTATCTCATAGATAAACAGCATTCTTGTAAAAACAAGTGTATTTTTTGCTTCATTGACCAGCTTCCATCTGGTATGAGAGATAGTCTTTATTTTAAAGATGATGACTCAAGAATGTCTTTCTTCTATGGAAACTATATTACTTTAACAAATTTAACTGACTCTGATATCGACCGTATTATCGAGATGCACATCAGCCCAGTAAACGTTTCTGTTCATACAATGAATCCCGAACTTCGTTGTATGATGATGAATAATCGCTTTGCAGGTGATAGCCTTCGCTATTTATATAAACTTGCAGAGGCTGGAATAAGCATAAACACCCAACTTGTTCTTTGCCCGGGGATTAATGATGGCGATGAACTTGTCTATTCTATAAATGAACTTTATAAGCTCTATCCTTCTGTACAGAGTGTAGCTTGTGTACCGGTAGGGCTTACAAAACATCGCGAAGGTCTTTATGAACTTGAACCTTATACACGCTATAAAGCGAAGAAGGTTATTGAAACTATTGATAATCTTTCTGAAAGGTTCAAGGCTGAAACTGGAAAGAGATTCTGCTATGCGGCGGATGAATTTTATTTGACTGCAGAACTTCCAATTCCAGAAGAGGAATACTACGATGGCTATCCACAACTCGATAATGGCGTAGGTCTTTTGAGACTTTTTGAGACAGATGTCTATGATGCTCTCTCTGAGGAGGCTCCTGTATTTCTTGAGAATAAAGTAATCTTCTCGCTTGTAGCGGGAAAGGCTGCCGAGAGTTTTATTAGAAGCATGTCATGTGCAATTGAGACTCTTTTTGGAAGAAAACTTCAAGTAAATGTATATGGTATTGAAAATGTCTTCTTTGGTCATGATGTTACTGTTACAGGCCTTTTGACAGGCGAAGATATTATTAGACAATTAAAAGGTAAAGACCTTGGTTCGATTCTTTTCTTGCCAAAAGTTCTCTTAAGAAGTGGAGAGACGGTTCTCCTTGACGACGTCACAGTTGAGGATATTGAACGCGAACTTGGCGTTCCAGTTTGTATCATCGATAATGATGGATATGAATTTACAAAAACAATTATTTCAAAGGCGAAGGAGGCGTAGATATGTCAAGACCAGTAGTGGCTATTGTTGGTAGACCAAATGTCGGTAAATCAACACTTTTTAACAAACTCATAGGAAAAAGGCTCTCTATTGTTGATGACACTCCAGGTGTAACAAGAGATCGTATTTATGGCGATTGTGAATGGTTAGGACATAATATGCTTCTTGTTGATACAGGCGGTATTGAGCCATATTCCGATGACATTATTCTGTCACAGATGCGTCGCCAGGCGCAGCTCGCAATTGATTCGGCAGACGTAATTATTATGGTTACTGATATACGTGATGGCGTTGTTGCAACGGACCAGGAGGTCGCAACAATGCTTCAAAAGAGCAGTAAGCCATTAGTACTCTGCGTAAACAAGTGCGATACGACTGGCGAACTTCCGGCTGACTTTTATGAGTTCTATAATCTTGGTCTTGGAGATCCTATTCCAGTATCTGCAAGCCATGGTCGTGGCACTGGAGACCTTCTTGATGCTGTACTTCAGTATCTTCCAGAGGATGCTGGCGAGGACTATGAGGATGACACTATAAAAGTCGCTGTTATAGGAAAACCAAATGTAGGTAAATCATCTCTTATAAATGCTATTTGTGGCGAAAATCGTGCAATTGTTTCTGATATTGCCGGTACAACTAGAGACGCAACAGATACTATGGTTGAGAACGAACATGGCAAGTTTGTCTTTATTGACACTGCTGGACTTCGTAGAAAATCAAAAGTTGATGATGCCATTGAAAAATATAGCGTTATCCGTGCTCGTATGTCGGTTGAACGCGCTAACGTATGTGTTATTATGATTGACGCAACCGAGGGCTTTACTGAGCAGGACTCAAAAGTTGCTGGTATCGCACATGAACTTGGAAAGGCATGCATAATTGCTGTTAACAAGTGGGATGCCGTTGAAAAAGATGGCGAGACAATGCAGAAAGAGCGTAAGAAGCTTATGAATGATTTTTCATTTATGTCATATGCTCCAATCATTTTTATTTCTGCAAAAACTGGTCAGCGTCTTGAACAGCTCTTTGAGCTTATTAAATTTGTTGATGACCAGAATGCTATGCGTATTTCTACAGGTAAGCTTAATGATGTACTTGCTGCTGCCACTGCAAGAGTTCAACCGCCTACAGATAAGGGCAAGCGTCTTAAGATTTACTATATGACTCAGGCTTCGACACGTCCACCAACGTTTGTCTGCTTTGTTAACTCAAAGGATCTTTTCCACTATAGTTATCAAAGATACTTAGATAATCAGATAAGGGAGGTATTCGGACTTGAGGGAACACCTACTAGATTTGTTATCAGGGAAAGAGAAGAGAAAAAAGGTAGAAGATAAGCCACATACTGTCGGCGACGGTTGTAAGAAATGTAGTAACTATAGTAAAGGATATTGCAAAGGTCGCGATTTTTGTTGTGAAGCTCATAAACCTATAGAAGAAAAAGAACCAAGTTCAGAATGAACTTGGTTCTTTCATTTTTGTAAGGAAGTCGTAAGGGTTCTGTTGTTGACTTTATGAAATTGTTGTGATATCATTTTGATATCAACTGAAGGAGGTTGACTTTTATGGAAGAAAAAATCTATACAACTAAAAAGAACGGCATGCTCGCTTTGTTACTCATCATAGCACTTTACGCTTTGGCAATAATCGGCGTAATGAGTCCTGCTTTCTTTGATGGTCCAGCGTCTGGTATTCTTATGGTATTTTCAATAATTTATTTAGCATTTGGCTGGATTCTTTTCCTTGGCCTCAAGGTTTTAAAGCCACAGGAAGCATTGGTGCTTACACTTTTTGGTAAGTACAAGGGCACAATTAAGGAAGATGGTTTTTACTTTGTAAACCCATTCTGCGGATCATTCAATCCAGCAGCAACAACAAAACTCAACCAGAGCGGTGATGTTGATACAAGCGCCGCTTCAATCCTTACTGCTGCTGCAACAGGCACAACTGCCGCAGCATATGAGAAATCATCAAAGAAAATTTCTCTTAAAATTATGACACTCAACAACAGCCGTCAAAAGATCAACGATTGCCTTGGCAATCCTGTTGAGATTGGTATAGCTGTTATGTGGAGAGTAACAGATACAGCAAAGGCTGTATTTAATGTAGATAACTATAAAGAATACTTATCACTTCAGTGCGATTCAGCACTTCGTAATGTGGTTCGTATCTATCCATACGACGTAGCACCTGGTGTTGATACAACAGGTGACGGTGTTGCTGATGAGGGCTCACTTCGTGGTTCTTCTGATATCGTTGCAAATCGTATTAAGGAAGAGATTCAATCCAAGGTTGATGAGGCTGGTATCGAAATCGTAGAGGCTCGCATCACACACTTGGCTTACGCTCCAGAAATCGCATCTGTAATGCTTCAGCGTCAACAGGCTTCTGCTATTATTGACGCACGTAAGATGATTGTTGACGGTGCTGTTGGTATGGTAGAAATGGCTCTTGATCGTCTTGAGTCGGGCACTACAGTTAAACTTGATGACGAACGTAAGGCTGCTATGGTTTCTAACCTTCTTGTTGTTCTCTGCGGTAACAAGGATGCACAGCCAATCGTAAATTCTGGAAGCCTTTATTAATTAAGAAAAAGGTGAACTAATGGCTGACGAGAAAAAGCAGGTGCCACTGCGTCTTTCACCAAAACTTTATAACGCACTTTCAGCTTGGGCAGAAGATGATTTTAGGTCTGTAAATGGACAGATAGAATATCTTTTGACCGAGTGTGTTAAACAGCGTAAAAAAGATGGTAAATATGTTGGGCAGAATATAGATGCACCACTTGAAATTAAAATAGGTGATTAATATGCTTGAAATTAAAAATTTGACTAAAATATATGGTGAAAAACATGCAGTTGATAACCTTTCCTTGAAAATTAATCCAGGAGAGATTTATGGATTTATTGGCCACAACGGTGCTGGTAAAACTACAACTCTCAAATCAATTGCAGGAATACTTCAATTTGAGGAAGGGGATATCTTAATCGATGGAATATCAATTAAAGATAAACCTCTTGATTGCAAAAAGATTTTTGCATATATTCCGGATAATCCAGATCTCTATGATTTTATGACTGGTATTCAGTATTTGAACTTTATTGCAGATATATTTGAAGTATCTCAAAAAGACAGAGAAGAACGTATTCATAAGTATGCTTCAGCTTTTGAGATTGAGAGTAATCTTGCTGAGATGCTCTCATCTTATTCACATGGTATGAAGCAAAAACTTGCTATTATCTCTGCTTTGATTCATGAGCCAAAACTTATCTTGATGGATGAACCATTTGTTGGTCTTGATCCTAAAGCTGCGCATATTTTGAAAGAATATATGCATGAAATTTGCGCAAATGGTGGCGCAATTTTCTTCTCAACCCATGTGCTCGATGTCGCTGAAAAACTTTGTGACAAAGTTGCTATTATAAAAGGCGGTAAACTTATTAAGTGTGGAACTATGGATGAGGTTAAGGGTGATGAATCACTTGAGGAGGTATTCCTCGAACTTGTAGATGAGGGAGTTGACGCAAATGTTTAAGCTCATCCTCAAGAAACAACTTTTAGAGATAGGTACATTCTATGTGAAAGATAGAAAGACTGGTGCCAGAGCTAAAGGCTCTAAGCTTTTGCTCACAGCTGGACTTTGGATTTTTTGCATGTTTAGTTTGTTCATGGCGGGATTTGCAATGTCCTCACTTTTTGGTTCGACATTCTTTGAGATAGGTCTTGATTGGTTCTACTTTATAACTATGGGAATTATCTCTATTTTCTTTGGCGTTTTTGGTAGTGTGTTTAATACCTACGCTAGTCTCTATAAGGCAAAGGATAATGACCTTCTACTTTCAATGCCTATTAATACAAATTCAATACTCTCTGCAAAAATCTTTGTTACATTTTTGATGAGTATGATCTTTAGTTGCATATTTTATGTGCCAACTTGTATATATTATTACACACATGTTCCTCAGAGTTTTGCGTCGGTACTTGGCACTATTGTTATGTTTATCGGTGTAAATATATTTAGTACTGCTCTCGTATGTATTTTAGGTTATTTTTTGGCTTTGGCATCCAATAAGTTGCAGGGTAAATCATATGTAAGTGTCGTAATTACGCTTCTCTTTATTGCTGGATACTATTATGTATATTTTAGGATAAACAAATATTTAAACTATATTGCTGCAAATGGCGAGATTTTCGCTGAAAACATCAGGGGTAAGGCAAAACTTCTTCATATGTTTGGCGCTGCATTTGTGGGCGACACCAAGTCTATGTTGCTTTATTTTGTAGTATTTGCAGCATTTTTAGCTCTTGTTTATTTTGTGCTTTCAAGTAGATATTTGAAGATAATGTGCACTAATAAAGGTAGTGCTAAAGTTGAATATGTAGCTGAGAAGGCAATCAAGTCAAAGAGTGTGTCAAGCGCTCTTATTTCTAAAGAATTGTCACACTTTACAAAGAGCACAATTTACTTACTTAACGGCGGACTCGGTATAATTATGATGCCTGCTTTTGCTCTTGTAATTGCCCTCAGAGCTGATTATATTAAAGGCGTGATGGCGGGTCTTAGCACACAGATTCCTGGTATAGAGAATTACTATCCTTTGGTTATAATTGCTCTCGCTATGGCTATATCATCGACAGTGATGATTACAGCTCCTTCGATTTCACTTGAGGGCAAGAACGCTTGGATATTAAAATCTTTACCAGTAAATACAACTGATATTTTTGCAGCAAAGATTAAAACTCAAAATAGACTTGCGATACCTGCTATGGCTATTTTTGCTGTTGTAACATCTTTGGCTTTGGGTCTTGATTATAGTAGTGTTATAACTGTTGCGGTAACTTCAGTTGTGTATATGATGCTTAGTTCATATCTCGGACTTATGCTTAATCTTTTATTTCCAAATCTTGAGTGGAAAGACGAGAGCGTGCCGGTAAAACAGGGAGCTCCAATACTTATAATGATGTTTGGTGGTTGGGCTTTCATAGTAATTTTGGGTGCACTTTATTATTTCGCTTTAAGAAAGATTCCTCTTGATCCAGGCGATTATGTCATTGCACTTATGGTTCTTTTTGCAGTTTGTGGACGTTTAGTCAGAAACTGGATAAATACCAAGGGAGTAAATCGCTGGGAAGAATTATAATTTAAGGAAGACTATGAAAATACTTGTAATTTCAGACTCACATGGAAGATATCAAAATGTATATGACATCATATATGAAAATGCAAATTCAGATGTAATTATTCACTTGGGAGATGGGGTCTCCGATGTGGATGAGGCGGCTCGCGAGGTCGCAGACATGCGTCACCTTAAGACTCTTCAAATCATTAAGGTGAGGGGCAACTGCGACATATTCTCGAGCGAGCCTGTCACAAGTTTTGACAATATCGGGGACCATAAGTTTTACAGTACCCATGGTTATTCGGTAAACGGTACGGCCGCCAGTGTTAAAGCAAGACTTGGGGTGGATGCCCTCTGTGAAGACGCGCGCCAAAATGGCTTTGATGTGGCCCTCTTTGGCCACACGCACAAAGCTTTTTATGAGGAGCGCTCTGGCGTACACCTCTTCAACCCTGGCGCCGCTTTAAAAGGTCAATATGGCATCATTACAATTGATGATGCAACAGGCAATTTGAAATTTGAGCACAAAGAAATATAATTAAATACTTTTGTCAATTGTTATGTTGCTCCCAATGCTTATAGTTTTTGCATTGCCTACATCGGCAAAGTCCAGTGTTATTATGTTGGAGGAACCTATAATGGTGGTGGTCACGCACGGAATGTCTTGACAAATGTGAGTCAACAAATTACGCTTATTATGTCCATAACTTTAATGGATTCATAATTGATAAAACAAAGTCTTAAAGGAGAGTATATATGGAGAGAACATATATCATGTTAAAGCCTGACTGCGTTAAGCGCGGCCTTATGGGTGAGGTTATCAATCGCATTGAAAAGAAGGGCTTTAAAATTACAAATATGAAGATGATGAATCTTGATGAAGCAATTCTTAAGGAGCACTATGCTCATATTGCTGATAAGCCATTCTTCCCGGGCATCCTTGAATACATGACAAGTGGTCCAGTTGTAGCTATGATTGTTGAGGGTGACAATGCAGTTCTTGGCATGAGAACTCTTATGGGCGCTACAAAGTACGAAGATGCCCTTGCTGGTACAATCCGTGGCGATTATGCTACATCAACAGGAAATAACATCATTCACGGCTCAGATTCAGTTGAGAATGGTGAGATTGAAATCAAGAGATTTTTCGGTCCAAACGCTTAAGTTTTTGCTAAAAAGCCTCCGAGAAGGGGGCTTTTTCTTTTTGTGTTTTTGGAAACTCCCGGATGGGTGTATTAATAACTTTTAAAAAAGTTGTTGACTATGGCTCTTGACAAGTGTATAATTCCACCACTTGTTTCATTTTCCTTTAATACGCGCGTATATATAAAGGCGCTACTAAATGAAATTATGCCAATTCTAACAAGTAAAAAATCTTGAACGGAGTGATTAAAGTCTATGGTAAGTGTTAAAGAGACCAAACTCGGCAATACCACTAGAATGAACTTCGCTAAAATCAATGAAGTTATGGAGATGCCAAACCTCATTGAAGTGCAGAAGAATTCTTACCAGTGGTTCCTTGACGTAGGTTTGAAAGAAGTCTTCAGAGACATTTCGGAAATTACTGACTACACTGGAAACTTAGTACTTGAGTTCGTTGATTACAAAATGGACGAAACACCAAAGTACACAGTAAAAGAGTGTAAGGAAAGAGACGCAACTTATGCAGCACCTCTTCGTGTAAAGGCTCGTCTTTACAACAAGGAGACAGGTGAGGTAAAAGAGTCTGACGTTTATATGGGTGATTTCCCTCTCATGACAGAGAGTGGTACATTCGTAATCAACGGTGCAGAACGTGCTATCGTTTCTCAGCTCGTACGTTCTCCAGGCGTATACTTTGACATGACACACGATAAGACAGGTAAGGAGCTCTTCACTTCTACTGTTATTCCAAACCGTGGTGCATGGCTCGAATACGAATCAGATCAGAACGATCTCTTCTATGTTCGTATTGATAAAAACAGAAAACTTTACATTACAACTTTCATCCGCGCACTTGGCCTTGGTACAAATCAGGAAATCCTTGATTTCTTCGGCGCAGACGAAAGAATTATGGCAACACTTGAGAAGGATACTACACAGAATGCTGAAGAGGCACTTCTTGAAGTTTACAAGAAGCTTCGTCCAGGCGAGCCACCAACGCTCGAAACTGCACAGGCTCACCTTGACGGTTTGTTCTTTGATGCTCACCGTTATGATCTCTCTCGTGTAGGTCGTTATAAGTACAACAAGAAGCTTGCTATTTCTCAGCGTCTTGTTGGCAACAAGCTCGCAAGACCAGTTATTAATGAGACAACTGGAGAATTACTTGCAGATGCCGGCGAAATCATATCCGTTGATAAGGCTTATGAGATTGAGCAGGCTGGTGTAACAGAGGCATTCCTCGATGTTGAGGGTAAGGAAATCAAAGTTATTTCAAACGGCATGGTTGATATTCTTCCATACGTTAAGGGTCTCAAGATTACAGAAGAAGAGCTTGAAAAAATTGCAATTAACGAAAAGGTTCGTTACAGCATTCTTATGGAAATTCTTGCAGAGAAGCCAAAGAAGGCTGCATTGCTTGAAATTCTTAAAGAGCGTGCAACAGACCTTATTCCAAATCACATCATCATCGACGACATCTTTGCTTCAATCAACTATTTGAACTGTCTTGCATCAAATGTCGGCACAATTGATGATATCGACCACCTCGGTAACCGTCGTATCCGTTCAGTAGGTGAATTACTTCAGAATCAGTTTAGAATTGGCTTTACTCGTATGGAAAGAGTTGTAAGAGAGCGTATGTCTCTCCAGGCTCAGGAACCAGAAAAGGCTACTCCACAGGCACTCATCAACATCAGACCTGTTGTTGCTGCTGTTAAGGAGTTCTTCGGTTCTTCTCCACTTTCACAGTTTATGGATCAGACAAACCCACTTGCTGAGCTCACTCACAAGCGTCGTCTTTCAGCCCTCGGTCCTGGCGGTCTTTCACGTGACCGTGCCGGATTCGAAGTTCGAGATGTACACTACAGCCACTATGGTCGTATGTGTCCTATCGAGACACCAGAAGGTCCTAATATCGGACTTATCTCTTACCTCGCTACATTTGCTCGTATTAACAAGTACGGCTTTATCGAGGCTCCATTCCGTAGAGTTGATAAGAAGACTGGCGTAGTTCTTGATGAAGTTGTTTATATGACAGCTGATCAGGAGGATGAGTTCAGAGTTGCTCAGGCAAATGAACCTCTTGATGCTGAAGGTCACTTCCTTCGTGATAAGGTTACAATCCGTTATCGTGATGGATTTGCTGAAGTTGATAAGAACGTTCCTGATTTCATGGACGTATCTCCAAGAATGCTTGTATCTGTAGCTACAGCTATGATTCCATTCCTTGAGAACGACGACGCAAACCGTGCACTCATGGGATCTAACATGCAGCGTCAGGCAGTTCCACTTATGAAGACTGCAGCACCATTTGTTGGTACTGGTATGGAACATAAGGCAGCCGTTGACTCAGGTGTTGTTGTACTTGCAAAGAATGCAGGTAAGGTTATCCACGTTGATGCTAACACTATTGAGATTGAAACAGAAAAAGGTGCTATTGACACATATGAACTTATCAAGTTCATGCGCTCAAACCAGGGCACATGTGTAAACCAGCGCCCAATCGTTTCACTTGGACAGAAGGTTGTTGCCAAAGAGGTTATCGCAGATGGACCTGCAACTGACCACGGCGAAATCTCCCTTGGTAAGAATGCTCTTATCGGCTTCATGACATGGGAAGGTTACAACTACGAGGATGCTGTTCTCCTCAACGAAAAGATTGTTCGCGACGATGTTTATACTTCAATTCATATTGAAGAGTATGAACTCGAAGCTCGTGATACAAAGCTTGGACCAGAAGAAATTACACGTGATATTCCAAACGTTGGTGATGATGCTCTCGCAGATCTCGACGAGTTCGGTATTATCCGTGTAGGTGCTGAGGTTCACTCTGGTGATATCCTTGTTGGTAAGGTTACTCCAAAGGGTGAGACTGAGCTTACAGCAGAGGAGAGACTTCTCCGTGCTATCTTCGGTGAAAAAGCTCGTGAAGTACGTGATACTTCTCTCCGTGTTCCTCATGGTGAGTATGGTATCGTTGTTAACGTTGAAGTATTTACAAGAGAAAACTCTGATGAACTTTCACCTGGCGTTAATAAGGTAGTACGTTGCTACATTGCCCAGAAGAGAAAGATTCAGGTCGGCGATAAGATGGCCGGTCGTCATGGTAATAAGGGTGTTGTATCTCGTATCCTTCCACAGGAAGATATGCCATTCCTTCCAGACGGTACTCCACTTGATATCGTTCTTAACCCTCTTGGCGTACCTTCACGTATGAACATCGGTCAGGTACTTGAGGTTAACATCGGTATGGCTGCTCGTCGTAAGGGCTGGAAGATTATGACTCCAGTATTCGACGGCGCTCATGAGGAAGATGTTCAGTACTTCCTTTCAGAATCTAAGCTCCTTGAAGAGGGCACAGATAAGATTCGTGAACTCGTACTCAAGTATGAGGATATGAATAAAGATAAGGGATTTGTTCTTTTAGACCTTATCGAATTCTTGAAGGCAAACACTAAGACAGAGACGGAACACGCTCTTATTGATGCGGCTTATGAGCATCGTTTTGGTAAGACACAGCTCATCGATGGACGTACAGGTAAGCCATTCGATAACCCTGTAACTGTTGGTGTCATGTATTACTTGAAACTCCATCACCTTGTTGATGATAAGATTCATGCTCGTTCAACAGGTCCTTACTCTCTCGTTACTCAGCAGCCACTCGGTGGTAAAGCTCAGTTCGGTGGCCAGCGTTTCGGTGAGATGGAGGTTTGGGCACTTGAGGCTTATGGTGCAGCTTATACACTTCAGGAAATTCTTACTATTAAGTCAGACGACATTGTTGGTCGTGTAAAGACATATGAAGCTATTGTTAAGGGTCAGTCAGTACCTAAGTCAGGTGTTCCAGAATCATTTAAGGTTCTTATTAAGGAACTTCAGGCACTTGGTCTTGACGTTAAGGTTCTTGATAAGGACGAAAACGAGATTGATCTTAAGCAGAACTTTGACACAGATGACGTAAACTTCCGCCTTGTTGAAAATGAAAACTTCTCACAGCAGATTGTAAATGATGCTGAAGGTGCAGAAGGTTTTGCTACAACACTTGATGAAAATGGCGAAGTAATTGAAAACGAATTTGACGCAGATGCTGAATTCTCAAATGATCTTGACGATCTTGAAGGTCCAACAGATTATGATATGGGCATTGGCGCAGATGACATGGAATAAGGAGGGTGAGTTACAATGACTGATATTCAACCAATTGCAACAAATGAAATTGAATTTGAATCTATTAAAATTGGCCTCGCTTCTCCAGATGCTATTAGAGCTTGGTCATATGGCGAAGTAAAGAAGCCAGAAACTATTAACTATAGAACTTTAAAGCCAGAGCGTGACGGTCTCTACTGTGAGCGTATCTTTGGTCCAACAAAGGACTGGGAGTGCTACTGCGGTAAGTATAAGAGAATCCGTTATAAGGGTAAGATTTGTGAACGCTGCGGTGTTGAAATCACTAAGGCAAAGGTTCGTCGTGAGCGTATGGGTCACGTTGAACTCGCTGCTCCTGTTTCTCACATCTGGTATTTCAAGGGTATTCCATCACGTATGGGTCTCATGCTTGATATTAGCCCAAGAAATCTTGAAAAAGTTCTTTATTTTGCACTCTATATCGTAACAGACCCAGGTACTACTCCACTTGAAAAATATCAGGTTCTTTCTGAGAAAGAATACGAAGATATGCGCGAGAAGTATGAGGACGAGTTCGAAGCAGGAATGGGTGCTGAATCAATCAAGAAACTTCTTGCTGAAATTGATGTACCAGAACTCGCAAAGAAACTTCGTGAAGAGCTTGAAGGTGCTTCTGGCCAGAAGAGAGCAAGAATTCTTAAGAGACTTGAAGTTGTTGAAGCATTCAACAGTTCAGGTAACAAGCCTGAGTGGATGATTCTCGATGTAATTCCTGTAATTCCACCAGACATCAGACCTATGGTACAGCTTGACGGTGGTCGTTTTGCTACATCAGACTTGAACGATCTCTACAGAAGAGTTATTAACCGTAACAACCGTCTTAAGAGACTTCTTGAACTCGGTGCTCCTGATATCATCATCCGCAACGAGAAGAGAATGCTCCAAGAAGCTGTTGACGCACTTATCGATAATGGTCGTCGTGGCCGTCCTGTTACAGGTCCTAACAATAGACCTCTTAAGTCACTTTCTGACATGCTTAAAGGTAAGCAGGGACGTTTCCGTCAGAACCTTCTTGGTAAGCGTGTTGACTACTCAGGACGTTCTGTTATCGTCGTAGGTCCAGAACTTAAAATGTATCAGTGCGGTCTTCCAAAGGAGATGGCACTTGAGCTCTTTAAGCCATTCGTTATGAAGCGTCTTGTTGAGACTGGTATTGCCGGCAACATCAAGTCAGCTCGTAAGATGGTTGAGCGTTCAAAGGACGAGGTTTGGGATGCACTTGAAGTGGTAATTAAGGATCACCCAGTAATGCTCAACCGTGCTCCTACACTTCACAGACTTGGTATTCAGGCATTTGAGCCTGTGCTTGTTGATGGCCGTGCTATTAAGCTCCATCCACTTGCATGTACAGCCTTCAACGCCGACTTCGATGGTGACCAGATGGCTGTTCACGTACCTCTTTCTGCTGAAGCACAGGCTGAGGCTCGTTTCCTCATGCTTGCAGCAAATAACTTGCTTAAGCCTTCAGATGGACGTCCTGTAACAGTTCCTACACAGGACATGGTTCTTGGTTCATACTACTTGTCACTCGACAAAGATGGTGAGCCAGGTGAGGGTAAAGTATTCCGTGATGTTGATGAGGCTCAGATGGCATTCGATGAGGGTGCAATCACACTTCACTCAAAGATCAAGGTTCGTATGACAAAGGTTATCGACGGTGTTGAGAAGACAGAGCTTGTTGATGCTACACTTGGTAAAATCATTTTCAACAACCCAATCCCACAGGATCTTGGTTTCGTTGATAGATCAATCCCAGGCAACGAATTCAAACTTGAGTGCGACTTCCTTATCACTAAGAAATCACTTGGTAAGATTATTGAACGTTGTATCGAAGTTCACGGTACAGCTAAGACATCTGTAGTTCTTGACGCAGTTAAGGCTCAGGGTTATAAATATTCAACACTTTCTGGTATTACAGTAGCCGTTTCAGATGCTAAGATTCCTGAATCAAAGAAAGTAAGTATCGCTTCAACAGAGGCTCATATCGATCAGATTGATAAACTCTATAAGCGTGGTATGCTTTCAGCTGATGAGGCATCAAGACTTAAACTTGGTGCTTGGGACCGTTGTACAAAGGAAGTATCTGCTGGTCTTAAGGACAACCTCGGTAAGTACAACCCAATCTTCATGATGATTGATTCTGGTGCCCGTGGTTCTGACTCACAGCTTAACCAGCTCGCTGGTATGCGTGGTCTTATTGCAAATACATCTGGTAAGACAATCGAAATCCCAATTCGTGCTAACTACCGTGAAGGTCTTAATATTCTCGAATACTTCATTTCTTCTCGTGGTGCTCGTAAAGGTCTTGCAGATACAGCTCTTCGTACAGCTGACTCTGGTTACCTTACTCGTCGTCTTGTAGACGTATCACAGGAGATTATCGTTCGCGAAGAGGACTGTGGATGCCACGATGGTATTCTCGTATATGACATCTATGCTGATGGCCGTGTAATCGAGGAACTTTCAGAGCGTCTTGATGGTCGTTATCTCCTTGATGATCTCGTTGACGAGAAGACAGGTGAGCTCATCCAGTCATCACAGAAGATGATGCGTAAGGATGACGCCGCTCGCGTTGCTGATTACGTAAAGGCTCACACAAAGGAAGGCGAGCGCGCTGAAATTATGATTCGCTCACTTCTTACATGTCAGTCACAGCATGGTGTATGTATGCACTGCTACGGCCGTAACCTTGCTACAGGTGGTCCTGTAACAGTTGGTGAGGCTATCGGTATCATCGCTGCTCAGTCAATCGGTGAGCCTGGTACACAGCTTACAATGCGTACTTTCCATACTGGTGGTGTTGCTTCTGCAGCAGATATCACACAGGGTCTTCCAAGAGTTGAAGAACTCTTTGAGGCACGTAAGCCAAAGACTCTCGCTATTCTTTCAGAAATCTCTGGTATTGCTTCAATTCAGGAGATTAAGAAGAGTAAGTACGTAGTAGTAACAAATGCTGAAGAGGGTATTGAAAAGCAGTACCTTATCCCTTACGGTCTCCGTCTCCGCCAGAGAATTCAGGAGGGTGCAGAGATTGCAAAGGGCGAAGCCTTGACAGAAGGTTCACTCAATCCACATGATCTCCTTGACATCATGGGTGTAGACGCAGTTTACGATTACCTTATTCGTGAAGTACAGTCTGCATACCGTACTCAGGGTGTTGATATCAACGATAAGCACATTGAGGTTATCATCCGCCAGATGATGAAGAAGGTTAAGGTTGACGAAGTTGGTGAATCTGAGCTTCTCTCAGGTACAGTAATTGATAAGTCTGAATTCTATGCTGAGTATAGAAGAATTAAGAAGCTTGCGAAGTCAGAGGGCAGAGAACCTGCACTCCCAACTTATATTCCAATGCTTCTTGGTATCACAAAGGCTTCTCTTGCAACTGACTCATTCCTTTCAGCCGCTTCATTCCAGGAGACAACACGAGTACTTACAGACGCCGCTATCAAGGGCAAGGTTGATACTCTTCAGGGTCTTAAAGAGAACGTTATTATTGGTAAACTTCTCCCATCTGGTACAGGCATGAAGTGCTACTGCGATGTAGACGCGAAGAAGGTAGGCTCAGAATTTAACACAATTTCTTCTGACCTCTTCCTCGATCTCGAAGATGATGAACTCGTTTCAGATGAAGACGAGGACTAATAAATAGCCTTAAAACTACATAACTAAGTATATTTACCCTATTGACATCGACTTGCCAATAGGGTAAAATACTATCTTGCCTACGCATATTTTTCTATAATATAAATAGGTTATATTATTATTGGAGGTGAATAGATTGCCAACATTTAACCAACTTGTTCGTCAGGGTAGACAGACATCTGTTAAGAAGTCAGGTGCTCCAGCACTTGGTAAGGGTCTCAACTCAAAGAAGAATGTTATGACTGATAACAATTCTCCACAGAAGAGAGGCGTATGTACAGCTGTTAAAACTGCAACACCTAAGAAGCCTAACTCAGCTCTTCGTAAGATTGCCAGAGTTCGTCTTACTAATGGTATCGAAGTTTCAGCTTATATCCCAGGTGTAGGCCACAACCTTCAGGAACATAGCGTTGTACTTATCAGAGGCGGCCGTGTTAAGGACCTTCCTGGTGTACGTTACCATATTATCCGTGGTACACTCGATACTCAGGGCGTTACTGACCGTATGCAGTCCCGTTCAAAGTACGGTGCTAAAAGACCAAAGGCTAAGAAAGCCTAAACCAAAACACGAGATTAACGACAGAATCTTCTTGCAGGCTGCATAATTTATTTATGCAACCAATGTAAGAGTGCTTATATATATTAAGTCCTCTTTCATTGGCGCCACGAGAACTTTGTCACTCGAGTACCTAAGATATCATTAATATGAAGGAGGGAAGCGAAGTGCCAAGAAGAGGCCAGATTGCAAAACGTGATGTTTTGCCAGATCCGCTTTACAATTCAAAACTCGTAACACGTTTAATTAACAATGTTATGCTTGATGGTAAGAAGGGTGTAGCTCAGAGAATTGTCTACGACGCTTTTGATATCATCAAGGAAAAGACAGGAAGAGAACCACTTGAGGTTTTCGAAGAAGCAATGGAAAATGTAATGCCATTGCTTGAGGTAAAGGCTCGCCGTATCGGTGGTGCTACTTACCAGGTACCTATCGAGGTACGTCCAGAGAGAAGACAGACACTCGGTCTTCGTTGGATTACTCTTTTCTCACGTCAGCGTTCAGAGAGAACAATGAAAGAGAGACTTGCAAACGAGATCCTTGATGCTATTAACCAGTCAGGTGGAGCATTCAAGAGAAAAGAAGAAATGCACAGAATGGCAGAGGCTAATAAGGCTTTTGCACATTTCAGATATTAATCTGAGCATTGTTTGCAATTAACAGGAGGTAAATAATGCCTAGACAGGTATCACTTGAAATGACAAGAAATATCGGTATCATGGCTCACATCGATGCCGGTAAGACAACAACTACAGAGCGTATTCTCTATTACACTGGTGTTAACCATAAGATGGGTGAAACACATGACGGTGGCGCTACCATGGACTGGATGGCTCAGGAGCAAGAGCGTGGTATCACAATCACTTCTGCTGCTACAACATGTTTCTGGAAAGAACACCGTATTAATATCATCGACACTCCGGGCCACGTAGACTTTACAGTAGAAGTACAGCGTTCACTTCGTGTACTTGATGGTTCTGTAACAGTTCTTTGTGCAAAGGGTGGCGTTGAGCCTCAGTCTGAGACTGTATGGCGTCAGGCTGATGAATATCATGTACCTAGAATGATCTATGTTAATAAGATGGATATCATGGGTGCTGATTTCTATAACGTACTTGATATGATCAAGGATCGTTTCAAATGTAACGCAGTTCCAATTCAGCTTCCTATCGGAGTTGAGCAGACATTCAGAGGCATCATTGACCTTGTTAATATGCGTGCTGAAGTTTACTATGACGACATGGGTAAGGATGTTCGTGATGAGGATATTCCTGCTGACATGATGGAACTTGCTAATAAGTATCATGATGAGCTTCTTGAAAGCGTTGCTACAATCGACGAAGAGCTCATGCTTAAGTACTTAGATGGCGAAGAGCTTACTGTTGATGAAATCAAGAAAGCTATTCGTAAAGCAACAATTGCAAATGAGATGGTACCAGTTTGCTGTGGTACTTCTTATAGAAATAAGGGCGTTCAGCCACTTCTTGATGCTATTGTTGACTATATGCCAGCTCCAACAGACGTAGAAGCTATCAAGGGTATCAACCCTAAGACAGACGAAGAGGAAGTTAGACATTCTTCTGACACTGAGCCATTTGCAGCTCTTGCATTCAAGATTGCAACTGACCCATTTGTTGGTAAGCTCTGCTTCTTCCGTGTATACTCTGGTACAGTAGAAGCTGGTGCAACAGTTCTTAACTCAGTTAAGGATAAGAACGAGCGTATGGGACGTATTCTTCAGATGCACGCAAACCACAGACAGGACCTTGACATCGTTTACGCTGGTGACATCGCTGCTTGTGTAGGTGTTAAGAATACAACAACAGGTGATACACTCTGTGATCCTAAACACCCAGTTATCCTTGAGTCAATGAACTTCCCTGAGCCTGTTATTCGTGTAGCTATCGAACCAAAGACCAAGGCTGGTCAGGAAAAGATGGGTATTGCTCTTGCAAAGCTTGCAGAGGAAGATCCAACATTCAAGTGCTACACTGACGAAGAGACAGGTCAGACAATTATCGCTGGTATGGGTGAGCTTCACCTTGAAATTATCGTAGATAGACTTCTTCGTGAATTCAAGATTGAAGCAAACGTTGGTAAGCCACAGGTTGCTTACCGTGAGACAATTACTGCCGAAGCTGATGAGGACTGTAAGTATAAGAGACAGTCTGGTGGTTCTGGTCAGTACGCCCATGTCAAGATTAAGATTGAGCCTAACCCAGAGAAGGGTTACGAGTTCGTAAACGCTGTTGTCGGCGGTTCTGTTCCTAAGGAGTATATCCCAGCAGCAGAACAGGGCATCAAGGGCGCTATGCTCTCAGGTGTACTTGCTGGTTATAACGTTGAGGACGTTAAGGTAACACTTTACGATGGTTCTTACCATGAGGTAGACTCATCTGAAATGGCATTCAAGATCTGCGGATCTATGGCATTTAAGAACGCTATGAAGAAGGCAGCTCCAGTACTTATGGAACCTATGATGAAGGTTTCAGTTACAACACCTGATGACTATGTTGGTGATGTTATTGGTGACATTAACTCACGTCGTGGTCTCATGAAGGGTATGGAGCCAAGAAACGGTGCAACAATGATCACTGCATTCGTTCCACTTGCCAACATGTTTGGTTATGCTACAGACCTTCGTTCAAAGACACAGGGTCGTGCTTCATACGTTATGGAGCCTTCACACTATACTGAGGTTCCAAAGTCAATCGCAGAACAGATTATGACTGATCGTTCAAAGAAAGACTAAGAAGTTTAATAATGCTTGATTTAAAAGTATTATTTTGTTAGAATATTAAAGAATTTTATTCATATGTGATTAAAAGGAGGAAATTCCCATGGCAAAAGAACATTTCAACCGATCAAAGCCACATGTTAACATCGGTACAATCGGTCACGTTGACCACGGTAAGACAACACTTACAGCAGCTATTACAAAGGCTCTTTCAATGAAGGGTTATGCAAAGTTTGAAGATTATTCAGCTATTGATAAGGCTCCAGAAGAGAGAGAGCGTGGTATTACAATTAACACAGCTCACGTAGAGTATGAGACAGACAACCGTCACTATGCTCACGTTGACTGCCCAGGCCATGCCGACTACATCAAGAACATGATCACTGGTGCAGCTCAGATGGACGGTGCTATCATCGTTATCGCTTCAACAGATGGTCCTATGGCTCAGACAAAGGAGCACCTTCTCCTTGCTCGCCAGGTTGGCGTTCCAGCAATCATCGTATTCATGAACAAGGTTGATCAGGTTGATGACCCTGAGCTCCTTGAACTCGTAGAGATGGAAATTCGTGAAACTCTTGCTGAGTACGAATTTGACGACGAGTGCCCAGTAATCAAGGGTTCTGCTCTTAAGGCTCTTGAGTATTCAGGCGGCGACATCAACGCTCCAGAGCTTGCTCCTATCTGGGAACTCATGGATGCTGTTGATTCATACATCCCAACACCTGACCGTAAGGCTGACATGCCATTCCTTATGCCAGTAGAGGACGTATTCACAATCACAGGTCGTGGTACAGTTGCTACAGGTAGAGTAGAGCGTGGACAGCTCAAGACAGGCGAGGAAATCGAAATCGTTGGTCTTACAGAAGAGAAGAAGAAGACAGTATGTACAGGTATCGAGATGTTCAGAAAGATCCTCGACTACGCTGAGGCTGGTGACAACATCGGTTGTCTTCTCCGTGGTATTGAGCGTACAGGTATTGAGCGTGGACAGGTTCTTGCTAAGCCAGACTCAATTCACCCACACACAAAGTTCCATGGCCAGGTTTACGTATTGAGCAAAGAAGAAGGCGGACGTCATACTCCATTCTTCAACAACTACAGACCACAGTTCTACTTCAGAACAACTGACGTAACTGGTGTTATCAACCTTCCAGCTGGCACAGAGATGTGTATGCCTGGTGATAACGTAGAGATGGATGTTGAACTTATCACTCCAATCGCTATCGAAGAAGGTCTTCGTTTCGCTATCCGTGAAGGTGGCCGTACAGTAGGTTCAGGCGTTGTTACAAAAATCAACGAATAATTGAATTACTAAGAATTGAGCGTTGCTTTTAGCAACGCTCTTTTTTTATTCATTGTTACCGAAAAATGAACAAAATACATCTTAAATGGTGCAATCGTAACAAATTGAATACAAATATTTACAAGTTAAATTTGCTACTTGTAAGCGTATTTTTTTGTGCTAAAATAACGATTGTTTTATTGTCTATATTATTGAGAGGAATTTTACTCATATGAAACAGTATTTAAGTGTTTTATTATGTTTGGTTCTATGCACTGTATTGATAATCTTTGCATTTGGTTGTTCAAGTATTAAGAATCCTGGCCAAACACCCGTCGGGACACTAAAATACATAGGAAGCAGAGACTTAAAAGCTAAATCTGACTCTAATATTACTGTTGCTGATGTCTTAGAAGATGTGAGCGAAATTGATCTCAATATGAAAATGGGAGATATTACAGGGCTTACTCTAAAAACAGAAAAAAATGAGGAAGATTCCACTTCGATTGATTACTATTATCGTAACGATGAGCTTATTTATGCTGTCTATAATGGATATGGTGAAAATGTTTGGGAATATTACACCACATCAAAAGCTGGAACTCCTATTTCTGTTTCTTTTTGGGATGAGGGCTTAGGTCCAAATGTAAGAATTAAGACAAATGATGAGTCTTTAAAATATCAGTATAATGTATATTATGAAAATGTTGGTACTGATTACGGAAATGGCGCTGAAAAAATTGACGTAACTATTTCAGCAGGCGATGAGCACTTTACTAATACTATTTCTGGAAATGTTTATTATATTTCTTCAGCATTATACTGGAAAGATAAAAGTCTTCATTATTACACTGCAGATGCCGAAAAGGGAAAAATCACATACGAATATGATAATGAAGTTATCTCATCTGATCCTCCAAAAGCAAATAAGGATGCTTTAGAAGTAATTAAAGGGCTTAAAGGACTTCAGGACATTAATATTGTATATGGTACTCATAAAGTGTACTTAAACCAGGATGGAACATTCTTTATAAATGCTAAAACTACGTTGTTTATCGACACAGAGCGCAATGCAAATGATGCGATTTCGAAACTCAAAAGCACATCTGTAAAGGATAGTGACTTTACAGTAGAAGAAAATGAGGACACTGGAGAGTTTGAAGTGACTCTTGGAGCCCTTACCTACGAGGTTTCAAAGGATTATGAGAATCTCAAAGAATCGATGATTTCTATGGCAAGTGAAGAAGTTGATGATCCTTCGTTTAGAACAGTTGATTTTGATTCTGATAACAACCTTTTGAAGATGGACTTTTCAAAATATCAACTTTATTGATGTTAATAAATTTGACAAAAACGGTGAGGGATTCCTCACCGTTTTTCGTTTTGTTTTGTCTTTACACCTTTGAGCATTTAAGGTAAAATATTACTTGTTAACTTCATTTATTATAAAGAGGGGTTGTTTAATATGGCACCTAAATTTAAACGCATTTTATTAAAACTCTCTGGCGAAGTCCTTGCCGGTGAGCAGGGCCACGGCTTTGACTTCGACGTTATAACCGACATCGCAAAAGCTGTGAAGCAGATTTCTGATTCAGGCTGCGAAGTCGGCATAGTAATCGGCGGAGGCAATTTCTGGCGTGGCCGTTCAAGCGGATCAATGGATAGAGTACGAGCTGACTCAATTGGTATGCTCGGCACAGTTATGAACTCTATTGCCTTTGCAGACACATTGGAGCAGCTCGGCTGTAAGACTAGAGTTTACACTTCTGTAAACATGGCTCCACTTGCAAAGTTCTTTGATTCACATGAGGCAAGAAAAGATCTTTCAGATGGTTATGTTACTATTTTTGGTGGCGGAACAGGAAGTCCATTTTTCTCAACTGATACTACAGCATCGCTTCGTGCTGCTGAGATTGAGGCAGAGGTAATCTTCAAAGCAACAAATGTTGACGGCGTATATGACAAGGATCCTAATAAATATCCTGATGCCGTTAAGTTTGATGAGATTTCACAGTCGGATCTTCTTAACAAGGGACTTGCTGTTATGGATGCATCAGCTGCATCAATGTGCCGTGACAATGGTATAAACATTTTTGTATTTAACCTTACAGACCCACAGAATATTGTTCGCGCTGTAAACGGTGAGAATATTGGAACACTCGTTTCTAGTAAGTAATAAATTCAAATTCTAATAGAGGTGACATTATGGAAACTATTATCGCTAAGACAGAAGAAAGAATGGGCAAAGCAGTTGATTCATTAGTACATGATTATGCTGCTATCCGCGCAGGCCGTGCAAATGCAGGTGTTCTTGATAAGATTATGATTGACTACTATGGTGTACCAACACCAATTCAGCAGGTTGCTGCTATCTCAATTGCAGAAGCTCGTATCCTTGTTATTCAGCCATGGGATAAGATGATGATTCAGCCAATCGAAAAGGCAATTCAGACATCAGATATCGGTATCAACCCACAGAACGATGGTACTGTTATCCGTCTTATGTTCCCAGCTCTTACAGAGGATAGACGTAAGGAAATTGCAAAGGATATTGCAAAGCGTGCTGAGGAGGCTAAGGTAGCTGTTCGTAACGTTCGCCGTGACGGTATGGAAGAACTTAAGAAACTCAAGAAGGATAATGCCATCACTGAGGATGATCAGAAGATTGGTGAGGACAAGATCCAAAAGGCTACAGATAAGAAAGTCAAAGAGATTGAAGAGATTGCTTCTGCTAAAGAAAAGGAAGTAATGTCTGTTTAATTTTTCCTAAAACTTAAGTTGACTTTTGTAGGTGTATTAGGGGCGAGATTCGCCCCTTTGCACCTTAATTTGATATTTGGGGTGAGTGTATGAGTAATTTACCACCTAAAGAGTTTATGCCAAAGCATATTGGCATAATTATGGACGGCAACGGTCGATGGGCCTCTGAGAGAGGCCTACCTAGAACAGAAGGTCACGTTGCCGGCGCTAAGGTATTTAGAAGAATAAGTGACTACTGTCATGAAATCGGTATTGATGTTGTGACCTTCTATGCCTTCTCTACAGAGAACTGGCGTCGTCCACCAACGGAGGTGGCTGCGCTCATGAAGCTTTTCAAAGAAAATTTGATAGAGGCGGATGAGATAAAATACGACCGACAAAAGGGAGGATATATTCTTCGCTTTATTGGTGATACTAGCGCCATTCCAAATGAACTTCAGAAGTTGGTCTCAAAGACACAACTTGACGCTATAGATGAGAATACCACTGTTATAAATATTGCTTTGAATTACGGTGGTAGACAGGAGATTCTTCATTCTGTAAAACAAATTGCCGAGAGGGTTGAACGAGGAGAACTTAAGGCTTCAAAAATTACTGCGGAAGATATCGCCGCTGGACTTTATACGGCAGGTCAACCTGACCCAGATCTTATAATTAGACCGAGCGGGGAACTTAGACTCTCCAATTTTTTGACATACCAATCAGCATATTCAGAACTATATTTTTCAAACGTCCTATGGCCAGATTTCACAACTGACGATCTGGACGAGGCAATACTTGATTACGCAAAGAGAAATAGACGCTTTGGTGGCGTCTAGAGGAGACTATTATGAAACAAAGAGTTATTTCGGGAATTGTTCTTGCTATTATTCTTATTGGAACTTGGTACTTCCTTGTTGACACTTTTATTTTTGATGTGCTCTTTGCACTCCTTTCAGCAGGTGCTTGCTTTGAGCTCACAAGATGTTTTAAACTCCCAAATAAATTTATGCAGGTGGCTGCAATAATCTTCTCTTTTGCAGTATCACTTGGTCTTGTATATCAGTCATATTGTCCAGTTAGCGCTGTTATTGTGCTTTATGTAATCTTCCTTGCACTTATGACTGTAGTTAATTATCCAGAAATTAAATTTGAGCATCTTGCTGGCACAGTTTATGCATCGCTAGTTATTCCAACGGCATTTACTATGGCACCAATCATTGCTGACCTTTATAAGAGCTACGACTTCATCGATAAGATGGAATGTAAGTTCTTTGTTTGGCTTGTTGTTGCAGGTTCTCTTTTTACAGATGTATTTGCTCAACTTTCAGGAATGGCCTTTGGCAAACATAAAGTAACACCAAATCTCTCACCAAAGAAAACTTGGGAGGGTTGTATTGGCGGTGTGATTTGTGCACTTCTTTTAAATCTACTTTGGCTCTTCCTCTATAATAAGTTCTTTGCAACTCAAGTATTCTCATTGCCAGTTTGGTTCTACTGCTTACTCTCTGTATTTATGTCAGTTGCATCAATGTTTGGTGACTTGATTGCCTCTCTTATCAAGAGAAATTATGAGATTAAAGATTATTCAAAACTTATTCCAGGACATGGCGGAATTATGGACCGTTTTGACAGCGTGATTATGGTTATGCCATTGTTCTATGCGATGATTACCCTTTATGGAGCGAGTGTGGCTTAAATGACAGATAAACTTTGTATTCTTGGTTCTACGGGTTCAATAGGTACTCAGGCACTTGATGTTGCCCGTAAACATAACATAAAAATAACTGCTCTTACTGCTTCATCAAGTGTTGATAAACTTGAGGAGCAGGCGCGTGAATTTAAACCAAATCTTGTTGCTATGCTTGATGAAAATGCTGCAAAGGATTTGAAAGTTCGTCTTCAGGATACCGATATTAAAGTACTTTCGGGTATTGGTGGTATCTGTGAATGTGCGCGCGAGGAGTCGGCTGACACCGTGCTGAACTCGGTTGTTGGCATGGCGGGTCTTGTTCCAACCCTTGACGCTATAGACGAGGGTAAGAACTTAGCCCTTGCCAACAAGGAGACACTTGTTGCCGGTGGTCAACTCGTTATGAACGCCGCGCGCGAAAAAGGCATTAACATCTACCCTGTTGATAGTGAGCACTCCGCAATTTTTCAGTGCCTTCGTGGTGCACCAAAGGATAGAGCACTTAAGAGAATTTTGCTCACAGCATCTGGTGGACCTTTCTTTGGAATGACAAGAGAGGAACTTAAAGATGTAACTGCAGAACAGGCACTTAAACATCCGAACTGGGAGATGGGCGCAAAAATCACAATCGACTCTGCGACTATGATGAACAAAGGTCTCGAGGTAATTGAGGCATGTTGGCTCTTTGGTGTCTCTCCAGATAAGATTAAGGTTGTTGTTCATAGGGAGAGCATCATTCATAGCGCAGTTGAATTTACTGACAATGCTGTGATTGCGCAACTTGGTCTTCCTGACATGACAATTCCTATTCAATATGCTCTCACTTATCCTGAGAGAACAGAGTCCCTTGCAGGAGAACTTGATCTTGCAACTCTTGGAACACTAACCTTTGCTGAACCAGATTATGAGACCTTTGATTGTCTTTCGGTTTGTAAGGAAGCAATCCGTAGAGGCGGACTATATCCTGCTGCTGCAAATTCAGCAAATGAGCAGGCAAACGCTCTTTTCCGAAAGGGAAAGATTGGCTTCCTTGATATCGGTGAGCTTGTCGGCGAGGCAATGGAGAACTGTGGTAGAGCGGGTGATTACTCTCTAACAGACGTACTTGAACTTGACAGCGAGGCAAGAGCTTTTGTATCAAGAAATATCAAAAATAGTTAATTGATGAAAGGGTGAGGTGAAATGCTCGCTGATATTTTTAATACTGTATGGCCAATCTTAGTTGCCATTCTATTTTTCGGCGTGATTATTATGTCACACGAGCTTGGACATTTTACTTTTGCCCGTATTTTTAAAGTTAAAATAAATGAGTTTTCTATCGGAATGGGCCCGGCAATTCTTAAAAGACATAAAGGTGATACTGATTATTCATTGAGACTTTTACCAATTGGTGGATATGTTGCGATGGAGGGAGAGGATGAGGACAGTCCTGATCCCAATTCGTTCAACTCAAAACCATGTTGGCAGAGAGCCATTATCATTGTCGCAGGTGCAACTGTAAATATCATCTGCGGTATCATTATTATGGCAATTATCCTTGCTACTTCTGAACTTATTGGCACACCAACAATTGTTGGATTTGCTGATAATGCTGCAAGCGAGGCGGGCGGTCTCAAAGTTGGCGATAGAATTGTCGCTATTGGAAATGATAAGATTCATACAGAATATGACCTCTCGTACTTTATGATGAGAGATAAGGATGCTGTTTTAGATTTTGTTGTTGAACGTGATGGAAAACTTACAAATGTTAAATCGGTTAAATTCGATACTGTGGAGTCTGACGGTTCAACAACAATGGTTTACGACTTTGCCATTGTTGGCATAGAGCCAACATTCAAGAGCGTAACAAAATACGCTTTGCTCGATTCGTTCTCTATCGGACGAATCGTATGGCTAAGTCTTTACGACCTTGCAACCATGAGATTTGAACTCAACGATCTCTCGGGTCCAATTGGCACAGTTGATATTATTGCTGATACAACAACTGATGCCGTATCGACAATGGACTTTTCAAGACTTCTCACTATTATGGCGCTTATTGCTATTAATATAGGTGTGTTTAATCTCATACCATTCCCAGCGCTTGATGGTGGACGTTTTCTCTTGATTATTATTGAGGGCATAACTGGTAAAAAGCTTCCTGCAAAAGTGGAAGCTGCAATAAACAATGCAGGCCTTGCACTTCTTCTTGGCTTGATGGTTGTTGTTACAGTAAATGATATTTCGAAGTTCTTTTAAGGAGTAGCATATGGAATTTTCAAAACCTAGAAGAGAATGTCGAGAAGTAAATGTCGGCGGAGTAAAAATTGGCGGTGGAGCACCAATAGTAATTCAGTCTATGCTCAATGCCCTCTCGTCTGACATAGAGGGCAATATTGCCCAGGCCAAAGCTTTGGAGGCAGCTGGTTGCCAAATTATCCGAATTGCTATTTCTAACAAGGAGGATATCGATTTAATCTATGCGCTCAAGGAGGCTGTTAGCACTCCTTTGGTTGCTGATATTCATTTTGATTACAGAATTGCACTTGCATCCATTGATGCAGGTATTGATAAAGTAAGAATTAACCCTGGTCACATTGGCGCCCGTGAAAATGTTGAGGCAGTTGTTGATGCATGTAAACGTCGTGGTGTACCTATTCGTATAGGCGTTAATTCGGGCTCTGTTGAGAGAGATTTGCTTGAAAAATATGGTGGTCCAACTCCAGAAGCAATGGCTCAGAGTGCGCTCAATCATGCCAAGATTTTAGAGGACTGCGACTTTTATGACACGGTTATTTCAATCAAGTCATCCGACGTTAGAAATACAATCAACGCATACAGGATTGTCGCAAAGGAGTGCGACTATCCACTTCATCTTGGCGTTACCGAGGCTGGAACCGCCTACAATGGACTTATCAAATCGTCCATTGGTATAGGTTCCCTCCTTGCTGATGGTATCGGTGATACCATCAGAGTATCACTTACCGCTGACCCAGTGGAGGAGATTCGTGCTGCGCACGATATCTTAAAGTGCCTTGATTTGATTGAAAATGAAGCTCAACTTATATCTTGCCCAACCTGTGGCAGGACTCAAATTGATTTAATTTCAATCGCAGCAGAGGTTGAGAGTAGGCTTCGCAATGTACACAAGCCAATTAGGGTTGCAGTTATGGGATGCCCTGTAAACGGCCCGGGCGAGGCGAAAAATGCCGACATAGGCATAGCGGGCGGCAAGGGCTGTGGCCTAATTTTTAAAAAAGGTGAAATAGTAAAGAAGGTTCCAGAAGAGCAATTAATTGATGAACTCTTCGCTGAAATAGAGAGGTTATAAATGCCAAATTTGGGAAAGAAAAGGATAAATGATATTTTCGGTACACTTTTGAATAGCAATTATCCTGAGAGTTTTAGATACGCAGAAATAACAGAAATGAAAATAAATAAGCAGACAAGGGAGCTTCGCTTGTCTGCGGTCTGTGCTGCATATTTTGATAAAGCTGATACAGTATGTGACAGTTTCGAGGAGGTTGTAAAATCTGCCTTGGAACTTGATAAAGTCATGATCAATCTCAGCGTTCCAGAAAAGGAAATTGCACCTTTGGAGGAGGCTCCTGCCGCCAACCCAATGGAGGCACTCCTTAAAATGCAAGCTGAGGTTGATGCTCAAAACATGATAGATAAGCAAAGGGAAATGGAGGAACAGGAGGAGGCAAAGCCTCATCACGTTGAACCTGGCATTCCTCTCTATCTTGAAACTGCCAAGCTTATCTTTGGTCAAAAAATTGGCAAGATGCCAAAGAAAATAAGTGATGTTCACTACGATGATGGCCGTGTTGCAATTTGGGGCGACGTTTTCGGCCTTGATATTCGTGAAACTCGCGATAAGCGCAAGAAGATTATAAACTTTAATATCAAGGATGACACAGGGGCTTATCCAATCAAGGTGTTCCAGCCAATCGCTGATGTTAGGGAACTCTGTGCCAATCTAAATGATGGCATGTCGGTTATCATCCTTGGTGACGTAATCTATGACAACTATAAAAAGGAATACATTCTTGACGCCAAGGCTATTGCTAAGGTCAAGAAGATTGTACGTACCGATGACAGCGAGGAGAAGCGCGTCGAGTTGCACATGCACAGCAACATGTCCATGATGGACGGTATGTCTGATGCGGGCAAACTCGTTGAGCGCGCAGCCCAGTGGGGTCATCGCGCTGTTGCTATCACTGACCACGGCGTGCTCCAGGGTTACCCTGCAGCATTCCAAGCTGGTCATAAATTTGGTATAAAAGTTATCTATGGTGTTGAGTCATATATCTATGATGATGTTAGAGATGGTGCACCACGTGAGTGGGACGACATACTCAAGAGTATCAAGGACCATCAGACGCATACATATCACCAAATTATCTTGGTACTTAATAACACGGGCCTTAAAAACCTCTATAAACTCGTTTCTAAGGCTCATACGGAGCACTTTTATCACAGACCAATCACACTCAAATCTGACCTCATCGAGCACCGTGAAGGCCTCTTTGTAGGTTCTGCCTGTGAGGCAGGTGAGCTCTATCGTGCGATAGAGGACGGCGAGAGTGAAGAGAGAATAAAAGAACTTGTTGATTTCTATGATTATTTAGAGATTCAGCCACTTGGAAATAATGCTTTTAAGCTTCGTCCGACTTTTGAGAAGGATAAGGTCACAAAGCAGGAGGTACAGGTGCCTCCTCGATATGGTTCAATGCGTGAACTTGAGGATATCAACAGACGCATCTTGTCTCTTGCGATTGATGCGGGCAAGATGTGCGTTGCAACCGGCGACGTTCACTTCCTTGAACCAGAGGATGCCAAGTACCGTACCATCCTTATGGCTGGTCAGGGCTATCGCGATGCTGAAATGCAAGCACCTCTTTATTTCAAAACAACAGACGAGATGCTTGCTGACTTTGCTTACCTTGGCGAGGATATGGCACGCAGAGTAGTTATTGAAAATCCTAATAAGATTGCTGATATGGTTGAAAATATTCGACCTGTTCCAGCCGGAAACTTCCCACCATCAATTGATGGTGCGGAACAGGAACTTCAGGATCTCTGCTGGGCAAAGGCTAAAGATCTTTACGGCGATCCAGTTCCAGAATACGTATCTGAGCGTCTTTCAAAAGAGCTCACATCAATTATTAAAAATGGATTCGCCGTACTTTATATGATTGCTCAGAAACTTGTAAAGAATTCTGAGGATCATGGTTATCTCGTTGGTTCACGAGGATCTGTAGGTTCAAGCTTTGTTGCACATGCATCAGGTATTTCGGAAGTAAATCCACTTGCACCGCATTATCGCTGCCCAAAGTGTAAATATAATGAATTCTTTTTGGACGGTTCAGTGGGTTCTGGTTATGACCTCCCACCAAAGGATTGCCCAAAGTGTGGCACTCCTATGGCGCGTGACGGACACGATATCCCGTTTGAAACATTCCTTGGTTTCAAGGGCGACAAATCGCCTGATATCGACCTTAACTTCTCTGGTGAATACCAGTCACGCGCACACCGTTACACTATCGAACTCTTTGGCGAGGACCATGTGTTCAAAGCAGGTACGGTTGCAACCGTAGCTGATAAGACGGCTTTCGGTTATGCGAAAAAGTATCTTGAAGAACGTGGCATCATGGCAAATTCCGCTGAGGTTCAGCGTCTTACGAACGGTTGTACAGGTGTTAAGCGTACAACCGGTCAGCACCCTGGCGGAATGGTTGTTGTACCAAATGCCTATGATGTATATGACTTCACTGCCGTTCAGTATCCGGCCGATGATGCCGATAAGGGAATGATGACAACACATTTCGACTTCCATTTCCTTCACGATACAATTTTGAAACTTGATAATCTCGGACACGATGTTCCGACAATGTACAAGTACCTTGAGGATATGACTGGCATTCCAGTTATGAGTGTCGATATCTGTGATCCTAAGCTATATGAACTTTTTACGAGTACAGAACCTCTTGGCATAAAGCCAGAGGATATCGACAACTGTGAGACGGGTACACTCTCAATTCCAGAGATGGGTACAGGCTTTGTTCGAGGTATGCTTATGGAGTGTAAGCCAAAGAACTTCTCTGACCTTCTCCAGATTTCTGGTCTGTCCCACGGTACTGATGTATGGCTTGGCAATGCGCAGGAGCTTATCCACAATGGCACCTGCACAATTTCAGAGGTTATCGGTACACGTGACAACATAATGGTTGCGCTTATGCATTACGGTCTTGAACCGGATATGGCATTTAAAATTATGGAGATAGTGCGTAAAGGTAATGCTACAACCAAGCTTACCGAGGAGCATATCAAAGCAATGAAGGACAACAATGTACCAGATTGGTACATTGACTCTTGCTTTAAGATTAAATATATGTTCCCAAAGGCTCATGCCGCAGCATATGTATCAGCTGCACTTCGCCTTGCTTGGTACAAGCTTTATAAACCTATTGAGTACTATGCGACATTCCTTACAGTTCGAGGCGAGGACATTGATGCAAGCTCAATTTTGGCAAAGCCAGAGGAACTCTGTGCTAAAATTGCTGATATTAGTGCAAAGCCTAATATGAACAAGAAAGATGAAAATGAAATCATGTGTCTTCAAGTTGTGCTTGAAATGAAAGCACGAGGTGTAGAGTTCTTGCCGGTTGACCTCTATAAATCTAAGGCAACTGTTTACACAATAGAGGACAACAAGATTCGTCTTGCATTTACATCGATTAAGGGTCTTGGTGCATCCGCTGCGACCTCTCTTGAGAAAGCAAAGGATGACGGAGAGGGAGCATACCTCTCTATTGATGACCTTCAAAGACGTTCGGGAATCTCATCTGCTGTTGTGGCGTCCCTCAAGGAAATGGGCTCCCTCGAGGGTATCCCAGAGAGTAGCCAGATGAGTTTGTTTGGTTGATATGAGGAGGAATAATTATGATAGGACTTGGAAAATGGCAACTTGATATCTCTGTCCCAATGCTTAAGGTTCAACCAATTTTGATCATTGCAGACAACAATGGTAAATATGAATTTACAGTTGACGCAAGCGGCTTTGGCGTTACGCCAGCAATCAATCTTGTCAATACTGTAGAAGAGGGCAACACTTTGAAAGTACGTGCGCAGGTACCTATGCTTAACCTTGGTGACATTGAGGGTAAGATTACTTTTGAGGGCGTGCATTGTACTGGTGAAGTCAATGTCCCAATGCTTGGTAAAATCACCGTCAAAGGTGTGAGAGTAGGTTGAAATGAGCGCTATAAACACTTTTAACGCTTTCCTTGAAGAGAACTATCCAAGACTTGATTCCAAGATAGACTTCTTTAACAAGACAATGCTTCAGGAAGCACCTGAAGGATTTACAAGGTCAATGTCTTATTTCACCCATATTAACTCTGGTGGCAAGATGCTTCGCGGTGTACTTGCCAACATGGGTTATTACATTATGGGTGGAGAAGGTGACATAGATTATTCGGATGACCTTGCAATGTCACTTGAAATCTTTCAGTCTTCTATCCTAATTCATGATGACCTTCTTGATCACGGCAACACACGCCGCGGCAAGGAGACAACTCATGTAAGGATATTCAATGAGTTTAATATCACTAACGCCAAGGTGCTTGAGGACAGCCCAGATGTCATGAAGGATCTTGTAAATGGTGTGTCCGTAGCACTTGGCTATGTGGGCCTCTATGAGGCATATAACAAGCTCCTCTCGGCTTACTCTGACAATCCAAATATCTATCGCCTCTTAAAAGAATATAACCATATGGTTATCAAGACAGTTGAGGGTGGAATAATGGATGTTGTAATTCCATTCTCAGAGAGGTATAAGGATCAAATCCCAGTTCAGAGTCCAATCAATGCGGATCCATTTGTTGTCATTGAAAACCTTGCGACACTCAAGACGGCTTACTATACAACAATGGGACCAATAGTACTCGGTATGATACTTGCTGGTGCAACAGAGAATCAAACAAACGCTGTCTCTGAAGTTATGCTTGATACTGGTCTTGCATTCCAGATTCAAGATGACCTTCTTGGTATCTATGCTGACCAGGACATCCTAGGTAAGGATGTTGGTGCTGATGTTGCTGAGTATAAACAGACATTCCTCTATGCTTATGTCAAGGCAAATGATGAGGCAGCACTTGATGAGCTCAATCGTTTCTATGGTGACAACAAAATTGACGCCAGTGGCGTCAAGGCAGTTCAAGATATTTTCAATAGGACTGGTGCATATCAGTTTGCACACGATAAGATGGAGTTCCACTACAAGAGAGCCAAGGAGAGACTTTCAAAAATTGACTTCATCGACGATGAGGGCAAGGAGCTTATTTTGGGCTTTATCGAATATCTCGAGCAACGCAAAAAATAATCCTTGTATGGTCACTATGTTAAGAGTATAATAAACCCAAATTGTCTACGGCGCGTATGCGCTATCGGAGGGTATATTATGCTTGGCAAATTTGTCAGGGTAAAGGTAACAACTCCGGTTGGTTCTGCAGATGAAAATGGTCTTATCTACAAACTGAATTACGGAGAAATTGATTTTGTTACCTCAAAGGGACGCCAAAAATTAAAGGCGTTTATCTTAGGCATTAACCATCCCGTTTCCACGTTTGATGGTCGAGTTAATGCTACCTGTGAAAAGAACGGGGAAATTTATTATCTTGTTGCTCCAAAGAGCAAAAGATTCATCATTCATGATATTAAGGACGCACTCTCGTTCTTTGAACCAGATGACATTACTTGTCTCTATGAACGTTCCTGTGGAGCTATTGTCTTTAGAAAGATAGGAGAGAGTTATCGCTATCTTCTTATAAAGAACAAGCGTAGCATTCATTGGAGTTTTCCAAAAGGTCATGTTGAAGAGGGGGAGACAGACGAGGACACTGCAATTCGCGAAGTGTTCGAGGAGTCTGGCCTTCATATTGACATAATTCCTGGTTTTAAGACCACCTCTGAATATCTCATTCAAGGTAGGGTTGAAAAAACAGTTAATATCTATGCTGCAAAAACTCAGGACACTAACACAGTTATTCAAGAGGAAGAGATTGAGGATTATGCATGGCTTCCTTTTGAACAGGCATTAAAGCGCCTTAAGTTTGAAAATGATAAGAAGATTTTAACTGATGCTCGTGCATTCCTTCTTGAGAAGGGCTTAGTTGAATAAGGAGAAGACTATGTCTGAAACATTAGCAAATGCCATCGTCGGTTTCTTTGGCACCGATGGCGGAACTTTAGGAAATTACCTCATAATTTTTGGCATCTCATTACTTCCAATACTTGAACTTCGTGGTGGGCTTATAGCTGCCTATCTCTTAGGCTTACCGCTTATTCCATCTATGATAGTTTGCTATATTGGCAATATGATTCCAGTTCCTTTTATTCTTATTTTTATTAAGAAGATTTTGAATTTTATGGGTAGGTTTAAAATCTTTGAAAAACTTGTAAACTGGGTTCAACATCGTGGTGAGAAGAAAGCCGATGAGATGAAAAAAAGACAGTCAAAGTTTGAGGAGTGGGGACTCATGGCATTCGTTGCTATTCCTCTTCCTGGAACTGGAGGCTGGACCGGATCATTGGTTGCAGCACTTCTTGACATGGACAACAAGAAAGCATTTAAGGTAATAGCTGTTGGCGTTGCTGTCGCAGGCATTATTGTTGCTGCTTTATCCTATGGACTTGTTGATGTTATCGTAGGACTTTTTAAATAAGTGAAAAATAAAGAGCACTTTGGATTTCCAAAGTGCTCTTTACTTTTAGTTATGCTTTACTTGAGTGTTGCAAAACGCTCAAACATATCGTCCATATAATCAAAGAACTGCTGTGCAGGAATATGAGCGCCATTCCATGAGAGGTGGCACTGATGCTGAACAGGCATATTGTACCAGATACCTGGCTTTAATTCCTTGCCTGCCTCGAATTCTTCCTGAGGAGCATTGAAAGGTGCACGCTGTCCAAGAACGTTTACAAAACCGTCGTTTGAAAGCCATTCTTCTTTGTTTGGATGTTCAGGATAAACTGCTGCCATTTCATCTGACCAAGCAGAACCTGTGAGCCAGCCAGCACCCCAAGGTACAAAGTTCATAGCGCTCCAAATTGGCTTGTGATTTCCATTTGATTTTGGCTCTGAAGCCTCGCCGATATAAGCAAAGTAATATGTGTTAGGATTTGGCTTGTGCTCTTTGTTAGCTTCTTTCATATACTCGAGAGTCATTTCCCAACCAACGTTATCCTGCTTGCACTTTGAGTATGCAATAGCACCGTCACGGTATTCCTCTGGCTTTGCAATGTGGAGGAATTTTGGTTTGTCTTCAGGATTTGCAGTGATATTCCACTGATCGAGACGCTGATCCCAGAAATGAGTTACGAGACCCATTCTACCGATAGTACCAACACCGTAGCAAACAGCCTTCATAATCTTCTCATAGCCATTGCCTTCCATGAGCTTTGAGGCCATAGTTGTACCATTGTTAACACCTGCAAGTGTTACAACACAGTGGAGAAGGTCGCCCTGGCCACCCTTAAAGAGTGGAGAAAGTTCTGATTCTGGTGTTGCTGCACGTTCCTCTTCTGAACCATTCATAAGCATGTTTGAGAAAGCAATTACAAATGAACCACCGAGGCTGTGACCAACGATGTTGATCTTCTCATGGTTACCTGGTTTACCCCAATCCTTTAGTACACCAGGGTAAGTACGTCCATAACGGGCATGTCCGTATTTCTCTGAATGTGCTTTACCATAGTCTACTGTACCACCGAGGAGGTAAGCATAGAGGATACAGCAACGATCCCAAGCTGAGTTCCATGGACCGAGTGGTGGATTGTATACTTCGTATCCAGCTTTCTTGAGGCGAGGAAGCACATTGTGCTTTCTGTTCCAAAAGAACTTAAATCCCCAGTACTGAAGAAGATAATCATGGATCCAGTCACCCTTACCGAAGCCCATAAATCCGTGAAGAAGTATGGTTGGATAATTGTTGTTTTTTGTCATAATTTCATCTCCGTTTATTCAAAATTTTATTAAAACCAAGACTTATTATATACTTTATAG
>JAGHSI010000009.1 GCA_018065925.1 Candidatus Limimonas coprohippi
ATATGTAATTGACATATTAGACGTGAACGACTAAAATATATATGCATAAAAAATAGCAAATTTTAAAGGAGTTGTTTTGTTATGAAAATTTGCATGATTGGCGGAACAGGTCTTCTTGGCGCAGAAGCTGCTAAGATTATGATCGCTAAAGGCCATCAGGTATCAACACTTGCTCTTCCTCCTCTTCCAGAGGGAGCTCCAATCCCAGAAGAGATGGAAATCATCTTCCAGGATATCAACAAGTGGTCAGATGACGACATTAAGAATTGGCTTAAAGGTGCTGACGCATTCGTATTCGCTGCTGGCGTAGACGAGCGTGTAGAAATGGAAGCACCAGTTCTTCCTAAGTACCATAAGTTCAATATTGCTCCTCTTGAGCGTATCTTCCCAATTGCTAAAGAAGCTGGCGTAAAGCACGCTACAGTTCTTGGTTCTTACTTCGCTTATTGGGCAAAGATGCACCCAGAGAAGCCTGACTATCGTAGCGATAGAAACCCATACATCCAGTCACGTCTCGCTCAGGAGCAGTTCTGCAAGGATTCTTGCGACGAGAACTTCTCAGTAGATGTACTTGAACTTCCATACATCTTTGGTACACAGCCAGGTCGTCGTCCAGTATGGACAATCCTCATCGACAAGATTAAGATGATGGATAAGTGGCCATTCACAATGTATCCATGGGGCGGTACAGCAATGCTTACATGCCGTCAGGTTGGTGAGTGTATCTGTGGTTCAGCTACACGTGAGTCTAAGGGCTATGCTGCTCTTCCATGTGCTTGCTACAATATGAAGTGGGGTCCATTCCTCAAGATCGTTTACAACGCACGTGGCATGGGCGCTAATCGTCCAATCCTCTACGTTCCACCAGTAGCTATGAAGCTCGGTCTTTTCGGTATTCTTAGAGATTACAAGAAGAGAAACATCGAGTCTGGTACATCACTCTTCACAACAGCTGATCTCATGGGTGATGATATCTTCATCGATACAGGTATCGCTGAGCAGCTTGGTGCTACACCAGACGATATCGAAGCTGCTATCTTCGACTCAATCAAGCTTTCAGTAGCTGCTGTTGAAGGTACTGCTAAGCTCCTCGGTATGAAGGGCGAATAATTTCGTTTAATAATTATGGTGCAATCCTTTTGGATTGCACCATTTTTATTTATGTAGCATAATATAATTATGAAATACTTATTATCAAACTATATCGCCCTTCGCTCTTGGCACCTCGTGCCATACGCCTATTACGTAAAAGGCGTACGGAATGCGATGGGCCTAAAAAAAGACGAATACGAATTGCTTCGCCGTTGCGATGGCAAGCAAGAAATAGATGATTCTCCGCTCTTGCAAGATTTACAAGAGCGAGGACTTTGCCATCCTGCCAAAAACGGCGAAACATTAAGCGAGTGGCAAAAAGAAAGAATATGTGACAACAGATATTTTCCTGCTATCAACTGGATGATCACAGGCAAATGTAATTATAACTGTCTTCACTGCTTCAACGCTGCAGACAATTATCATCTACAGAGCGAATTCACTCTTGAAGAAGCCAAACGCCTCATTGAGGAAGCTGAAAAATGTGGAATTAACGCCTTTACAATCACGGGTGGCGAGCCAATGCTTCATCCAAACTTTATTGATATCCTAAAAAGCATATATTCTCATAATATGTATGTCGAAGAGCTCAATACAAATGGTTCTTTCATCACTAAAAAAGTCCTTGATGATATGAAACAAATCGGTTGTTTTCCTCTTATTAAAATTTCATTCGATGGTATAGGACATCATGATTGGCTCCGAAACAAGAAGGGTGCTGAAGAAAACACCTTGGCAGCCATTCGTCTCTGTGTAGAAGACGGTTTCAAAGTAAAAGTACAGACTAATGTTCACAAACTAAATGTAGACTCAATTCTTCCAACTGCAATCTTACTGGACAAAATAGGTGTAGACCAAATGAGGATCATTAGAACATCCGAATCACCTCGTTGGCTACAGAATGCCAAAGATTCATGCCTTACACTTGAAGAGTATTTTGATACTATGATTGCCTTCTTAGAAAAGTATTCAAAAACAGACTGCGAGATGGAAATAGACGTCTGGAACTTTGCGCACATCTGTCCTAAAGAGAAAGTGTTCCGCGCTCGAGCAGTGGAATGCAAAGAAGGAACATTCCGTGAAACCATTCCTGTCTGTCGAGGAAATAGAGGAATGATTGCCATCGGTGCAAACGGCAATCTTTATCCCTGTCATCAAATGTCGGGATACTATGACCAACACGAATGGGTTCTTGGAAACGTTAAGTCCCTTGAACTGCAAAAGCTTTTGTCGGAAAGCGAATACTTAAAAACCGTATGCACAACTGTAAAAGAACTCGCCACGCACAATGAGGAGTGTGCATCTTGCAAATGGTTTAAATACTGTTGTGGTGGATGCCGCGCTATTGGACTTGCTCTTACAGGAGACACACTCGGCTCCGACAAATCAAAATGCTTATTCTTCAATGGCAACTACATTGAAAAACTCCAGTCCGCACTAACTGGGTATTACAATACATCTCCAATCAAATAAAAAAGCGTAGGGTTTCAAAATGAAATCCTACGCTTCTATTTTTATTCTTCTTCCTTTTTGATGTCGAGCTTAATTCCAAGTTCCTTAAGCTGTTCATCGTCCACTGAGCTTGGAGCCATAGTCATAGGCTCGATAGCATCCTTGTTCTTTGGATATGCGATAACATCACGAAGTGTCTCACATCTAAGCATCTGCATAACAAGTCTATCCAAACCGAGACCCATACCGCCGTGAGGTGGAGGTCCAAACTTAAAGGCGTCAAGAAGATAGCCAAACTTCTGCTGTGCTTCTTCCTTTGTAAGACCAAGAAGATCAAAGATACGCGACTGAAGTTCAGGGTCTGTAATACGAATAGAACCTGATGCAAGTTCAACGCCGTTAAGTACAAGGTCATAACACTTAGCGCGAACTTTTGCTTTATCTGATTCAAGATACTCAAGACATTCGTCCATTGGAGCTGTGAACGGGTGATGCATTGCAACAAATGTGCCAAGTTCCTCGTCCCACTCGAAGAATGGGAACTCTGTAATCCAGAGAAGGTTGTACTTGTCCTCCGGAATGATACCCATTCTCTTCGCTGTCTCCTGACGGAGAGCGCCAAGAATGCTAAGAACATGGGTAGTATTTGTATCGCCAATGATAAGAACAACATCGCCCTGTTCTACATCGCCAGCCTTTAAAATCTCATTCATCTTATCTTCAGAGATGAACTTGCCGAATGAAGAACCAAGCGCTTCATCTGTCCAACGAACCCACGCGAGGCCCTTTGCGCCAATGCCCTTTGCCATCTCTGTAAGTTTATCTATCTCTTTACGTGTATATGTTGTAGCAGCATTCTTTACTGTAATAGCACGAACGGATCCACCACCAGAGATTGCTGACTCAAATACACCAAATCCACAATCTTTAACGATGTTAGAAAGGTCATAAATCTCTTCACCATAACGTGTATCTGGCTTATCAGAACCAAATCGTGTCATGGCCTCGTCGTAAGTAAGTCTTGGAAGAGGAAGAGTTACATCAACACCCAACGCCTCTTTGAATACGCGAACCATAAAGCGTTCACCGATATCAAGAACGTCTTCCATATCTACGAAGGACATCTCAAGATCGATCTGTGTAAACTCTGGCTGACGATCTGCGCGAAGGTCCTCATCTCTAAAGCAACGAGCAATCTGCATATAGCGATCGAAACCAGCTACCATTGAAAGCTGTTTATAAAGCTGTGGTGACTGTGGCAAAGCATAGAAATCGCCATTATGAAGTCTACTTGGAACAAGGAAGTCACGTGCACCCTCAGGAGTAGACTTGATAAGCATTGGAGTTTCAAGCTCGATAAAACCATTCTCATCGAAGAAGTCACGAGTAATCTTTGTAATCTTATGGCGCATCAAAATATTCTTCTGAAGGTCGGGTCTTCTAAGATCCAAGTAACGATATTTAAGACGAATAAGTTCATCTGTCTTACAGTCCTCAACAATTTCAAATGGAGGTGTCTCCGACTTGCCGAGAATGCGAAGATCAGATACAAAAATTTCTACCTCACCAGTTGGGATCTCAAGATTCTTTGATGAACGCTCACGAACAACGCCCTTTGCCATAAGAACAAACTCGGAACGTGCTGAAAAAGCCTTGTCGAAAATTTCCTTGTCTGTTGTATCATCAAATGCGAGCTGGACAATTCCAGTTCTATCACGAAGGTCAATAAATATCAAAGAACCAAGGTCACGCTGCTTTGCAACCCAACCACAAACTACTACTTCTTTACCAACAAAAGATGAGTTGAACTCACCGCAGTAGTTAGTTCTTTTAAGTCCATTCATGTTATCCATTAAAATTTGCCTCCAAATAAAGCATTAATATCAATACCACTCATATCTACACCAGCAAACTCATCTGTATCAAGTTCACCTGTCAATTTTGCCACCGACTGCTTTATCGCAATATCAGCAAAATCATCTGCAAGAGTCGAGAGTTTTACTTCAATCTCCTCACCGGACTCCATGTTCTTAAGTTTTCCGATTCCGGATTCAAGTTCATTATCTCCAACAACGATTACAAATTCTGCACCGATTTTATTAGCATATTTCATCTGTGCTTTTATTCCTCTGCCAGAAATATCGAACAATGCATATATTCCTTCCTGGCGAAGGTTTGTTACAAGACCAGCAGCATAAAGTGCAGCAGCATCACCGGCAGGTGCAACGTAGAGATTGCACTTTTGATCTGCTGGGAGTTCAATGCCCTGAGCCTCAAGCACGAGCATTAAGCGCTCAAGTCCAAGACCAAAGCCAAGTGCTGGTGTATGGTTGCCGCCGAGCTCTTCGCAGAGGCCGTCATAACGACCGCCACCACAAACAGTGCCTTGAGCACCAATTCCTGTTGCAACAAACTCAAATACTGTTCTTGTATAATAATCAAGGCCACGAACGATTGTAGGATTAACCTTATAAACAATATTCATAGCATCGAGATAACTCTTAAGCTTTTCAAAATGATCTTTACAGTCATCGCAGAGAAAATCAAGAACTACAGGGGCTTCCTTTGCAATTTCTGAACAGATTGGACTCTTACAGTCAAGAATTCTCATTGGATTTCTGTCGAGTCTTGAGAGACAAGTTTCGCAGAGGTCACCCTTCTTAGAGTCAAAGTATTCCTTAAGAGCTTTTTGATATTCTGCTCTACAAGTTGGACAACCAATTGAGTTGATTTGAAGTTCAAGCCCTTCTACACCGAGAAAACCAAAGATTTCATTTGCGAGAGAAATCACTTCGGCATCAGCAGCGGCACTCTCAGCGCCGAAGCACTCAACGCCAAACTGATGAAATTCACGAAGGCGTCCTGCCTGTGGTTTTTCATATCGATAGCAAGAAGTTAAATAATAAACTTTCTGTGGGAGAGCCTCATTAAAAAGACCGTGCTCAAGGAAAGCACGAACAGCACCAGCTGTTCCCTCTGGGCGAAGAGTTATTGAACGATCACCCTTATCAAGAAAGGTGTACATCTCCTTTTGAACTACGTCTGTTGTGTCTCCTACGGAGCGATTAAAAAGCTCAGTATGTTCGAAAACAGGTGTGCGAATTTCACGGAACCCGTAGTTTCCAGCAATTTCAGCAAGAGTCTGTTCTACAAAACGGTTTTTGTAACTGTCCTGTGGAAGCACATCCTGTGTTCCCTTAATAGCGTTTGTAAGTAGAGCCATTGGGCTTCCTCCATATAAATATATTACA
>JAGHSI010000102.1 GCA_018065925.1 Candidatus Limimonas coprohippi
GTGAAGGAGGTGTAGCTTTGATAAAGAATAGACAGTCCAATAAGTTTGTAAATATTATTGGTATTATCCTTATAATAATTTCACTTGTTTTAACTTGTACAAGCAAAATTATCGACTTTTCAAAGATTACTGCACCTTTTGAGCAAGCTATAGAAGGTACTTTTGTAGGAGACTGGATTGATGGCGCAAAGCAGCGAGAACTCGAAAGAGAACTCAGAGGAAGTGACACTCCAGCACAGGAACTGGCAAAGAACATAAAAGAGATGACTGGACTTTCTAAAGCTCAAGAATCCTATATCAAATATCAGAGTTTCATGGAGGATTTTGAAAGCAGAATAGCGGATTTAGACAACAAGTTTTTAATTTGTTTATGCATCCTCCTCTTGTTTTTAAGCAAGTCAATAATCGTACTGATTCCTGCCACTATCACCTGTATCGTTACAGCAGTTATCTTCCCATTTGAAGTTGCTATAACAATCAACATCTTGGGATATGTAATACTTTTCACAGCCAAATATTTTTGGGGCAGATATATCGATGCCGGATACATACATAGGCTCGTTAAGCATTCAAAATTCCTCTACAAATATATCCAGGATGAAGAAAATGGTTATGCAACAGGAAATCCTCTTCTCCTCTTTATTTTAAGACTTGTTCCTACCGTTCCAATTAATCCAATTAGCGCAATGTATGGACATATGGGGTACGACTATTGGAGATTTTTACTACTTTCTATGCTCGGTTCTTCTTTAAAAATCGTATCATTCACTGCAATCGGTAGTAACATTTCGGATCCTTTCTCTTCAGCATTTGTAATACCACTTATTTTGATACTCTTCGTATCAGGTTTCTCTATGGTTTCACTTTCGCTCATACTTAGTCGCCGAGAGAAACGCAGAGAACTTTCAGAAATAAAACAAAAAAATGAGTAAGCACCTTGTGCTTACTCATTTTTATTTTTTCAATTCATTAACCTTTTGTTGCGAAGAAAATCGCAAGGAAAAGCATACACTGTGAAAATGCATTCACAAACTGCGCAATCCAATTTTTCTTAGCATCTTTGTTGAATTCATCTCTATCATTTGTCTTTCTAACATAGCTCATAACACCCATGCCGCAGAAGCCAACGATAAAGAAGATAAGAGATGGAATTGACAAAACAGCATTTAAAACTCCACCCCACTTGATTACCTTTGTAAATGTACCAATAAGTGCGCCAATTATAGCAACCATAAATCCACCTGCCATAAAAGGAACAAAGATTTTATTAAGTATCTTAATATTTCCAACCTTGAGGCCCAAGAGTAATTTCCAGATAACTTTACAAAGTCCCGCAAGAGCAACTGCAACTGCACCAATAAGAACTATCCAAAAAGTAATACCACTACCAGCGAGCGCGCTCGCAATGCAGATTAAACTACAAGAGAAGAAAATTACCGGAAGTGCATCTACAAGTGCAAGACCTACAGTAAAGCCCTCATATTCTTTAAGTTCTTCTTTATTTTCCATAATAACCTCCGTGCTTTATGAACGAATTCATTTAACGGAATTATTTTCCTACAATACAATATATTTGTCAAGGAAGTTAAGGTATATTAT
>JAGHSI010000008.1 GCA_018065925.1 Candidatus Limimonas coprohippi
TTAATATACATTATATTAACTATATGTTAAAATCTACGGGTATATTTTTGATTCCTTAGGAGATATTTATGAAGAAAAGGATTATATCATTTTTACTTGCTATCGTATTGGTTGCGACATTAGTTCCGAGCTTTATGATAGGTGCATCGGCTTTCTCTTTTGCTGATTTTAAAAATATTTTTGGTGTGAAGGCACCAAGTGTTGGAGAGAGCGTTAAAGAATCAGTTACAACCTTTGGTAGTATACTTAAGGACCTCATTCCAGGTCTCCTTCATGGTAAGGTTCCAGTTAACATTTATGATGTTAATGTTTCTATTGCCAAGAACTCAAAGGCAGGCCTTTCTGGTGACATCGTTGTTAAGATTAACGAAAATACAAAGAGTGGCACAATCTACCTTCCAGGTAGCGCAGATGCTGAAAAGCTTGCACTCTCATGGGACGCAGATTTAACTGTAACTGTTGATGGTAAAGAGGTTGAGAGCGGTAGCGCTAAAATACCTGCACCAGGCACAAGCCTTGTTTATTCTGTAGATAATGGTGAGGCTGTTACAAGCATCACTATTAAGACACTTCAGGGCTCAAAAGACGTATCTGCTATGTTCCTTAACATCGATGAGTCACTTGGCTCTATTGCAGATATGAACGCCGACGAGGCTCATGAAACTAAGTGCTTTGGTTCTGCATCACTTGATGGTGAAGTCTACAAGTATATCAGCATGAAGGGCAGAGGAAACTCAACTTGGAGTCTTGCAAAGAAACCTTATAATGTAACTTTCTACAAGAAGCCTGACGAGAAGAAGGGTGTAGAGATTTACTCTAAGAAGGATAAGGTTGAACTTATTGAGGGTACAAAGGCTAAGCAGTGGTCACTCCTTGCAAATTTCATGGATAACTCACTCCTTAGAAATAAGGTTGGACTTGATCTTGCAAATGTACTTGGTATTGGCCTTGATACTAAGTATGTTGATCTCTACATGAATGGTGAATATCTCGGTAATTATCTCTTAACTCCAAAGAGTGATTATCAGAGCCCTGATAATGGATATGTTCTTGAGAATGACAACTACAAAGAACCAGAGGGCGGCGATCCACAGTTCAAACTTAATGGTATGTATGAACTTGGCGACTCAGTAAGTGGTACTGGTCTCTTTGATGGATACTATAACCGTATGACTGTTAAGGATATCGGCGATGATGCAGCTCTCGCTGGCGTTACTAACGAATCAATTGCTGCATATGTAAATGAAGCTTGGGCTGCAGTGCTTAATTATAGTTCAGAGGATTATCAGAAGTACTTCGACCTTGATTCATGGTCAAAGATGTATCTTATGTATGAAGTAGGTAAGACATATGATGCATTTGCAGGTAGTATCCTCATGCACCGTGATGGACTTACAGAGAACGACAAGATTATTGCTGGCCCAGCTTGGGATATGGATACATATATGGGTAGAACAATGTACAAGTTCTTCTCAGGTGTTTCACTTCCAACACAGGTAACAGCTGAGGGCTGGTATATCGATGGAATTTCAGTAATTGGTGCAAATGGAAAACCATGCAGCCTTCTTCAGGAACTTGGCAAGCACCAGTCTTTCCGCGATAATGTCGCAAAGATTTATAATGAGAATAAAGCTGCATTTGAGGGTATTGTTGATAACGTTAAATATCAGGCAGATATCATCGAGAATTCAGCAAATATGGATGCGGACGTTTGGGGTCTTCACCATCTTGGCACATATTACTATTTTGCCGACATGGCACTTGGAACAGGCAAGTATCAGCTCAACTATAAAATGACAACAACATGGCGGGACTATGTTGATAATATGACAGAGTTCACATCAAAGAGAGTTATGTGGCTCTCAGATAATCTTACACTTGGTTCAACAACTCTTGGCTCTTCAAAGCTCAAGCAGACTGGCCAGATGGTTAAAAATGTTATAGAATCTGTAAATGCTGCTGAGAAGGCAACGACAGTTGCTCCAGTAGAGGAAGAGACAACAACAGCAAATGTTACAGAAGAAGTAAAAACAGTAACAGGAAACGATAAGGCAACAGAAATCGTTTCAACTGTTTTTAGCATTCTTGGTAAAATTTTATCTAAGTAATATAAAAT
>JAGHSI010000096.1 GCA_018065925.1 Candidatus Limimonas coprohippi
ATTATTAACAGTATATTTTAACTATTAAAATGGGGGAAGTGAATGCTTTGAAGAATACATCGCTCACTGCGCTCGGTGGAATTATCACTGCGCTGTCCGTTGTATTTATGTTTATGTCATCGCTAATTCCTTTTATGACATACGTAGTTCCTGCATTTGCTGGCCTACTTTTAATTGTAACTGTTAGAGAAGTGGAACTTAGATGGTCATTTTATATCTACATTGCCGTCTCATTTCTTTCATTGCTTGTAATCGCCGATAAAGAATCAGCAGTTATGTATTCTTTCTTCTTTGGTTACTATCCTTTTGTAAAAGTTTTGATTGATGAGAAGTTCTCTAATAGGGTTTTAAACAAGCTTATTAAATTCATCGTTTTTAACTTGGGTGTAGTCCTTGGATATCTTGTGATTATTAAAGTTTTTGGTATTCCTATTGAAGAGATGGATGAATTTGGTAAATATACAAATATTATACTGCTCGCCCTTGGAAACATAGTTTTTATTTTCTACGACATTCTTGTAAGAAATTTAGCTATGATTTATGACCTGAAATGGCATAAGCGGGTGGCTAAGATTTTTAAATTCTAGGAGGTACACTTATGTATCAGAGTTTATCAGATTTGATTAATGATGCAAAATCAAGCGGAAAAGATTGGATTAAATCTCAGCTTAAAATATCCGCTTTAACTTTTGTTCTTGTATTATTAGGCCTTATAGTTGCCGATGTTGTTTGTGAAAATAAATGGGATGAGGGCATTATCATTGATATTTTGATTCCTTTTGTAGCACTGTTTATCGCTATTGTTGACGCGATTCCAGTAATCGGAATCAGCGCTGTGATGTTGCCATGGGCAGCTATCGACGCTATCTTTGGTGATCCAAAACAAAAAGGTCTTGCCATCTTTATCGTTTTCATCGTTGTTATGGTTATCAAATCAATTGCAGAACCATTTATCCGTGGCAAGTCACTCGGTGTAAGTCCTATTGAAGAAGTGATTGCAGCTGTTATAGGCTGTATTGTTTTCCCAAAAGCTTTAAGTGGTGTTGGACTTATTGTAGCTCCACTTATTTATACAATTGCAAAGAAGGTATATGTTAAGTCAAATCCTGGCACTTTCTTTGCAAACTTTGGATATAATTTCCTTGGCAAAAAGACTGATGGTAAAATGGAAAACAAAAATATTGATGCCATCGATATCACAGATGAGGTAGAGGACGTTAAATAATGAGTACGCTTCTTTCACAGATTGAAAATGCTTATCCAACCCTTACAAAGAGCCATAAAAGAATTGCAGAGTTTATTTTAAACAACTACGAAAAAGCAGCATATTATACTGCTGCAAAGCTCGGTACTGAGACTGACATCTCAGAGTCGACTGTTGTAAGATTTGCGACATATATGGGTTTTGAGGGCTATCCTGAATTTCAAATGGCACTACAGGAGGACATCAAAGGCAAACTTACAACACTCCAGCGTATGGAGGTCTCAAGCCTTAAACTTATCGACGATGATGTTCTTGAGAAGGTTATGAAGAATGACCGATCAAGCATCAAGGAGACTCTTGAAAATGTTTCAAGAGAGGACTTTAATAACGCAGCAGATGCAATTAATGCTGCTGATAAGATTTATATTCTTGGTGTTAGAAGTTCTGCGCCTCTTGCAAACTTCATCTACTTCTACTTGAAAATGGTTTATGACAATGTAGTTTTAATTACCTCAGCAAGTTCATCTGAGGAGTTTGAGCAGATTTTCAAGATTAAAGAAAACGACGTCTGCTTAGCTATAAGTTTTCCAAGATATTCAAAGCAGGTTGCAAAAACTCTTGAATATGCTAAAGAAAAGGGCGCAAAGATTATTGCTATCACCGATAGCATAACTTCTCCAATCGCACCACTTGCTAACTTTGTTTTGACAGCAAAGAGCAGCATGGTGTCATTTATGGACTCTCTTGTTGCACCACTCAGTCTTATTAATGCATTGATTCTCGCTGCAACTCTTGAAAAGCGTGATGAGGTACTTGATACCTTTGCTGAACTTGAGACGGTTTGGGATAAATATGATGTTTATGAAAAATCTGGAGAAATGATTAATGAGTAAGGTCATTGTAATTGGTGCTGGGCCTGCCGGTTGTATGGCGGCCGCGACTGCTGCGCAAAACGGTCACGACGTGACCCTCCTTGAGCGCAACTCAAAGATTGGCCGCAAACTCATGATAACCGGCAAAGGCAGATGCAACCTAACCAACGCTGCAACTGATGAGAGGGATATTATTGAGAATATTCCAGTAAATGGACGTTTTCTTTACAGTGCACTTTCTCAGTTTATGACATATGATACTATGACATTATTTGAGGGACTTGGTGTTCCTCTTAAGATTGAACGAGGGGATAGAGTATTCCCAGTTTCTGATAAGTCAGTAGATATTGTAGATGCTCTCTTAAAGTATATTAAAAATTCTGGTGTTAAAATAATCTTCGGTGCTAGAGTTTCTTCACTGGAGACTTTGCCAGATGGTACTTTTAAAACTACCCTTGAGGGTGGCAGAGATTTTTTATCTGACAAAGTGATTTTAGCGACTGGTGGAGCATCATATCCTACGACGGGTTCGACAGGCGACGGCTATGACATCTCGTCTTCGCTTGGTCATACCATTATCACGCCGACCCCTTCTCTTGTTCCTATAGAGTCAAATGATCCTTGCTGTAAACAGATGCAAGGCCTTGCTTTAAAGAATGTAGAGATTCGTATTATTGATAATAAGAGTGGAAAAGCCATCTTTAAAGATTTTGGTGAGATGCTCTTTACGCATTTTGGTGTTTCAGGTCCTATTATTTTGAGCGCAAGTTCTCATATAAGAACAATTTCCGAATCAAAATATACCTTATCAATTGACCTAAAACCTGCTCTTTCAGAGGAAAAACTCGACTATAGAGTTAGAAGAGATTTCCTTGAGTATCCTAATAAAGATTTTCAAAATTCACTCGGTGGACTTCTTCCAAATAAGATGATTCCAGTTGTAGTAGAAAAGACTGAAATTGATCCCACGAAGAAAGTTAACCAGCTCACAAAGCTTGAGAGACAGGCTCTTGTATATACTTTGAAGAATTTTACAATTCCTCTTACGAAGTTTAGACCTATTTCAGAAGCTATTATTACTTCCGGTGGAATCGACACCAAAGAGATTAACCCAAAGAATATGGAATCAAAGCTTGTTCCCGGTCTTTTCTTTGCTGGAGAAATCATTGATGTTGATGCTTATACCGGTGGATTTAACTTACAAATTGCATTTTCTACAGGCTACCTCGCAGGTACGTCTGTTTGATAGATTAAGGAGAAATTATTATGTTTAATATTGCACTTGATGGTCCAGGCGGTGCTGGAAAAAGCTCAATTGCAAAAGCTGTTGCAAAGGAACTTGGATTCATTTATGTAGATACAGGAGCTCTCTATAGAGCTATTGGTCTTTACTCACTTAGAAATGCTATTGATACAAAAGATATTGATGGTGTTATAAATTCGCTCAAGAGTATCAATGTTGATTTTACATATGTTGATGGTGAACAGAAGGTACTCCTCAATAATGACGATGTCTCAACTGATATTCGTCTTCCAGAAGTATCGATGGCAGCATCTAACGTATCTGCTATTCCAGAGGTACGTTCTTTCCTTTTGGACCTTCAAAGAAAAATTGCAAATGAAAAAGACTGTTTGATGGATGGTCGTGATATTGGAACTGTAATTCTTCCAAATGCACAGCTTAAAATATTCCTTACTGCATCGGCTGAAGTTCGTGCTAAGCGTCGCTTTGATGAACTCACAGCAAAAGGTCAAGAAGTAAATTATGATGAGATTTTAAAAGATCTCAATGAGAGAGATTATCAGGATACTCACAGAGAAATTGCTCCTCTTAAACAGGCAGATGATGCAGTTCTCTTAGATACATCTGATATGACTTTCGATGAAGTAAAAGCTAAGATTTTAGCCCTTTATGAAGAGAGGAAATAATTATGCAAGAACAGATTATCACTAACAAAGATAGACTTAAATTCTACAGTGAAAAAGAATACAACTTTAATTGGGACAAACCTCTTAAAGAAAAACCATTAACATATAAAATTTTCTACCCAATAGCAAAACTTGTATGTAACTACAAATTTGATGTTGAATATCATGGCACAGAGAATCTCCCAAAAAATGGTGGATTCATGATGGCTTGCAACCATGTTGCAGGTCTTGATCCTATTGCTATTATGTACGTAACATACCGTGAACATAATGCTAGAACTCTCTTTTTTATGGCAAAAGAGGAATTCTTCCATGTGTTCTATGTAAAATTACCACTTCTTTTCTTTGGTGGTTTCCCTGTAAAGAGAGGCACATCTGATAGAAAATCACTTGATTATTCTATTCGCATTATAAAAGAAGGATTTGGACTTTTAGTATTCCCTGAAGGAACAAGAAATAAGGAACGTACTAGACCTTCTGTAGACGCCAAAGCGGGCGTTGCGCTTATCGCACGTGAAGCTAAGGCTGACGTTTTACCTGTTTCTATTCATATGGAACCAAGAAAAGAAAAGTACAACGGCAAGGGCGGTAAGCCAAAATACATTATTCGCTTTGGCGAAGTTATCAAATATGAAGACTTGGGTCTTGGCGATAAGCCAAAGTCAAAAGAACTCAAATCTGCTACTAAACTCATTATGGAGAAGATTTGCGAAGAATGGGACAAGGACGTAATCGAATAATTCTTGCGGATAAAGCCGGTTTCTGCTTCGGCGTCGAACGCGCCGTTAATGGCTTTGAAGAATTTATAAAGGATATGACTGATGAAACTCTCAAAAAGACATACTGTCTTGGAGAACTCATCCATAATAATTTTATCAACGATAGTATTGCTAAAAAGGGAATTACTATCGAGGATGATTATGCAAAAATCCCAGATGGCAGTAATGTCATAATTCGCGCACATGGTGTTCCAAAATGCGTCTATGATGATTTTGATAAGAGAAACATAAACTATGTTGATTTTACTTGTCCTTATGTAAAAAAGATCCATAAGATTGTCAGTGAAATTGATGGAGAGAACTCTATAATTTTGATTGCTGGTAACAGTTCTCATCCTGAAGTTAAAGGCATATCGGGTTTTTGTAAAGTTCCTTACTATATCTTCAGTAATTGTTCGGAACTTAAGGACATTTTGACGGATTTGTCAAAAGAAGACAAAACTTTTGACATATTTGTTGTTTCACAGACAACTTTCTCTCTAAAAGAATGGGAAAAATGTCTTAATATATTAAATTTAATGTGTACAAATATTATTGTATTTGATACAATATGTAAAGCTACTGAAGAAAGGCAAGTTGAGGCAGATTGTCTTTCGTCTTCGTGTGACGCTATGGTAGTTATTGGATCGGCACACTCATCAAATACATTGAAACTTTACAATATCTGTAAAGCAAATTGTAAAACCTGTCTCATAGAATCGGCTAAGGAACTTGACAAAAACTTCCTAGAAGGTTCAAGCACCATCGGTGTTACAGCGGGGGCGTCGACGCCGGTCGCTATTATAAAGGAGGTACTTGAGGCTATGTCTGAAGTAGAAAACAAAATTGTAAATGATGCTGAGGATTTCGAGGCTATGCTCGAAGAGTCATTAAGCAACATGAGCACTGATCAGAAGGTGAAAGGAGTTATCGTTGGCGTTACACCTACTGAGATTCAGATTGATATAGGAAGGAAGCAGACAGGTTATATCTCATATAACGAGTGGAGTTTCGACCCAACTGCAAACCCAGCTGATGAAGCTAAGGTTGGCGACGAGATCAACGTTGTTATCATGAAGACAAACGATGTTGAGGGTACTATCATGTGCTCAAAGAAGCGCTTTGACAGTGCTAACTCATGGGATGAACTTGAAGCAGCTGTTGAGTCTGGCGATATGCTTGAAGGTGTTGTAACTGACATCATCAAGGGCGGCATTATTGCTACAACAAGCAAGGGTGTACGCGTATTTATCCCTGGCTCACTCACAGGTATTCCAAAGGATGCTCCAATGGACGAGCTTAAGAATACTAAGGTTTCATTCAAGATTCTTGAAGTAAACAAGCAGCGCAGACGTGCTGTTGGTTCAATTAAGGCACAGGCTTCATCTGCTCGTAAAGAAGCACAGGAAAAATTCTGGGCTCAGGCAGAAGTTGGCCAGGTTTATACTGGTGTTGTTAAGTCACTTACAAACTATGGTGCATTTGTTGACATCGGTGGCGTTGATGGTATGGTTCATATTTCTGAACTTTCATGGAAGCGCATTAAGCACCCATCAGATGTTCTTGCTGTTGGCGATACTGTTGAAGTATTCATCAAGGCTCTTGAGAACAACAAGATTTCTCTTGGATACAAGAAGGACGAGGACAATCCTTGGGCTATCCTTAAGAACACATATGCTGAGGGTGATGTTGTTAAGGCAACAATTGTTGGTATGACAGCATTCGGTGCTTTCGCAAACGTAATCGATGGTATCGATGGTCTTATTCACATCTCACAGATCGCTAACAAGCGTATTGAGAAGCCACAGGACGTTCTCAAGGTTGGCGAAGAAGTAGAAGCTAAGATCACAGAGATCGACTACGACAAGAAGCGCGTTAGCCTTTCAATCCGTGCTCTTCTCCCAGAGGAAGAGGTTGCTGAGGAAGTTGAAGCAGTTGAAGAAGCTGAAGCTCCAGCAGAGGATGCTGAATAATTAAAAAGTAAATTTTAGGGCAACTTTAAATTAAGTTGCCCTTTTATTTTTCCAGAGGCCATTATGTTTGATTTTACTTTAAAAGAGAATATTGATGTTTGGACACATTTGAAAAACACTGATAAACCTATTGTGATGTATGGCACGGGAAATGGAGCAGATAAAATATTTGCTGCATTTGATGAGTACGGTATAAAAGTATCAGATATGTTTATGAGTGATGAACTCTTTAGAGAAGGCTGTGAATTTCACGGTTTTAAACTCATGCGGTATGAGGATGTAAAAAAGAAATATGATGACTTTATTATCGTTTTAAACTTTGCTGTCTTTAGACGCGATATGCTAGAAAGGATCAAAGCGATGGCGGAGGAGCATGAGCTCGTTGCTCCTTGCGTATCTGTATTTGGCTTTGATCACTTTAGCATCAATACTCTAAAAACATACGAAAACGAAATTAACGAGGCCTACAGAGCACTTTATGATGATAAATCACGTGAAGTATTTATAAATTCACTTGAATACAGAATATCAGGTAATCCTAAGTATCTATTTGACTGTCAAACTGACAGGGATGAAGTGTTTCAAAATATTTTAGATTTGAGTGATGAGGAAATATTCGTAGACCTTGGAGCGTTTAGGGGCGACACAGTCGAAGAATTCTTACTTCAGACAAAGGGAAAGTATAAGAAAATCTACGCTCTTGAACCGGACATCAAAAATTATAAGAAACTTTTGGAAAACATGGGAACTCTCGATAATGCTGAGTTTATAAACAAGGCTTCATGGAGCGAGGAGAGAGTTATGACTTTTTCCGGTGGAGGCGGTCGAAATTCAAGTGTTCTCGCTATCGATGGCACATTGAATCTCGAAACTGAAGAAATCATTCACGCAACAGATGTTGATAGTGTTCTTTCTAAAAGCCCTGCAACATATATTAAAATGGATGTTGAGGGTGCCGAAGTAGAGACGCTTGAAGGACTAAAATATACTCTTAAAACCTACAAACCAAAACTCATTGTTTCTGCATATCATAAGATACCGGATGTGTTTATATTACCTATAAAAATTAGGGAACTTAATCCCGATTATAAAATCTGTTTAAGGCATCATCCATATATTCCCGATTGGGAGACAAACTATTATTGTTTTTAATAATAGTTAGTGATACAATAGCGGCATAATTTAAAACACGTTAGGAGAACTCATATGAAGAGTCCAGATAACGTGTTATTGGGAATAGCAATTTTTTTGCTAGCTGGGGTTATACTTTATAATGTTTTTACAGTAAAATCAGATGTTTCATCAGTAACTGAAACCACTAAAATTACTACTGTAAATAAAACAGAAGAGACAACACTTGAAACAACTGTTTTTGTCTCTGATACTCTTGCAAAAATAAACATAAATACTGCAACAGAGGAAGAACTTGAAACCTTGTCTGGTATTGGTCCAGCCAAGGCTTCGGCCATTGTTACATATAGGGAAGAGCACGGTGACTTCTCATCGGTTAATGACCTTATAAATGTCAGTGGCATTGGTGATAAGACACTTGCAAAAATTATTGATCAAATAACGACGTAGGGGTTATAACATTGGTATTTTCAAGCTTAATTTTTATCTATTTATTTTTACCTATAACATTTATTCTATATTTCTTTGCGGCTAGGAGCATAAAGCAAAAGAATTTTGTATTGCTTATCATGTCGCTGTTTTTTTATGCCTGGGGCGAACCAAAGTGGATACTATTAATGCTTATTAGTACTGCTGTTGAATATTTTGGTGCTATAGTCGTCGATACTTATAAAGAGAAAAATCCAATTCTTGCAAAGTGCGCTCTTGGTGTATCTGTATCCGTAGCGCTTCTTTTCCTCTTTATTTTCAAGTACTATGATTTCTTTACATTTAACTTCAATGGAATTTTTGGAACAGAGATTAAACTTCTCGGTCTCACATTACCAATTGGTATTTCTTTCTATACTTTCCAAACAATCACATATATTGTTGACGTATATAGGGGAAAGGCTGAAGTTCAACGCTCATACCCAAGACTTCTTCTCTACGTATCAATGTTCCCACAGCTTATTGCTGGTCCTATCGTTAAGTATGTTGATGTTGAGAAGCAGCTCACAAGCCGTACGTATAACGGACGCAAAGTTGGCGCCGGTTTGTACCGATTCTTAATCGGTCTCACTAAAAAGGCCATCTTTGCCAACATCGCTGGTGAGCTCGCGACACAGTTCCTTGACGGTGAACTTGCTGATCTTTCAGTAGTTGGTGCGTGGATAGGTATTCTCTCATATACTCCTCAAATTTACTTTGACTTCTCTGCATATTCAGATATGGCTATAGGTCTTGGTAAGATCTTTGGCTTTGATTATCCTGAGAACTTCAATTACCCATATATCGCAAAGTCTGTATCTGATTTCTGGAAGCGTTGGCACATATCGCTTACAACATTCTTCCGTGAATATCTTTATATTCCACTCGGTGGAAATCGTAAACACCACGTTTTGAATTTCTTTATCGTATGGGCTTTCACTGGTCTTTGGCACGGTGCATCATGGAACTTCATTCTTTGGGGACTTTACTTTTATGTGCTTTTAGTACTTGAGAGACTCTTCCTTGGTAACTTCCTCGAGAGAATACCGGCAGCCTTTGGCCATATCTACACTATCTTAATGGTAGTTATCGGTTGGGTATTCTTCTATTTTGATGATATGACAAGACTTAAATCCTTCTTCTGGATTATGTTTGGTATTAATGGCAATTCATTCATCGATATCACCGATAAGTCTGTATTCATAAATCACATCTTATTCTTTATAGTTGCAATTGTTGCTGTAACACCAGTTGCACAGCTCATAAAGAAATACTTCTTAAAGCTTGCTGAGAAGAACAAGACTACTGCACTTGTTTGCGACGTCTCACTTGTTGCATCTGCACTTTTCTTGCTTTTAATCGATACAGCAGCTGTTGTTGGCTCAACATACAACCCATTCCTTTATTTTAGATTCTAACGAAAGGAGAGACATATTTTGGAGAGACAAGTACCAAATACTATTTCAACAAATGATGTTAAAACTAAGGTTAAACATAGACCAAAGAAACATAATCTTTTCCAAAATGATGGCGTAGGTCTTCTGCTGCTGATGATATTCATATTCATCATTACGCTCATGCTTCTTCTTTCAATTGTTATACCAGATAAGAAGATTTCAGAGAGAGAGAATAGAACACTTGCAACTTTTCCTAAGTTCTCAATCTCTTCATATTTTAACGGTGAGTTTAATACTGGAATTGATGACCACTTTTCAGATACGTTTCCATTTAGAGATGCCTTTTTAAATCTCAATGATAAGATGACAAAACTTACTTCTCAATTCTCCTCTGGTAATGATGATAGTATTGTTGTCATTCAAACCGGTGAGCGAGATCTCGGCGGTGAAGGCTTTGGTGACTATGAAAAGGAAGGGGAACTTAACTGATGCAATATATCATCCTTGACCTTGAATGGAACACCGCTTACGCTAATAAAGTTGGTCATTTTGTAAATGAGATCATTGAATTTGGTGCTGTAAAGCTCAATGATAAGTTTGAAATTATTGAGGACTTTTCAAGTTTTGTTAAACCTCAGATTGAAAAGAAACTTAGAACACGTGTTAAGAATCTCACCAACATAACTAATGAGGACGTAGCAAACGCCGAGACCTTTGAGGTGGTATGCGAGGACTTTACAAATTGGGTTGGTGATATTGAAAATACAATTCTTCTCTCATGGGGAGATATGGATATCCGTGTTCTTATTGATAACTGCAAATACTTCTTTAACGATAATCCACATATTCCATTTGTTAAGTATTATGTAGATTTACAGGCATATTTTATGTCTGAGATGGACCTTCCAAAAGGTCAACAGATAAGCCTTTCAAACGCTGCGAATCTCATTGAAGCACCACTTGATGAGTTCTCACTTCATAGAGCACTTGATGACAGTGAAGTTTCAGCGACATGTTTTATCAAAGTATATAAGAAAGAAAACTTTGAAAAAGTTATTGTCACATGTGATGAGGAGTTCTATACAAGAATTCTTTTTAAGCCATATGTTATATCTGATATTAATGATAAACTTATTGATAAGACACAGTTCTGCTGCAAGTGCATAGAGTGTGGAGAGATGGCTGATCAAATATCTGATTGGAAGTTCTCAAATAGTTCATTCCACGCTATGTTCGTATGTCGTGATTGTAATATGAAATATCGCGTAAATGTTCAGTTTAAAAAGAATTATAGTCAATTAAACATAAAAAAGAATGTAATAACTATTAAAAAGGGCGAAAAGTGATTTTCGCCCCTTTTTTTATTGACTTTAATAGGGTATTTATTTAAAATCTAATTGGTTAAATGAATACGTTCATAAAAAAGGAGATTCGCTTTATGAGAGAAATCGAAAAGAACATGAAGCCTAAAGAACTCAAAGCTTACAGAACTAAATTGTTCCGTGATGCTGAGCAGTGGAAGACACCGGACAGAATTCCACACTATGGCAATATCGTAACTTGGAAAGTTTTTGATGCTGGTTATACTATTGACCAGGCTATGCAGAACTTTGATATTATGAAGGAAACAGTTGAAGTATTCCTTTCTAAATATCCTATTGACGTTCTTATTGATGTTGGTATCCGTAATCAGTTCAACGTAACTGAGGCCTTTGGCATGGGTGAAAATGGTTACTACTACTATGACAAAGAAGTTGTTGGTATTAATGACCACGCTTATTGTCCAGTAGATAGACTCATGGAATATATTGAGGATAAGAATAAGTATGCTTGGGAAGTTGCACTTCCAAATAAGATTCCTGATTTCTATGATAAGCCTATGGAGGTTTGGAAGAAGACATGGGATGAATATTGGAAGTATATCATGTTCATCTTTAAGATGAATAAAGTTACTGGTGCATATGGTCTTGCATCTGGTGCTCCAAACAACCCTATGAAAGGTACAATCAACTTCGGTGTTGAAGAAGCTGAATCAAACCTTTTAGGTATTAAGAATCTCTCGATTGCAGCACGTCGTAACTTTGATCAACTCAAAGAATTCTGTGATGCTTGGAACGAGAAGGAGACAAAGCCAATTATCGCTAAAATCCTTGAGGGTGAAGACGGTCCTGATATGAAGTACTGCTTCGACGCATCACTCATCATGCTCTCACAGAACATCTTAAATCCTAAGCAGTTTAACGAACTTTATTGGTGCTATTTAGAGCCTCTTCTTAAGGCTTATGAGCAGAAGGGTAAATGTCCTCGTATCTTCACAGAAGGTAAGATTGACATGTATGCGGATCACTTCGCTGATTTCAAGAAGGGTTCACTTGCTTTCCACCTTGAAAATGATGATCCATGGGCTATCCGTGAGGCTCTTCCAAATGTTTGTATCATCGGTGGTTTAACAACTGCATTACTCGGTACAGCAACTCCTGACGAGTGCGTAGCTTATACACAGAAACTCATTGATGAACTTGGCTCTGAGGGTGGTTTCATCCTTTCAGAGGACAAGATGCTCTCATACAGAAACGACTGTAAGGCAGAAAACTTAAAGGCTGTCTGTGAATTCGTTTCAAACTATGAACTTAAGAAGTAAGGAGGAAGAACAAATGGCAGACGAGATTAAAGTAGAAGAAGTAGCAGAAGAAACTGAAGAAAAGAAAGTTGATTGGCCATATGCTTCATATCCAGAAGGATACAATAAACTCCTTAATAAGATTATGCCTTTCTGGGCTAGACCAGCTAAGAAAATGATGGGTGCACTTCTTATTAGAGTTCTTGTTGATGGCTAAACATTGATTAATATTGATTTTTTGCTATAATTAAGTGGCTGTGTTTAAACACGGCCACTTAAGTTTATAAAGGTGAAAAAATGGGAAAAGAAATTCTTTTTGAAAATGATGCAAATGCTAAAATGATAGCCGGAATGAACAAGGTGGCAAATGCTGTAAAATCAACCTATGGCCCAAAGGGCAGAAACGTTGCTTTTACACAGCAGTACGACGTGCCACTTGTTACAAATGACGGCTATACTATTGCGCGCCAAATTATACTTGAAGACAAGTTCGAGAATTTGGGCGCAAAACTTATTGAAGAAGCATCAATTAAATCAAACGACATGTCTGGTGATGGTACTACAGCATCTGTTGTAATTGCTCAAGCAATTATTAATGAAGCATATAAAAACATCGCAGCTGGTGCAAACCCTATATTTGTTAAGAAGGGTATCGATAAGGCAGTTTCTGTTGTATCAGAAAAGCTTCTTGAACTTGCAGAACCAGTGGACAGTGTTGAAACTATTAAAAATATTGCAACTATTTCAGGTAATAACGATCCTTTTATTGGTGATCTCATAGGTGAAATTTATGAGAAACTCGGCTTTGATCCTTGTGTTACTTTAATGGACACACAAATGGCGGAAACAAATCTTATTATCTCTAATGGTTCGAGACTTGATTCTGGCTATCTTTCAAGATATTTCCTAACAGATACAGTTCGTGGTGTATGTGAACTTGATGATCCTTATATCTTTATCTGTAAGGATGAAATTGATGACATCACTTCAATTGTTAAATTACTTGAAGAATGTGTAAATAATAAGGCAGCTCTTGCAATCATTGCTCGTGATGTAAAGGGCACAGCTCTTTCTGCTCTTGCTATGAATGCTGAAAAGAATGTTTTGAAAGTGGTTGCTCTTAAGGGTCCTGGATATGGAGATACAAGAGATAGAAACCTTGAATGTCTCGCAGCAGTTACAGGTGCTACAGTAGTTGATAAGACTCTTTATGATATTAAGGACTGTGGTCTTGATTTCTGTGGTAGAGCAAAGAGAATTGTTGTTGAAAAAGAAGTATCAACACTTGAACAACCAGCAACTCCAAATTCTGATCATGCAAATGAACTTAAAAAGCAGATAGCAAAACGACTCGAAACTGAAACTGGAGTTTATGAAATTGATAAACTTGAGCAGTCACTCGGTCTATTAAACTCTGCTATGGGTGTTATTGAAGTTGGCGGAATCTCTGAACTTGAGATGTTTGAACGCAAGTATCGTATAGAAGATGCTTTAAATGCTGCTAAGCGCGCTGCTTTGGAGGGAATTGTACCTGGCGGCGGTAAGGCGCTTCTTCTCTGCAAAAACGCCGTAGAGGAGCTCTTAGCAACACTTTCTGGAGATGAGGCAGTTGGTGCTCAGGTGATTTTATCAGCTCTCTTTGCACCAGTTAGACAAATTGCAGAAAATGCTGGTGCTGAACCATCAGTTGTTGTTAACAACATTCTTTCAAATAAGGATAAAAACTTTGGATACAATGCTTTGACTGGTGAATATGGAGATCTCTTTAAACTAAAAGTAATTGATCCTGTAGCAGTAGTTAAAAATTCATTTGTCAATGCTTCAAGTATTGCGAGCACATATATCACAGCTGGTGCTGCAGTAGTTGATCTTGATAAGAAAGATGAAAGAGAATAAATCCAAAATAAAAAGACTTTGCAGTTTTATTCTGCAAAGTCTTTATTTTATTATTCTTCTTTTGAAGAACCTTCTGTACTGAAATCAAAATTCATCTTTTCAAGAATCCAGAAGGAGAGAGTGAGATACATATGTGTATCATTGTTTGTAAGATCGATATTACAAAGTTCTGTTATACGTTCAATTCTTCTAATTAATGTTGTTCTATGAATGAATAACTCATCAGCTGTGTGTGTTGAATTACAATCATTGTTGATATAACAACGAAGAGTCGGAAGATACTCTGTATTATTCTTAATATCATACTCAATTAAAGTACGTACAGCCGGATGAATAATTTGATCATATGAGAGGTCGTTCATGATTCTGTCGTACATATAATCAAGAGCATAATCAGAAAATTTGAAGTACCACTTGTTAGGACTGTTCTTCTGGCCAGTTTTGAGCGCCATATCAGCCTGAATTACATATGATGGAACTCTGCTCAAATCATTAAAAATATCAGAAACTCCGGCCTTACAGACGAAATCACGGACAATATATGCAAGAACATGAAAGAATTTACTGTCATCTTCATCTCTGTTCTTAATAATTGAGTGATTATAAAGCCAAACAATATCATCATCGTGTATGATAGCACATGAGTTTGACCAAGTCTCTTCAAGTTTACCGCATATATACTCAGTCATCTCATCCCACTTTGAGTTCTTAAAGAATGAGAATTTAATAATGGTATAACGGTCACTTTTTGACCAACCATAGTTTTGAAGAATAAGATTTGCATCCATACTTTCAACATTTTCTGGATTATAAATCATATCTTTTATAAGCAAATGGAGTTTATCAGATGTTGTCTTTATGAGTGGATCATCTGTATATCGAAGATAGATTTTTTTAAGATACTTAAAATAATACTGAAAAAGTTGAACATATCCTTCATCATATTCGTCATTGTAAAGAACAACTGGTCCCATAAGGCGAGCGATATATCTATTATCGCTAAAAATATTTAAACAGATATAAGTCTTTTCATAGCTGTCTTTAAATAGGAAAATACCATTATTAGTAAGGGATTTCTCATATTCTCTATCTGAAAGAAGTCTACGCACATATTTGACATTTAAGGTTCTGCCAAAGTTGGATTTGTAAATTGCCTCATCAGCTCTTTCAAGAACTATATCGTCCTGCAAGAAGTCGTAGTTTTTCTTCTTGGAAAGGGATAGGAGAGAGAAGTTATGAGTCATAATAAACATAGGTTCATCTATGATTTCTTGACTTAAAACACCGAATTCATCAACTGGATATCTATGAATAATACCATCTTTAAGTTTTGAGTCCCAGTTTTGAAGTTGATTAATAGAATCATAGACATATTCAGCAAGTTCAAAGAGATCTGATAGACCATCAAAAATTGCATAGTCACAGTTCTTTGGAATAAAAGATTTGTCAAGTTTTTCGGCATTGATATAAATGAGTGAGCAAGGCTTTGTAGAATGAATTGCCTTAATTGTTTTATTGCAATCTACAAGATACAAAGTACCTACTTCAGTCTTACCGTCATAGAAACGCACATTGTTTATCTCAAGTTTTTGAGAAGGAGATTTTTTCTCTATAAGTTTGCACTTGTCAGCAAGCTTGTAGAAAATCATTGCAGATGTAACTACCATAATAATAACCTCCTAAAAATCAAGTTGAGCTATGAAGAGCTCCTGAAATTTATCATGTGATGCAAGTTCTATAAATTCTGTCTTTTTTGCTATAATACAGGCATTTTCATACTCTTCTTTTGATAAAAGACACATCTTAGAACCCTCACCAGCTGCATTTCCAACAGGAACAATTTTTGAGAGAAGTTCTGGTGGAAGAAGCTTTATACAGCACATGCTTTCTGGCTTCATGTAGTTTCCAAAAGCACCAGCAATAAGTACTTCATTTATCTCGTCATAGGTGATTTTAAGATTCTCTGCCATTATCTCAATGCCTGCTGCAATAGCGCCTTTTGCAAGTTGAACCTCACGGATGTCTTTCTGTGTAATAAAGACATCATCTGTGAGTTTTATGCACTTAGCTCCATCAATTTCAGTGATTCTTTCTTTAAGTGGACCATCATATTTGCGGTCAAATCTACCGCTTCTCATGATAACTCCTTCGTTTAGAAGGACGGAGATAATATCAATGAGACCTGAACCGCAAATACCTTTTGCTTTTGCATTATCAATAGTGGAAATCAAAAGATTTCCATCTTTAAAATCAACATGATCAATAGCACCTGTTGAACCTCTCATACCACAGACAATTTTGGCGCCTTCAAATGCGGGGCCAGAAGCGGTTGAGCAAGCAACACGTCTATCTTTATTTCCAAGAACCATCTCTCCATTTGTACCGATATCGAGTAGGAGAGTGGTCTTTTCTTTTTTATCAAACCCTGTTGCTTGCATAGCAGCGACTGTGTCGGCGCCAACGAAGCCTGCAATAACAGGAATAAAGATTGTTTTAGCATCTTTATTTACGTTCTTGAAGAAGTCCTTTGCAGGCTTCTCAAACGCATCAAAAACCTTAGGCATATAAGGAATTTCAACTAAAGTTGTAGGATTAATTCCAGCGAAAATATGATGCATGCAAGTATTGCCTACAACTGAGATTAAAAGAACATCATCTTTTGAGAGGGAGTTTTTTACTAGAAGCTTATTAATCATCTCATCAGCCTGAGAATTTACACATGATGATATAGTTTCTACACCATTTTTTAATGAAAAAATACAGCGTGAAATTACATCTCCACCGAATTTAACCTGTTGATTGAGTTCACCTAAAGTATCAATAAGTTCTCCAGTTTTTAAATTCATAAGATATGCAGCGATAGTTGTAGTGCCAATATCAAAAGCGACACCTAAAGGTTGGCTACAAATTGAAGTATCAATTATAGGTGAGACGTGAAGTGAATCGCATTTTCCAGAGGTCATAACTTTGTTATCACAATCATCATTATCACAGAGTTTAATAATCATTCCATCCTCAACACGGGTGGTACATGATTTAACTTTTTTGGTGATACCATTGATTGTTACTTCAACCATACACTTGTTGCAAGTACCATTACCGCCACATGGATATTCAAATCCAAGTTCAGCGATTCTCTCTGCATCCATAATTGTTGCATTACTTGGAACAGAAAGCGCTACACCGGATGGTGAAAAGAAGATATTACAGTTCATAAAAATCCCTCTAAATCCCTTATAGACTTAATTTGTTTTGACGCTACAAATTGTAGCATAT
>JAGHSI010000023.1 GCA_018065925.1 Candidatus Limimonas coprohippi
AATTAAAAGTGTTGTGGTATACTTTATAAAATTACGAATATTAGGAGTGTTCTTGTGAGTAAAGTTAAAGACATTTTTTACAAGTGGTTTTATGTTGAAGAAAAGTCTTTAGGGCTTCTTCATATAACACCGGAAAAACTTAATGAAATGGGTGTCAAAGTGATTGCTCTTGATGCTGATAACACAAGCTCTTTTGACCGCACAACAGAGCCTATTCCAGGCGCTGTAGAGTGGGTGCAAAACATGAAAAACGCTGGTTTTAAAGTCGTTCTTTTATCAAACGGCAAGAAAGAGAGAGCAAAGATTTTGGCTGATCAATACGGCATTCCTGTACTCGGCCTTTGCTGTAAACCATTGCCGTTTGGCTATTGGCGTGCGGTTTTAAAATTTAGAAAAAAGCCATCTGAATTTGTAATGATTGGCGACCAACTTTTCACCGATATTTGGGGTGCAAACATGTGGGGATACAAGGCTATTCTTTGTAAACCTGTGGGAAAAGACCGCGCTCAAAAAGTCGGCTTTGCAATAAAGAGATTTATTGAAAAAATAGTACTTTTTTATATTGAAAAGACGTATGACAACTATTTGGAGAAGAATAGATGAACATAAAAACACTTTCTGGATTACTAAAAGAGAATACAGTTGCACTCATAACATCTGAAGTAAATAGGCTTTATTTTACTGAGTTTAAGTCCAGTGATGGGTATCTTTTGGTGTCAAAAAATGGTGCTGTTTTTATTACGGATTCAAGGTATTTTGAAGCCGCTGTTTTTGGCGCAAAAGATTGCAATGTAGTCCTTCAAAAACCAGGGAGAGAATTGAATAATCAACTTGTTGAGACTATTAAATCTTTAGGTGGAAAAACAGTTCTAATTGAGTCTGAAAGAACTTCTCTTTTAGAGTCAAACACATATGAAAAACTGTTTTCTGAAAATGATTTAGAACTCTCAAAATCCGATGAACTTGATAAACAAATTTCGCGATTAAGGCTCATAAAGTCTGAGGAGGAAAAGGTAAAAATCTTGGCTGCTCAGCGGATTGCTGAAAAGGCATTTAATAAGATTTTATCGATGATAAAACCGGGTGTAAAAGAGCGCGAAATAGCTGCTGCCTTGGACTATGAAATGAGACTTTGCGGAGCCGACTGTGTATCCTTTGAAACCATCGTAGCTACGGGCAAAAACTCATCTATGCCACATGCTGTTCCGGGGGACAGCGAAGTCAAAAATGGTGACTTTGTCACCCTTGATTTTGGAGCCACTTTTGAGGGCTATCATTCGGATACAACAAGAACGGTTGCAGTTGGTAAAATCACCTCTGAGATGGTCAATATCTATGACATAGTTTTCCGCTCTCAAAAGAGTGGGGTGGAGGCTTTGAAACCCGGAGTTTTGAACAGTGATGTTGATAAGATTTGCCGAGATATCATAGAGGATTGTGGCTTTGGTGAAAATTTTGGACATAGCACTGGACACGGGGTTGGAGTGGAGATTCATGAAGCACCAACTCTCTATTTTAATACAAACAAAAAGGTTGATTTAAAACCGGGTATGGTGGTGACAGTTGAGCCGGGCATATATATCCCGGGAAGATTTGGTGTAAGAATTGAAGATATGCTCATGATTACAGAAGAAGGGGCATATAATTTTGTGACTTTACCAAAAGGCCTTATTACCTTATAATATAAAAAGGACTTGAAAAAGATTCCTTGCTAATATATAATATAGCGCGTATAAAAAGTACAAATAACCGGAGGTTTAATTTATGATTTCTGCAGGTGATTTCAGAAACGGTGTAACATTCGAGGAAGAGGGCCAGGTTCTCCAGGTCGTTGAATTCCAGCATGTTAAGCCAGGTAAGGGTGCCGCTTTCGTTCGTACAAAGACAAAGAACGTTATTACAGGCGCTGTAGTTGAAAAGAGCTATAACCCAACAGCTAAGTTCCCAACAGCTTTTGTTGAGAGAAAAGATATGGAATATTCTTACAATGATGGAGATCTTTATTATTTCATGGATCTCGAGTCATATGAGCTTATCCCAATTAACGAGTCAGAACTTTCTGACAACTTCAAGTTCGTAAAGGAAAACATGACTTGTCGTGTTCTTTCTTACAAGGGCAAGGTATTTGGCGTAGAGCCACCTAACTTCGTAGAACTTCAGGTAACTCAGACAGACCCTGGTTTCAAGGGCGATACAGCTACAAACGCTACAAAGCCAGCTACACTTGAGACAGGCGCTGAGGTTAAGGTTCCTCTCTTCATCGATGAGGGAGAAATGATCCAGATTGACACAAGAACAGGTGAATACATGGGTCGTGCATAATTTGCGCATTTAATATGGAGGTAACTTGAAATGACAACAGTTGAAAGAGTTGCTTATCTCAGAGGTCTTATTGAAGGCCTTAACTTAAATTCAGAGAAATCTGAAACAAAGATGTTCAACGCGATTATCGACATTCTCGAAGAGTTGGCTGAAGGTCAGGATGATCTTGCTGCAGATCTTGATTTAGTTTCTGCTCAGCTTGACGAAGTTGATGAGGATCTCGGAATGGTAGAAGAACTTCTTTATGGCGATTGCGACTGTGATTGTGATTGCGATTGTGGTTGCGATGATGATTGTGACTGTGGCGATTATCACAAGGCTGATGCAGACACAAAGCATGATGAGCCAAAGAAAGAAGAAGAGCCAGAATACTACGAAGTTGAATGTCCAGCTTGCCACGAGGTTATTTGTGTGGATGAGGGCATCCTTGAAGAAGGAAGCGTTGAGTGTCCAAATTGTGGCGAGAAACTCGAGTTTGAAATTGAATTTGAGGACTAATGCTTAAGGCAAAAACGGGGCATCGACAATATGTCGATGCCCTTATGTTTCTAAAGAGGGAATATGGAACTTGTTTTAGCTTCTAAATCTCCAAGGCGTATAGAGATTCTTAGAAATGTTGGATATGACTTTAAGGTCACACCCGCTGATTTTGATGAGGGAACAGTTGATTTGACTGTAGATCCGGTTCTCGGCGTAAAGCAACTTGCGAAGGGTAAAGCTTCTGCAGTGTTTAATACATTGCCAGAAACATCAAAAATTAGCACAGTAGTTTTGGGCGCAGATACTATCGTGGTGTGTGACGGTGAAGTCATGCTCAAACCTAAGGATGAGCTTGACGCACATCGCATGTTAAAGAGATTATCTGGTGATACTCATCAAGTATACACAGCGGTATCTTTGATAACTGCGAGTGAAACAAAAACTTTTGTAGAAAAAACTGACGTCTATTTTTACGACTTATCAGATGAAGAAATAGATGCATATATTAAAACCGGTGAGCCTATGGACAAAGCAGGAGCTTATGGCATCCAAGGAAAGGGCTGCTTCCTTGTGAAGAAAATTGATGGCGATTATTTTAATGTCGTCGGTCTTCCAATTTCATCGGTAATGAGGCAGTTGAAAAATATAGGCCTCGATTAAAAGGAGCGTATTTATGTTTACACAAGACATAGGAATCGATCTTGGCACAGCTAACACCCTTGTTTTTGTAAAGGGTAAGGGCATCGTTATCCGCGAGCCTTCAGTTGTTGCAGTTGATGTCCGCTCAACACCTAACAGAGTTGTTGCAGTCGGTTCAGAGGCAAAGGAAATGATCGGTAGAACACCTGGTTCTATTACTGCTGTTCGCCCTCTTAAGGATGGCGTAATTGCAGACTTTGATATTTGTGCTGACATGCTTAAGGAGTTCATTAAGAGAGCTATGAGCTCTTCTCCACTCACAAAGGCACGAGTTATGATTTGCATTCCTTCAGGAGTAACAGAGGTTGAGCGTAGAGCTGTACATGATGCAGCGCGTTCTGCCGGTGCAAAGCAAGTTTCACTTATTGAGGAGCCAATGGCTGCAGCTATTGGTGCTGGCCTTCCAGTATCAGAGGCTACGGGTTCTATGGTTGTTGATCTCGGTGGTGGTACTGCTGAAGTTGCTGTTATTTCACTTGGAGATATCGTAACATCTTGTTCTGCTCGTTCAGCAGGCGATAGCTTTGATGATGCGATTATCGCGTATATCAAAAGAAAACATAATCTATTAATCGGTGAGCGTACAGCAGAGGATATCAAAATTAAGATTGGCTCTGCTTATCCATATGAGGGTGAAGGCGCAATCGACGTTAAGGGTAGAAACCTTGTTGACGGACTTCCAAAGAATGTTGAGATAACATCTGAGGAAATTCGAGAGGCCCTTGCCGATAATATTAATTTAGTTCTTGATTGTATTAGAACAAGTCTTGAAAAAACTCCACCAGAGCTTGCAGCTGATATTATTAATCAGGGTATCATGCTTACTGGTGGTGGCGCACTTCTTCGTGGACTTGATAAACTTATCTCTATTGAGACGGGTATGCCTGTAAGAGTTGCTGATAATCCACTTGATTGTGTAGTAAATGGTACAGGCGCATGTCTTGAAAACGATTTGCTTGGTGCATCAAGCACAAGTAATTATGATTAAAAATTGGGGGCTTTCATTATGAAGCCCCTTTTGGTATTTATTTAGGCGGTGTTCATTTGAACAGATTTGTAAAAAGTACATGGTTTAAAATAATAGTTGCATTTGTCGCAATTCTCTTTGTTCTTTTGATTTTTGCAGCAGCTAGTAAAAAAGGAAGTTCTCCTTTGTCATCTGTAATCGGTGCAGTGACAGAGCCTTTTTCTCATGTTTCTTCAAGCATTGGAAATGGACTTTCTGGCCTCGGTGGGGGTCTTCGATCCAAAGCAAAATATGAGGAAGAGATCAAGGGCTTAAAGAAGCAGATTGCTGGATATCAAAAAGAACTCGCTGATTATGAACAGATAAAGCAACAAAATGAGCTTTACCAAAACGCTCTTGGCGTAAAAGAGAAAAACCCTGACTTTGAATTTGTCTATGCAACAGTAATTGGAAGAGATGCAGCTGATGTCTACACAAGTTTCACCTTGAGCAAAGGTTCAAAAGACGGTATATCAGTTGATGACCCAGTCATCTGTGGCGAGGGACAACTTGTCGGTATAGTTAAAAAGGTTGCCGATACATATTGCGTAGTATCAACAATTCTCGATCCTAAAGTTTCGGTAAGTGCTTACGAGGTTAGAACTCGAGAAACTGGATATGTTTCAAATACAACATTAATGTCTGAAACTGGTTATATCAAGGTGGCAGGTCTTAGTCGAACAACATCCGTAACTGCAGGAGGCGTTGTATGCTCCACTGGTGTCGGTGGTGTTTTCCCACGTGATCTTATCATTGGTACAGTAAAAGAGGTAAAAGATGACGACCATACAATTTCATCTTACCTTGTAATCGAGCCGACAGTTAGCATTAAAGACATCGAGAACGTTCTCGTTATAACCAACTTCGAAGGACAGGGTGTGACCGTGTCATGATGAAGAAATTGTCAAAAAAGAAAAGAGCGCTTTACCTTAGAAGAGCGATTTTTATAGTTGCTATTATCCTTGTGGCGCTTCTTCAAAACACACCACATTTGATGCCGAGTATTTTTGGTTCACATGCATTTCTTTTAGTTCCTCTTATTACATGTTTGGGAATGTTTGAAACGAGCTTCGTGGCGGCGCTGATGGGAGCGCTTGCAGGCGTCTTGTGGGACGCGACCATCGCTAGGGGCGATGGCTACAATGCGCTCATACTCGCGATTTTTGCGACGGCCACGAGCCTTCTCATAAGCTATCTTATGAGAAACAATCTTTCAACAGCCGCTTTGCTTGGAGGCACAGCTGTTGTTCTTTATTCATTACTTCATTGGTTCTTTTTTGTAGTTTGTAGTGGCGCAAAAGGTGGATTCTTAACACTCTTTACTTTCTATTTGCCATCTACAATTTATACGTTAATATTTGTTCCTATTTTCTATATTGCTTTGAGAGCACTCTTGAGAAAGATTAAGGAGTAGCTTATAAAAAGGAGGTGTCAGCATGTACAGACAACAATTTCCAGCGCAGAGAAGAAGTCGTATTCTCTTTGCTCTTTTTGCACTTGTTTTTGTATTCTTCGCTGGCACTCTTATAAAGGTTCAACTTGTAAAAGCTGATGCCTATCAGAAAAACACAGTAACTGCATATACAGTAACTGTGGAGGCTGCTCGTGGTGAGATTCTTGACCGAAACGGTGGTTCGCTTGTAACAAACAAGCAGGGAAATTCTTTGGTTTTTAATTATGCATATTTTCCAACGGATTTAAAAGAACGAGATGAACTTATTCTCTCTCTTATTCACCTCTGTGATTCTTATGGACAGGATCATATTGACAATTTGCCAATTGTTGTAAATTCGGACGGCTCATATTCCTATGTAAAAGATGATGAGGACGAGGATATCCAGGACTATATTGACTGGCTTAAATCTCCAGAGATGCTTAATTTGAATAGCTATGCTACTGCTGACAACTGCATGACTGCGCTTATAAAGCGCTATGAGTTGGAAGATTATTCAAAGGAAGATGCAAGAAAAATTGCTGCTGTTTGCGCCGAGATGAAGAAACTTGGATTTTCAACATCTATGCCTTATACCTTTGCAGAAGATGTAGGTATGGAACTTGTTTCAATAATTATGGAAAACGGTTCGTTTTATCGTGGCGTTGAAAATTTGATTGTTCCTTATCGTGAATATACAGATGGAACTATAGCGCCACATATAATTGGTCGTGTTGCAAAGATCTCTGCTGAGCAGTATAAGGCCGGAAAAGAAGAGACTGAGGCAGCGATTGAAAAGGCTAAAGCTGAAGGTGCTTCTGACGAAGAGATTGCTGCTATCAAACGCAACGGTTATTCTATGAACGACCAGGTTGGTAGTGGCGGACTTGAATCTGCAATGGAGTCATATCTCCGCGGAACAAGAGGACAAAAAACTGTATATGTGGATTCTGATGGTAATGCTACTGAAGAATATACGGTTGCGCCAAAACAGGGAAATACTATTATTACCACTATCGATCCAGGCCTTCAAAAGGTAGCCCAGCATGCTCTTGAGCGACGAGTTAATTCACTTACTGTTGTAACAGATCTTCCTCCTGGAGCAGCAGCTGCTGCCGTAGTAGTTCAGAGCGTAAACACTGGGGAAATCTTAGCATGTGCAACCTACCCTTCCTATGACAACTCTACATGGGAAGAGAATTATGATGCATGGGTTGATGATAAAATTGGTTCTCCACTTTGGAATCGTGCGACAATGAGTACATATGAGCCGGGTTCAACTTTTAAGCCTTGCGTTGCTATCGCAGGACTCGAAGAGAATATTATAGATTCAGAATTTACATGGGAATGCGACGGTTATTACAGATACTTCTCGGATGTAGAATTTGGTTGTGCAAACCGTGTGGCTCATGGTGAAGTAAATGTAACAGAAGCCATCAACAAATCTTGTAATGGTTTCTTTTATGAGACGGGTAGACTTCTTGGTATTGATAAGATTGATAAATGGGCATCTGCTTTTGGTCTCGGTTCAAAAACTGGTGTCGAAATTCAGGAAGCACAAGGCATTCTTGCCGGTAAAGAGTATAGAGAGTCACAGGGTGGAACATGGCATCCTGGTGATACTGTACAGGCTTCAATTGGTCAGTCGGACCATCAGTTTACAATTCTTCAGATGGCAAATTACTGTGCGACAATAGCAAATGGCGGCACTCGTTATATCCCTCATTTCATTAAGTCTGTCATGTCATATGATTATTCAGAGACAATTCTTAAGAAGGATCCTGTTGTAGCACAGGATCTTGGAATTAGTAAGTCTAACTTGAAACTTGTTCAAAAGGGTATGTATAAGGTAGCAAATGAGGGTTTCTGTAAATCTGCTTTTTCAGGTTTGCCAGTAAAAGCTGCTGCTAAGACTGGTACATCTGAAGTAAAGAAAAAATACGATGGCGTTTTGGTTGAAGGTAACAACGGTTTCCTTATCACATATGCGCCTTATGATAATCCTGAAATTGCTATTGCACTTGTAGTGGAAACTGCTAATACAGGTGCTATGACAGCTACGATTGCTGCGGACATTTATGATTATTATTTCTCGGAAAAGACATTAAAGTCTGTTCAGCAGTATAATACATTCTTAAGATAGGAGGTAAAGGTCCATGTCAACTTTTGGAGCAAAAAAAGTTCTTTTCACATCTGGCAAGGGCGGAGTAGGAAAATCAACCCTTTCAACTGCATTTGCAAAAATTCTTTGTGCAGAGGGCTACAACGTTTTAATGGTTGATTGTGATGTTTGCCTTCGCACACTTGATATTATGTTGTCTGTAAGCAGCCTTGTACTTTATGATTGGTACGATGTTATTGAGGGCAATGTGGATGCAAGATCCGCTATGATAACAACTGGAGGACCAAAACTTCTCGCCGCTCCTACGTGTGAAGTAGACATAACAGCAGAGAAGATGGAAAAACTTCTCAGAATATATGAGCGAGATTTTGATTATATCATTCTTGACTGTCCTGCCGGTGTGGGTGAAGTTTTTGATGCTTGCCTTGCGGTATCGGATCTTGCACTTATCGTTACTACACCAGACAATGTCTGTGTAAGAAGTGCAAGTGTTGCGGCCGCAAAGGCCGATGCCGCCGGCAAAGAGGTAAGACTTCTTATAAACCGTTTTCAAAAAGGAATCACTTCTTCCGGTCGAGCACTTAATCTTGACGAGGTTATTGATGCAACCGGCGTACAACTTATCGGTGTAATTCCAGAGGACAAATCGCTTGTTGTTTCAATGCTAAATGGTGAACTTGTTGATCCGAATACAAAGAGCATAAAAGCGATGGAAAGAGTGATTAAGAGGCTCAATGGAGAGTATATTCCACTTAAAATCTAACTATATCTAGTGCTCGGTAAAAGCCGGGCACTTTTTTGGTAATAACTTACAAAAATCTATTGCCCAAAACTTACATTTGTGTTAAAATGTACTGTACTGAAAAGGTTTTAGGGGGCAAAGTCCATGAATATAGCACTTATTGCACATGACGTTAAAAAGGAGCTTATGACACAGTTCTGTATCGCTTACTGCGGTATTTTGTCAAAGCACACACTTTGTGCAACAGGTACAACAGGTAAGATAGTTTCTGAGGCAACAGGCCTTGAAATTCAGAAGTTTTTAAGTGGAGCTCAGGGCGGTGAGCAGCAGATTGCATCTCGTATTGCTTGTAATGAGATCGACCTTCTTTTAATGTTTGGTGATCCACTTAATCCAAAGCCAAATGAGCCAAACGAAGCTAATCTTTTAAGACTTTGTAATGTACATAACATTCCAGTTGCAACAAATATCGCAACAGCTGAGGCTTTAATTCACTCACTTGCACGTGGAGACCTCGATTGGCGTGATATTGTTAACCCAAAAAACAACTGATAATAAGGTGAATACGAGCCGTGCTTTTTATTGCAAAAGCACGGCTCTTGTATTATAATTGTTGCGTTATTTATCTATTTTAATCGTATGTAAT
>JAGHSI010000037.1 GCA_018065925.1 Candidatus Limimonas coprohippi
ATTATATATTCTTATATATAAAAGGTCAAAAGAAAAAACATCAAAATGCGAATTTTGATGTTTTTTCTTGCAAGTTGCATATGATAATTATTCAAAATTTGGTTCTTTTCCCAAGTCTTTCTCCAAATTTTCGATGTATTTTTCAAGGTAGGCTTTGATTTTATTCATTTCACCCACATATTTTTCCGGATCTCGTTGGAGCCAAGGATCCGGAACGGCTTTGTATTCCCCTATTGCCACCTCGGATAGTGTCTTAAATTTCTTGCGCCACTTCCTAATTGGAATCATATATTTATGGGACTTTGTCATGCCAATAATAATATCGGCATCATTAAAGAGAGCGCGGTCGGCCTTGCGGAACATATAGCCGGGACAGTGAAGCTCGACCGCCTCCTTGTCGAAGCCTTCGCGTACGAGCGCTTCAACAGTGAGTGGGTCGATGCTCGTGCCCGGCGTCATAACTGCCGACGAGCGCGTAACCTCAACCTTATCCTTTAATATTTCACTTTCATTTACAAGTTTTCTGAACATCATCTCGCAGTATGGACTACGACACATGTTTTGAGAACAAACAAATAATACTTTCATCTACTATCCCTTATGCATTTAACATGCATTTAACGCTTTAAATGCCTTCTTATTATTTTTGTAAAGAGTCTTGAAAACTTCAAAGTTCTTGTCATAAACTTCTTTGTTCTCAGGGTTTGGCTCAAATGTCTTAGAAGCTGGAATAAAATCCTTTACTGCCTCAAGATTTGAAATAGCACCGATACCAACACCGATAACTGCAGCAGCACCAACAGCACCAACATTCTGTGGGCTGTCAACTGTCTCAACCTTCTTCTGAAGTACATCTGCAAGGATTTGACATGTTACATCTGAGAGAGCACCACCGCCAACAAAACGTACAGTATCAGAAACCTGAACCTTCTTCGCTTCCTGCTCATACATCCAACGATTTTGGAAGCATACACCCTCAACTACAGAACGAATGAGAGAACGTTTGCCTGTTTCAATATTAATATTGAAGAACATACCAGCAGCATTAGGGTCCTCAAATGGGCATCGATTACCGTGAAGCCATGGTGTAAATACAACACCATTTGAGCCTGCAGGTGTCTCAGCCATAACCTTTGAGAGATAGTCATAGAGGCTTGTGTATGCCTCTTCGAAGTTCTCTGGGGACTCAGTTACATCTTTCTTTTCAAGATAGATATCAATCTCATCAAGAGCAAGATGATTCTTTACCCACTCAAGACATTTTCCAGATGTTTCATGCTCAGCAAAGTAGTTAAACTTACCCTCTTGAGCACCTACAATAGCAGCAATCATAGCACCGGTATCAACTGTCTGTTTTTCAACTACTGTACCAACCCATCCAGATGTGCCTGAATAGATATGTGTATCGCCAGGAAGAACTGCTCCGGCACCGACACCGATGAGAGATGCATCTCCACCGCCACCAAATACCGGAATACCAGGAACGAGTCCCAAATCCTTTGCTGCTGCCTCTGTAAGGCCACCAACAACATCTGTAGATTTAACGATTTCTGCGAGATGGTCAGGGTTTACGCCTACCATTTTGCATACGAATTTACTCCAGCCCTCATGACCCTTACGTGTGTCATAGAGAAGCTGACCAAATGCTGAGTCAGGAGTCATGATAATTCTACCAGTCATCTTTGCGATAAGGGACTCCTTAACATCAACGATTTTATAGATCTTTTTAAAGTTTTCTGGCTCATGAGCTTCAATCCACTTGTACTTCCAAATCGGATCTTTTACTGAGCAAGAAACAGCACCTGTAAGATAGAGATATGGAAGAAGCTTGAAGATATTTGCACCAGCAATCTGGATTCCGTTTGCAATACCCTTCTTAATTTCCTCTTTAGCTCTCTGGTCCATATATGACATAGGACGGCGAATTACATTACAGTCTTTATCAAGGCATACAAGACCCTGCATCTGTGAGCAGAATGAGATACCCTCAATATCGTTTGGTGTTACTCCAAGTGCCTTTACCTCATCGCTTGAAAAGATGTCATTTGTGGTTTCAGCCATAGCCTGCCACCACTCGTTAAAGTCCTGCTCTGCTCCACCATCTTCAAGGATATAAAGCTCATAGCCGTGTGATACAGCAGCTTTAAGTTCGATAGTCTTGTCGATTTCAAAGAGACAAGTCTTAACGCCAGTAGTGCCAATATCATAGGCAATAACGTACTTTCCCATAAGTGTTTTCCCCTCTATTTGTTAAACTTTTTAATATCATCATGTTCAAATGTAAATGCGGCTTCAAGGAACTTTAGAAGTTCAGTAACCATACGGTCATCGTTCTCAAAAATATCCTCACCGCAGAACAATTTTAAACGTTCTCTATAATAATCGCAAGTATATGAAAACTGCAAAGTCATAAGCAATGTATCGAAGAAAAAAGCAAACATCGCACTATCACAGTCAGATCTGATATCTCCACTCTCCTGTGCACGTTTGATAAATTCATTGTATGTCTTTGCAGATATTCCCTCAACCTTTTTAACAAGTTCTGCTGCACCATCATTTCCAGATACTTTTGTAATCTCATTATAGAGTTTTACATATTTTGAATCAGCGCCTGATGTAGTTTGAATTGCTCGGATGAGTTTTTCAGCTCTAACAAGTATTTTGTCATTGGAATTAACGACACCTTCAATTATATCTTCAAGGGTTCTCATTGCATCCTCTACGCAGGTGAAAAAGAAATCCTCTTTGGTATCAAAATACTTGTAGAGAAGGCCAACAGACACACCGGCCTTCTTTGCGATTATGTTGATATTTGCCTTTTCAAGCCCGAGCTCAGAGAACTCCTCAATGCCAGCAGTAAGTACTGCTGTTCTATAAGCCTCGCTCGCTCTCTCAAAGGCCTCTTTATGATAAACTTTATCCATAAAACGCCTCATTTCGTGAGTAGTTGCTCACTATAACTAAATAATAACAGTAAATTTTGTAAAATACAATAACAAGTGCCCCCTTTATTTTTACTCATAATAGTGGTATACTTTTATTGTAAATTCGTGAGCAGTCGCTCACACCACCTATATTTTATTAAATTGGAGGAAAATTATGGACACAAGATTCGCTATTTCAGAGTATCCAGACGCTAAAGCTATAAACGCTGAGCTTGACGCGCTTATTAAGAAGCCTGTTTATTCACTCAACAGAACAGCTCTTAAGAATTATGAGGAAGAATACTTCGAGAAGAAGTGTGCTAAATCAAAGAAGATGATTGAAGAGGCTAGAAACTACATCCCTGGTGGTGTACAGCACAACCTTGCATTCAACCATCCATTCCCAATCGTTATGACAAAAGCTGAGGGCGCATATCTCTATGATATCGACGGAAACAAGTACTATGACCTCCTTCAGGCTGGCGGTCCAACAATCCTCGGTTCTAATGACCCAGTAGTTCGTGACGCTGTTATCGACCTTCTCAATACATGTGGTCCTTCAACAGGTCTTTTCCATGAATATGAGATGAAACTCGCAAAGAAGATTTCTGAGTGCGTTCCATCAGTTGAAATGTTCCGTATGCTCGGTTCAGGTACAGAAGCTTGTATGTGCGCAGAGCGTGTTGCACGTCTTGCTACCGGCCATAAGAACATCCTTAAAATGGGTGGTGCTTACCACGGTTGGTCTGACATGATTGCTTGGGACATGCGTGTTCCAGGAACAATGAACCTTCAGTCAAAGGGTATCCCAATGTACGCATTCAAGCATACACAGGGCTTCTTCCCTGGTGACCTTGAAGACCTCGAGAGAAAGCTTAAGATGAACGAGCTCAACGGTGGTACAGCAGGCGTATTCATCGAGCCAATCGGTCCAGAGTCAGCTACTCGTCCTGTTACAAAGGAATTCGTTAAGGGCGTTGAGGCTCTCTGCCACAAGTACGGCGCACTCCTTATCTGTGATGAGGTTGTATCTGGTTTCCGTATCGGTCTCTCTGGTGCTCAGGGTTACTACGGAATCGACCCAGACCTTACAATCTTCGGTAAGGTTATCGCTGGTGGTTATCCAGGTGCCGGCGGTATCGGCGGTCATAAAGATGTAATGAAGCACCTCGGTGCTGGTCTTGACGCTTCAGGTAAGAAGGTTAAGAAGGCAATGTGCGGTGGTACAATGGCAGCAACACCTATCTCTTGCGTTGCCGGTTACACAGCTATTTGCGAAATTGAAAAGAGAAACGCTTGCCAGGTAGCTGGTCAGATGGGTGACCGTCTCACAAAGGGTATCCAGGAGAGCATTAAGAAGTATAATCTCCCATTCGTTGCATTCAACGTTGGTTCTGTTTGTCACCTTGATACAGTTGGCACAATGCAGTTCGCTATTGACCTCAAGAAGGCATGGCAGATCCCTTCAATTCTTGATCAGACAGGTATCCGTCAGATTGAGATGCAGAACATGGGTGCTGCTTATATGGCAGAAGGTCTTGTTACTCTTGCTGGTTCACGTCTCTACACATCAGCAGCTTATACACCAGAAATGATTGACGACTGTATTGCTCGCTTTGATAAGGTTCTTTCACAGTGCGAGCTCATTCCAACAGCTAAGAAGAAATAAGAGGTAAACTCATGGCATATGAAATTAATGAAGCAAAGGCTCTCGTCGTAGAAGCAGGTAAAAAACTTGTTGAAACTGGCCTTATTGCTAGAACTTGGGGTAACGTATCCGCACGTATTTCAGACACACAGTTTGTAATCACTCCAAGTGGACGTGCTTATGAAACATTAGAGCCAAAAGATCTCGTTGTTGTTAACATTGAAGACTGCGAATATGAGGGTGACATCAAGCCATCTTCAGAAAAAGGTGTTCATGCTGACGCTTATAGACTTCGCCCTGATGTCAACTTCGTTATTCACACACACCAGGTAAATGCTTCTGCCCTCTCTCCTATCGGTAGAAAGATTGCAGGCATTCCTGTTGCCGACTACGGCATGCCTTCAACAGATAAACTCCGTAAGGCTGTCGCAGCCGCTGTCGAGGCAAACCCAAATGATAAAGCTATCATTATGAAGCACCACGGTGCGCTTTGCCTCGGTGCCGACTACGACGAAGCTTTCGACGTTGCCGAGAAGCTCGAAAAGATCTGTGGTAAAGAACTCTCTAGACTCGTTAAGTTCACTACTGGACTTAACGGTGCCAGATTTCTTTACAAAGCTTTTGAGAGCCGTTTTGCAACACCTTGCGGCGCTCTTGAAGATCTTGGTAGCAGTAAGAAACTCACTGACGAGAGTTTCGAACTTGTAATGAAGGACGGCGCTACATACACTTGCAATATCACTTCAGGTTGCCCATACATCGGTATAGGCCCTCGCGCCGCTCAGATTCACGCTGCAATTTACAGAAACTCAGATGTTAAATTCATTGATCAGTACGCTGAGAAGGACGTTCTTGCTCTTTCTAAGGCTGGCCAGACAATGATTCCTCATCTTGATGACTTCGCTCAGATTGCTGGCGTAGATGTTAAGTGCAAGAATTGGGCAAAGACAAGTTACAGAACAGATGCTATTGAAATCGGTAAGGCTTCAAAAGGTCGCAATGCTGTACTTGTAAAAGGTCAGGGTGCTCTCTGTACAGGCAACACCCTCTTCGATCTTGAAGGTGTAAAGAAAGTACTTGAAAAAGAATGCAAAGCAGAAATGTACTGCAAACTCTCACTTGCAGACTCCCCACTCTCTATCGTTGATAGAACAATCATGAGAGTTATCTACACACTCAAGTATTCAAAACAGGCTTAAACAAAAGCAAAGTATAAAAATAAAAGCTCCCAAAATTCGGGAGCTTTATTTTTATACTA
>JAGHSI010000086.1 GCA_018065925.1 Candidatus Limimonas coprohippi
GCCAAATGCACATGGGGATTTACAAGTCCCGGCATCAAATATTTTCCTTTTATATCAACGATTTCATATCCAGTAAGGTCAAGTTCCCCAGAAGATGCAATCTTCTCAATCTTATCATCAGCAACTAAAACGGCAAGTCCCTCCACTGGCCTCATATCTTCGTGGCCATTTAGAACATAGCCACCGACAAATGCATATTTCATAATCTATGCCTCGTTTCATAAAATATGAATTTATTTTACACCAAAATCCAATAAAAAAGAATAATAAAAAAGGCATCCATTTCTGGATGCCTCTTGTAATTTATGATTAGATGTACCAACCGAGAATGCTACCAAGAATAAGGAAGAATGCAACCTGGCCCCAAATAGCGCCGAGGAAAATTTTCTTCTTCTTTCCCTGTAAGTCATGGCCAAGAACGGCAGCAACAAAGAAAGGAATGTATACAGTGATAAATACTGGAATAGCACCCCAGAATGGATATACCCACTGGAATGATGGAGTCTGTGCAAGGAAGATCTCAAAGAGTGAGAATCCAAGAGCAGTAGAGATGCAGTAGAATACACGGTTATTAATACCGAATATCTTAGCATTCTTATCCTCTGGCATCATATCCATTGTGAAACCAGCAACTGAGAACATCATTGAGAGTTCCCATGAAACACCGATGAGAAGAATGAATGTTGAACTCTCTGGTGTTACGTGCCACATACCATAGCCAGCAAAGTGAGCAACGATAGCGTTTGTAATCTCACAGAGCCAATGGATACCATAAAGGCCAAGAGCCGCACCGATTGAATCCCATTTCTTGTCTCTAATACGTGGAACATAGAAGCCAACTACAACAAATGCAAAGAGAGCAATAAATGTCCAATCAAAATTAGCAAGACGTGAGTTGCGCATAAACTCGAAAGTAGCATCTACCACACCTTTAGCTGCTGTAATTTCGTCAGCTGTCTGTGGTCCCCAAAGTATAGACATAAGCATATTATTAGTACCTCCTAGTACTGTTAATTAATCTTTCTTTTCTTCTTCTGACTTTTCGCCCTTTGAAAGGAAGTCCTTAAAAGCTACACCGACAATTGTAAGATCGATAACTGTAGCACCGATGAGGATCCATAAAGCGCCAGCATAGTCAGCAATATTTAAAATAACGCTCATTTTAAATCCTCCTTAAATCCAATTGAGGCATATACCTACAATAATACCAACAATATCAAGTGCTGCGAGGCAGCCAACTGTCTTAAATGACTTTTTAACTGTTGGACGGTCATATGTGTAATATGCTGCTGAGAAGAATGGAAGATAACCAATGATCCAAAGAACCCAAGGGCAGCTTCTCTGCCAGAATGACCATTCCCATGTGAGAACATTTGCATAGTTGAGGAAGCACTCAACACATACGCAAAGTGTTGTCATTACAAGAGCAAAGAAAACACGGTTGTTGATACCAAGGATCTTAGCTTTCTTATCCTTTGGAAGCATAAGACATGAAGCAATACCCATGATAAAGAACATGAATGAGATCTCAATATTGTATCCAATAAGGATATCAAATGCTGAGCTCTGTCCTGCAAGGCCTACACCTTCAACCGATCCTGGAGGTGTACCCCATACGGGAGCATGTCCTGATACTGCGCAAATGTACGAATTCCAAATCTCGTTCCAAATATCTACAAGCCAAAGTGCTGCACCAGCGAGAACTGCCTGAACGTGGCCTTCGCTAAGCTCTTTGCTTACGATATAGATAAAGATGAGAAGAATTGGGATTATGTACCATTGCATGGTCGCGTCTGGGTTTCTAAGAACTGCCAATGACGCTTTTGTGAGTTCTGAATAAGACTCTTTGTAAACAAGTAAAGTCTGCATCAAACTCAACCCCCTTTATTGAATTTTCTCCGAAATTTTTCGAGTTTTACCTCGATAAACTTACCGTCTAACATTTTACTACTTTAAAGTAGGGTAAACAATAAAAAACATAAAGGTGCCTCGTAAAAAAAGCGGACACCTTTGTGTGCATTTTGACTATAAGTTCATTGAAATTATGTTCAAATAAAAGCTATAACAATAAGACCTATGCTAATTCCAATTAGCGCTCTAAATAGCTTATTTTTAGCTTTTCTTTCCTCATCAGTTAATGGCAAAAAGCAGACTGGAATTTTTGAAATCTTATGTCTTAAAAATGATATCAAATTTGTTAAAAAACAAATAGCAAGAACCACCAAAGAAAGTGAGAAAGTACAGAATGCCAAAACTACCGACAAATCGTCTTCATATTCAAGCATCACCTGCAAAAAGCCCAAAGAGAACAGGGTCATCCAAGCCATCAAAGTAAGACGCGAGTAATATCTTACCTCCATAACATGATGAACAGGAAAAACACTTAAGAAAGATTTCCTCCGTTGTTTCTTTTCAATCTCTTCAATTCGTTCTTCCTCTTCAGTCCTTTTTGTCTTTTTTACTTTTGATTTCTCTATGAGCTTCGCAACAATAAAAATTACAATAAAAGCAAGGAACAATAAATAAATCCATATTGGTACGTCTTCAAGATTTCTTGTTGCAAATCTAGTAATAGCATAAAGTATAGCTAATATTGAATATCCCAATGTACTAACCTTTGAGAAGGTTTTCTTCTGATTTTGAGTTGCCAGCATATTACGCTGAGCAATTATGAAAATCAGCTCTTCAAATATACCCTGTCTCTCACG
>JAGHSI010000095.1 GCA_018065925.1 Candidatus Limimonas coprohippi
GTATAATAGTTATAGTTTTCAGCTAAAAAGATACTTAAACAAGTAAAATAATGAAAAAAGGGGACAACTTGAGTTGCCCCTTTTTATTATCTGTTTCCGTACATCTTTTCGTAGTAATTTTGATACTCACCCGAGATGATTTCTTCCCACCAAGACTTATTATCAAGATACCACTGAATAGTCTTCTTTATGCCATCTTCAAATTTAGTCTCTGGGAGCCAACCAAGTTCATTATGAATTTTAGTTGGATCTATAGCATAACGCATGTCATGGCCTTTACGATCAGTTACATATGTAATAAGCGATTCTGGCTTATCAAGTTCCTTGCAGATGAGTTTGACAATATCGATGTTTCTCATCTCATTATGACCACCAACATTATATACCTCGCCAACTCTTCCTTTATGGATGATGAGATCAATTGCCTTACAATGATCCTCAACATAGAGCCAATCGCGGACATTGATACCCTCGCCATAAACAGGGAGAGGCTTATCATTTAGCGCATTTGCTATCATAAGCGGAATGAGTTTCTCTGGGAAATGATACGGGCCATAGTTATTTGAGCAACGACTAATAGTGACAGGAAGTCCATAAGTTCTATGATAAGCAAGAACCAAAAGATCCGCACTTGCCTTTGAGGAACTATAAGGGCTTGATGTATGAATCGGTGTCTCCTCTGTAAAGAAAAGATCAGGCCTATCAAGCGGAAGGTCGCCATAAACCTCATCTGTTGATACTTGATGATATCTATCAATTCCATACTTAAGGCAGGCATTCATAAGAGTTGCTGTACCCATAATATTTGTCTGAAGAAAAATATTAGGATCTTCTATCGAACGGTCCACATGTGACTCGGCGGCAAAGTTAACAATAACATTTGGCTTCTCTTCTTCGAAGAGCTTGTTAACCTCTTCCTCATCACAAATATCTGCCTTTACAAACCTAAAATTCTTATTATCCTTAACAGAATCCAAAGTTTTTAAATTGCCTGCATATGTGAGTTTATCCAAACATACGATTCTGTATTCTGGATATTTTTTAAGCATGTGGAAGATGAAGTTTGAGCCTATAAAGCCCGCTCCACCAGTTACAATAATTGTCATATTATCTCCTCTGCCTTCTTGAGTGCAGCAGCTATTACTTGATCCATATCATAATATTTATACTCACCAAGACGACCACCGAAAACAACGGAGCAATCCTTTGTGAGTTCTTTATATTGCTCGTAAAGAGCACCATTCTTTTCATCATTTACTGGATAATATGGCTCATCGCCGAGTTTCCACTCTGATGAATATTCCTTTGAGATTACTGTACAAGGAATATCGTTACCCTCAGCATCCTTGCCGAATTCGAACCACTTATGCTCAATAATTCTTGTATAAGGCTCATCAGTTGATGTGTAGTTTACAGCTGCATTGCCCTGGAAATTTGGAATGTCGAGAAGTTCAGTTTCAAAACGTACAGAGCGGTACTGAAGTGGTCCAAACTTATAATCAAAATAAGCATCAATTGGGCCTGTATAAACAACCGTATCTGCCATCTCATCCCATTTATATCTATCTTCAAGATAGTCAACACCGAGTCTAATCTCTGCACCTTTAAGCATGTTCTCAACAAGGCCTGTATATCCACCAACTGGAACACCTTGGAAAAGAGCATTGAAATAGTTGTTGTCAAAAGTTAGACGTACAGGGAGACGCTTGATAATGAATGATGGAAGTTCATTACATGGCCTTCCCCACTGCTTTTCAGTATAGCCTTTGATGAGTTTTTCATAGATGTCTGTACCTACAAGAGAAATTGCCTGCTCCTCAAGGTTCTTTGGTTCAGTAATACCGGCAGCTTTGCGCTGTTCCTCAATCTTTGCCTGAGCCTCTTCTGGAGTTACAACTCCCCACATCTTATTAAATGTGTACATATTAAAAGGAAGGCTAAAGAGTTCACCCCTATAATTTGCAACAGGGCTATTTGTAAATCTATTAAAAGTTGCGTACTTGTTTACAAAGTCCCAAACTTCCTTGTCATTAGTATGGAAAATATGAGCACCGTACTTATGAACATTTATGCCTTTAACGTTTTCTGTATAAACGTTTCCAGCAATATGATCACGCTTATCAAGTACGAGTACTTTCTTTCCAGCATCCATCGCTTTTCTGGCAATAGTAGCGCCATAAAGACCAGCACCAACAATTATTAAATCATACATATTTTATCCCTCAATATTTCTCTTGTCGATATAAGCAAACACCTATATAAAGACTCTATAAATTATAATAAAATACCATAACAAATGCAAATCAAATGGCTTTATCTCCATAACAAAATCATCTTTTAGCAAAAAAGAGACGAGTGTATACTCGTCTCTCTAATTCAAATTTAATTATTCAGCAATTATAAGTTCTTCGCCGTTAAGCACTTGATTAATATATGTCTTTGCCTGATTGATTGACTCCTCGTCCCTGTAAACAACAGACAACTTTCGGCCTGATGATGCACATACACCCCCTCCAGATTTACCGGTTACAGCAAAGGATTGAATGTTCCATCCTTCACCACCAGAAAGTTGAGCCTTAACTGCAGTTTGAATCAAAAGTTTTGGTGTATCTGTCTCAAACATACCACTCATACTGTTCATAATACCAGAATAATTTCTAATCAATGCGTCCGAAGAAGTAACCTTAGTTACAATAGCTTTAATTACTTTCATCTGATTTTCGCCGCGGGCAAAATCGCCACTTGCAAGAGCGTGACGCTCACGCGCAAACGCAAGTGCCTCAGAACCATTCAAGTGATTCTCGCCCTTGTTAATATGTACATTTGATGTTGCTTCAGTAGTAAATGCAACATCAGAATATACATCAACACCACCAATAGAATCAATAAGTGTCTCAAAACCAGTAAAGTTAATTCGACCATAATAATCAATCTTTTCAAGATCATAAAGTCGAGCAAGAGCAGTCATACTTGACTCAATGCCACCAAGACCGCAGTGAGTAAGTTTGTCCATCTGATTTCCACAATTAGGATTCTCAACATAATAGTCACGCGGTGTGTTAAGAAGAAGAACATCGTGAGTTACTGGGTTTACCACAGCAAGGATGTTTACGTCTGAACGTGTTTTTTCAGAAAGCTGATTATTACGTGTATCTGATCCACTCAAATATACGATAAATGGCTTATCAAGATCGGCCTTTGAAATCTTATTTTCTTTGAGTACAGAGTCAAGAGTACCAAGAAGTTTTGACATAAAGAATATGCCTACAAGACAAGAGATAATCATAATAACTGCAAGAATAGTTGCAGCAAGTTTACGCTTTCCAAATCTATTTTTTGACTTCATGAACATGAGGGCACAAATAATCAAAAGAACAAGTGCAAATGCAACAATAATAAGTGCCAAAATTGCAGTTGGAAGCATATTAAGTTTTATAAGCATGAACGAGCAAAGAGCCTCAAGAACGCCTGTTGCACCACAGAGAACTCCAAGTCCCTTTTTGAGGTTGTCGCCACCGTTTTTCTTAGTCTTTACAGGCTTTGAAGGCTTGTTATTATTGCTCTTTTTCTTAGAGTTACTGCTAATATCTTCATACTGTACAGGAGCTCTTTTTTGAACAGGATCTGGTTTCTTTGAAAAAGAAACATTTCCCTCATCATCCATTAAGTACTTATCGTACTCACTAAATCTATTCTCCAATTTTTTCTCTCCAGTAAATAACAAAATGCGCCTTATTATACTACTAATAAAGCGCATTTGCAAATCTTATTATTTCTTTTCTTCCTCGTCCTTTACAGCCGGAGCAGCAGTAAATCCAAATCCGACGAGTGAATCTGGAATCTCTTCCTGCCAACCTTCAAAGTTGTCTTCAACTTCTTGGACAGTTTCCTCCTCTTTCTTCTTTGCAAAGAATGAAAATGATCCCTTCTTTTCCTTCTTTGCCTCTGCCTCTCTTTCTGCCTCTTCCTGATCTCGCTGGAGTTTCTTTTTCTGGCGAGATGAAAGTTGAACGTCATCGGCAGATGACTCTATTTCTTTTTTAACAGTAACACGTTTTTTGGCAGCATCTGCATTGAGACGTTTTGTCTCCTCTAGAGGATCAAAAGGCGCAGCCACCGGTGTAGGCAATGCTGCCTCCGCCTCCTTCGGCTCTCGCTCTTCCTCTGAAACAGCAATACTTGGCTGAACTGAAAGTTCAACCTTTCCCACCTCAGTTTCTGGAGTCTCCGTCTCCTCAGCACCAATAGATACAACTGGTTTTTCATCAGTAATACCAAGAGCAGCAAGACGCGCAGCCATTTCTTCTGGAGTAGCTGGAGTAGTAACAGGAGTCATCTCTGGCTCTGTTGGCTTTTCTACTACTAATTCCTTAGGAGTTGTTAATTCCTCAGACTCTACCGGCTTTGATTCGTCAATTTCCTTTGCAAAAATACCCTTCTTTTTCTTTGCATGCTGTGGAGGCCTTTTCTCCAAAGGTTTTTCTTTAGGTTCTGTATTTCGAGCTGGAGCAGGCTTACGCTTTGAAGCAACAACTGGAGCAGCAGGTGCTTTTTCACTACTTTGTGGAATAAAGATGCTAGCGCTTTCTTCAGGAATTATTGGCATTGCTGATGGGACATAGTTAAGATCCGAGTCGTCAACCCATTTGACGTCAGATTTTTTATCCTCTACTTTTTCATGTCTAGAGTCTTTCTTTTTCTTTGTTTTAGTTTCTTGTGCCTTCTCTCTTTCAAGCTTTTTGTCTATTTTAGCTTTTTTCTTTTTCGCTTTCTCTTCCTCGCTTGTAACGCGTCTGCCAAGAACATAGCCAAGAAGGAGAGCTAAGACAATGAGAGCAACAAAAACGACTACAAAAACATCGTCAAGCTCAAGAGTACCCAAAGTATCAGGCAATGCTTTAAAAAATGCAGATACAGTCTCCATCAAAATATCCCCTACAATTTCAGAAAATACACTTTTCCACAATTTTGTAAATAATCGATTTTATTATAATACCGAGAATAATAAATGTGCAATAAAATTTTTAAAAGTAGTTGTTCTTTTTTAATAGTCA
>JAGHSI010000100.1 GCA_018065925.1 Candidatus Limimonas coprohippi
ATATGGCTACAATATGATAAAATTAGTTGTTAATTTTGGAGGGATATTATGAAGTTACTTGTAGTTGACGGAAACAGCATAATCAACCGTGCTTTCTACGGTATAAAGTTGCTTACCACTAAGGATGGTAGGTTTACAAATGGTATCTTCGGCTTTCTCTCAATTGTCTCAAAAATTAAGTCGGAAATTGAACCGGATGCCATGGCGGTAGCATTTGACCTAAAAGATCCAACCTTTAGGCATAAGATGTATGACGGATATAAAGCAAACCGTCACGGAATGCCAGATGAACTTGCAGAACAGATGCCTGTTTTGAAAGAATTGATTCCGCTACTTGGCGTAAAATGTGTTGAACTCTCTGGATATGAGGCGGATGACATACTTGGTACGTTGTCTGTATCTTGTGGCGCGGACGACGAGTGTTATCTTTTGACAGGCGACCGCGACAGTTTTCAACTTATCAAAGACAACGTAACCGTTATTCTCCCATCAACAAAAATGGGTAAGACTGTTACAACCCGCTGTACTCCAGAATATATCAAAGAGAAATACGGTGTAACACCAAAGCAGATGATTGATATTAAGGCTCTTCAGGGTGATTCATCTGACTGTATCCCTGGTGTTTCTGGTGTGGGTGAAAAGACTGCGCAGGATCTCATTCAGCGTTTTGGCGACATAGACAATATCTATGAGAACTTAGAGACACTTGATATCAAACCTGGTGTAAAGCAGAAACTTCAAAATGATAAGGATAATGCATATCTTTCTCGCACACTTGGTACAATCTGTCTTGAGACACCAATTAGTACGAACCTTGAGGATTATAGAATTGGCGTGGGTGATCCTACTGCAGCATCGCGTATGCTTGCATCTCTTGAGATGTTTAAAATGATAGATCAGCTCGGGCTTAGAGATGCTGCAGACAACGTAGTTACTGAAGAAAAGAAGGATGAAACTGCTGAAAGTGTCGAGCCTGTAAAGGAATATTACTTTACTGACGACGGAAATCTCTATATTTTAGATACATCTGACTCAGTTCTTGATGGGCTAAGGGATGCCCTCAAAGACCGTAGAATAAAGAAATATGTCTCGGATTCGAAGAGCGTTTATGCCTTCGGATTTAAGAATGATTTTAAAGTTTTAGGTATAGTTTTTGATGCTGCTCTTGCCGCATACATCTTAAACCCTTCGGCGAATGATTATTCGCTCTCACGACTTCTTTTAGAGTATGGCGCTGGTTCATTCGCAGTACTGGTGTCAAAACTTATGGCACAGATAGACAATAACAATCAAGCTGACTTGCTTGCACTTGAAATCTCACTTGCTGAAGTTTTGGCCTCTATGGAAAAAACTGGTTTCTTTATCGACAAGCAGGGTCTTGTCGAATATGGTGAGATAATTGGTGAAAAAGTCGATGGGATTAGCAAGAAAATTTTCTCGGAGTGTGGATTTGAATTTAATTTAAATTCTCCAAAGCAACTTGGTGAAGCACTTTTTGAAAAACTTGGTATCCCTGCAAAGAAGAAAACAAAGAGTGGCTACTCAACTTCAGCAGATGTACTTGAAGAACTTGCAAATGATTATCCAGTTGTAGCTGATATTCTCGAGTATAGAATGGTTGCAAAACTTAAATCCACATACTGTGATGGTCTTGTGGCATGCATTGCAGAGGATGGGAGAATTCATTCAACGCTCAATCAAACTGAGACTAGAACTGGACGAATTTCTTCTACAGAACCAAATCTTCAAAATATCCCTGTTAGAAAACCACTGGGTTCTGAACTTCGAAAATTCTTTGTCGCAAAAGATGGATATACATTGATAGATGCCGACTATAGTCAAATTGAACTTAGAGTGCTTGCTCATATGGCTGATGATGCAAATATGATTTACGCGTTTGAAAGCGGTGAAGATGTACATAGAGTTACTGCATCGCAAGTGTTCAAAGTGCCTTTTGAGGATGTTACATCAGTAATGCGAAGCAGAGCTAAGGCTGTAAACTTCGGTATTGTATACGGTATCGGTGCGTTTTCGCTCGCGAAGGACATTGGTGTTTCAAGGGCTGAGGCTTCAGAGTATATTGATAACTATTTGAAGAATTTTTCTGGCGTTGATTCTTATATGAAAAACGTTATTGATGAAGCGAAAGCAAACGGCTATGTTAAAACTCTCTATGAGCGTAGAAGATACCTACCTGAACTTACTTCATCAAATCATATGCTCAGATCTTTTGGTGAACGTGTTGCACGAAATATGCCGATTCAGGGAACTGCAGCCGATATTATCAAGATAGCTATGATCAAGGTTTATAACCGTTTAGAGGAAGAAAACCTTGATGCAAAACTTATAATGCAGGTTCATGATGAACTCATAGTTGAGGCGCGTGAAGACCAGGCGGAGCTCGCTCTTCAAATTGTAAAGGAAGAGATGGAAAATGCCTGTGCTCTTAAAGTAAAACTCTTGTCCGATGCTCATATCGGTAAGACTTGGTATGAGGCAAAAGGATGAAGATAGTACAGTTAAAACGTGGACAAATTGAGGATGTTATTGCACTTGAAACTGAGTGCTTTGCACATCCTTGGACATATGAAAATATTGAGGCTCATTACAACAGCCCAAGCTCACATTTTTTTGTTGCTGTGGATGATGACGGCAAAGCCATAGGTTATATAGGAACATATATGGTTATGGATGAATGCTTTGTGACAAATGTTGCTGTGACTGAGTCTCAGAGAAAACAGGGTGTTGGATATGCCCTTGTTGAAAAGGCTGTAGATACTGCAAAGAGCAGTGGCGCCTCATTTATAACACTTGAGGTACGCTTTTCTAATATGCCTGCAATAAACTTATATAAAAAGTTTGATTTTATTTCCGAGGGCGTAAGACCTGGGTTTTATAGAGACCCAGATGAGGACGCTCTGATAATGACTAGGAGATTTTCGTTATGAAGATTTTGGCAATTGAGAGTTCTTGCGACGAGACAGCGACTGCAGTTGTTGAGGACGGAAGAAAGGTTCTTTCGTCTGTTATTGCATCGCAGGTTGAGGAGCATAAACTCTATGGTGGTGTAGTACCTGAAATTGCCTCACGTAGACACACTGAGGCCATTTCAAAAATTACGGAACAGGCTTTAGAAGAGGCTGGCTGCACTATGGACGATATTGATGCAATAGCTGTAACTGCAGCACCTGGTCTCATTGGTGCTTTGCTCGTAGGAGTCAATTTTGCAAAGGGCTTGTCCCTCAAGTACAATAAGCCACTTGTACCTGTACATCACCTTCGCTCACATATTGCTTCAAACTATATTACAACAGAGGAACTCAAACCACCTTTCCTTGCACTTGTTGTTTCCGGTGGTCACACCCATCTCGTAGAGGTTAAATCTTATACTGACTATAACATTATCGGCTGTACACGAGATGACGCTGCAGGAGAGTGCATGGATAAGTCTGCACGAACCTTAGGACTTCCATATCCTGGTGGATTAAATCTTGATAGGGTGGCTGCAAACGGAGATCCTACATCTTACAAGATGCCTCATCCAAGAATTGAAGGGGCTCCTTATGATTTTAGTTTTTCAGGACTTAAGACATTTGTTATTAATACAGTTCACAACTGCGAACAAAAAGGGGAGAGCGTATCCGTTGAGGATATGGGCGCTTCTGTAATAGCAGCAGTTGTACGCTCTCTTGTTGAAAATACAGAGAGAGCAGCGCTTGAGTTTAAGTATGATAAGATAGTTCTTGCTGGTGGCGTGTCGGCAAACTCTGTGCTTCGCAGAGAAATGAAAAAATGTTGCGACGCTCATGGCATAGAACTCTTTATGCCGGACCTTAAACTATGTGGTGACAACGCCGCTATGGTCGGCGCCCAGGGATATTATGAATTCATATCGGGTTCTAGAGCAGGGCTCGATTTAAATGCAAGGGCTACAATGCCTATCAATGAGGAGTTTTAATGAGACTACCAAAGATTACAGATGATCGTCAGTGGGCAAATGCTGACTGGCCAGAAATACCTTGGCTGAATTCTGCGAAGAGCAAAGCAAAAAAGAGCACTAAAACAGCAGCTCTTAGTGCTCTTAAAAAAGTATATTATTCACAGTGGCTTAGAAATAAGGTCAAGGATAAACTTTTCATCTCACAGAAGGTTGAAAAACTGGCTGATGATACATATAGAATCACTACTGATTTTGTGTTCCAGTCCTTTCTTTTTGTTGGAAAGAAAAGTGCTTTACTTGTCGATACTGGTGTAGGATTAGGCGATTTAAAGAGTGAGGTCGCAAAACTTACAGATAAGCCACTTACAGTAGCTTGTACACATGCGCATTTTGATGCTACAGGCGGAGCTGGACAGTTTGAAAATGTAAAAATTAGTAAGTCGGATAAGGAATCTGCAAAAGTCTATAATTTCATATCTAGACATCTTTTAAAACATACAGGAAAAATTGGAAAAGATGTTATCAACAAGCCAAACTTTGTTGCTTTGACATCCTCTGAAATTGAAAAAGGCTTTGACCTTGGTGGTCGAACGGTTAAAGTCATCTTAGCTCCATCTCACACAAGAGGCAGTCTATGCTTTATCGATGAGGAAAATAAACTTGCTATTGTAGGTGATGTAATATCTCCTCTTGGATTCCAACTATTCCCATTTGCTTTGCCGTTGAATGAATATGTTGCAACACTTGAAAAACTGTTGCCAAAACTTGAAAATAAAAAGATATACTGTTCGTATTTTCCAAAGGCATTTGATTATGCTTATGCAAGTGATCTCAAAACAACATATTTCTTAGGCCAGGCGACGGGAAACGACACCAATTATAAAAAGCAATTACGTTTTAGAAAGTCAAACGATAAAAAGCTTATCTTGCTCTCTTATGCATCTAAAGCAAATAGGCGGGAACGTAAAACGAGAATGGATGCTTTCAAGCGTGGAGATTACAAACTTTAATGAACAGTACTCGACATCATTTAAAAAACCCTTGTGTATAGTGCACAAGGGTTTTTGTGTTTTTTACGCCAATTTAGGCAAAAGCCCAATCTTTTCCAAATTGTTAATTTGTTCATATTTTGTTAATAATCCACAAGTAAAATCATCGCTGTTATATATGTATTTATTTTAGGAGGAACCCTTTATGCGCAAGAATTTTGTAAAGGTTATTGCTCTTGTTCTTGTACTCGCACTTGCTGTTTCAACATTTGTGATTACATCAACAGCAAGCAGTGAAGTGACAAATGCAGTAAATGCTGTTTCTGCACTTCTTGGCTCAGAGCTCTCAAAGGACGATGTTTCAAATCTTCTCGGTGGTGTTGATGTTTCAACAGTTATCGATGTTGTAAAAGACATCGCTAAGGCAGATGTAGAGGATGATGCTCTCGCTTCATCAATTACAGACGTTGATGCTGACTCAATTATTGGTGCTGTTAAAGATGCTGCAGAGAATGCCGGTGCTATCGACACATCAGATTTGACAGATCTTATCAACTCAGTTACAAACTCAACTGAAAGTTCTTCATCCATCGAAGATATTCTTTCAGCTATCACAGGAAGTCTTGATCTTGGTTCTGTAGTTGAAGGAAATACAAACAATGCTTTGTCAACAATTGTTGAACTTGCAAAGGGCGCACTTGATACTGCAGATGTTGCTATTGCATCATCTAATGTTTCATCAAACGATGACGGATTTATCGGCGCTTGGTCAACAAGCATGGTAAAGGCTGCTGTTTCACTTTCAGAGAACTCGATTTCTCTTCCTCTTACAAGCGTAACAGCTCGTACAAGGATTCAAATGACAACTGGTGGCGACACAATTCGCCTTCGTCTCTCAAACCTCTTTGGTAAATCACCAATGAGCATTGGCGAAGTAACAGTTGCTCTTGGTAACGATTCACTTGAGCGTGGTGTTCAGCTCAGCACTATGAAGAAAGCAACAGTAAATGGTGCTACAAGCTTCACAATTCCTGCAGGTCAGGAAGTTTATACGGACCCAATTGACCTTACAGTTGGCCAGTGCGAAGACCTCGTAGTTTCAGTTTACTATGAGAATATTAATACATTCTCTACTGTTGGTCTTATTGGTGGACACTCATATGTATCAATTGGTAATAAGACAGAGGATCTTGTAACTCCTGCTTCAATTGATTTTGCAATCGAAGATATCTCAGTTGGCGCATTTGAGATTATCCCATGTCTTGCAGGTGTTGATGTTTATAATCCAAATGGACGTTCAGTTGTACTCTTTGGTGACTCAACACTTACAAATACAATCACACCAAAACTTGCTGCTATGGCAAAGGCTAACGGCATTAAAGATACTGGTATCCTCCTCCAGGCTATTAAGGGTAATGAGGTTCTTGCAGATCCAGTTGGTATAGTTGGTACTCTCTTCGGTGAGCGTGCAGCAGTTCGTTTCTACAGAGATGCTATCGACCAGCCAGGTGTTGATACTATACTTATTAAGATAGGTGTAAATGACATCGCTCATAGAGCTTGCCAGTCAAAGCATGACGATTATGATGATTGGGATACATTTAATTTCTATAATTATTGTATGCAACTTCTTGATGGTTATAAAGAACTTATCGATGCTGCAAAAGCAAAGGGAATCCACGTAATCATGGTTACACGTTCACCAGCTGATGAATATGTTCGTGATATGGGTACAGGTCCTGATATTGATTGGGATGCAAATTATGATGGATATACTCTTAAGGAACTCCGTAATATCATCAATGATGAACTTAAAACTTGGGATGATAACGGATATGTTGATGCTGTAATCGACTTTGATGCACTTTCAGATGCCAGCGTTCGTGCTTCACTTGGTCTTCAGGGCGGTGATCCAGAGGCTATGTTTAAGGGCACAACAGTTGAGGAGGATGGCGTTTATACTCCATCTTACAACCGTGACGGTGCTCATCTCACAGAAGCTGGTTGTGATGCGGCTGCAAAGCTCTTCTATCCATACATTTTCGGTGAGTCAAGCGTAGCTTATGATGACATTGATCTTTCAGATACAGTTTCATACGGTGGTATTGATAATACTCTTGGTAAAGTAAAGGATGCTCTTGGTATTGAGTCAGAGCTTGACCTTGGCGCTCTTCTTTCAACAGTTCAAAACGTCAAAGGTCTTGTAAATAAACTTAAGGATGTTCTCAATGTCTTTAATACAGTAAAAGGTGACGAGGCTGCAACAGAGCCAGAAATTAATGGTGTTCTTGACCTCGTTGGAATTGATAAGGACGACCTCGCTGGAACAGATGTTATCCAGAAGCTTATCGACCTTATTAACAGCAAATCTTCTGGTGAAGAGATCACATCATCTGATATTGAAAAGGTTTTAGATGATAAAAATGTAAAAGCTGACGACATAGTTGATTCTATCAAAGAGAAGGCCGAAGAACTTATCGGAGGTTCTGATGAAATCATCAACCCAGTTATTGGCGCTCTTACTGAAGAGGCAGAGGATGAGGTTGATGTAGTTACAGACATTCTTGTTGAGCAAAGTGATGTAACTCCACTTGCGGCTCTTAACAATATCCCAGTTGAAGCAGATGGTGAGGATATTGCAAACACAGGTGATGCTGGTCTTGCGATATTTACAACAGTTTCAGTTCTTGCAGGTGCAGCTTATGTTACTGCCCGTAAGGTTAATAAATAATAGGATTATTGTGATATTGCACAAAAATTACTGACAAAAAGTCCGTAAATATGCAATACAACGAATTTTTCTAAATTGTTAACTTGTTCATACTTTGTTCATAATTTAGACTTATACTATCGCTTGCTATTTCATTTAATACAAATATTATTTCGGAGGGGTAAGAAAATGAAAAAGGTTCTTACAAAAGTAATCGCACTTATTCTCGTTCTTACAATGTCAATCAGCTGTTTCATGACAAATGCTTCAGCTTACTCAGCAATTGCTGCTCTTGTTGACATCATTCACATCGCAACAGATCTTAAAGTAACTGACGGCCCAATCGGTTCTAACCTCATTGTTGATGGTATTAAGATGATTTCAAAGGCTGGTGTCGGTGTCGATGACATCGTTGATGCTATCCACGCTATCACAGATGCTAAGGTAACAGATGCTCCTGACTTTGATCTTATCGCTGACGCTATTATCGCTGCAGCTAAGGTTCCATCAGCTCTTGATAAGGCTGTTCTCGTTGACTTCTTCAAGGCTCTCGTTGGTTCAGGCCTTTCAACAGACGCTATCCTTGATCTCCTCAAGGGTGCTGTAGGTGAGATTGGTCTTAAGACAATTGACCTTGATAATTTCCTTGATGTTATGGATCTTTGCCTTGATCTTCTTAAGGGTAATATTGACCTTGCAGATCTTTTCGCAAAGTTTGGTTTTGGTGTTCCATCACTTCCAGATGTAAAGATTCCATCAATCAGCATTGATAAGCTTGACCTTGGTGCGCTTCTTGCACTCCTTAATGGTCTTGGTGATAAGAGCCTTGACCTTGCTGGTCTTAAGGATCTCTTCTCAAAGCTTATCCCAGGTTGCTCACTTGATCCATCATTCCTCAATGATCTCCTTGGTAAGATTAAGGCTGGTACAATTTCACTTCCTGACCTTAAGAACATTTTCGCTCTTATCAATCTTCCAGACATTGATTGCAACATCTTAAACGGTATTCTTGATCTCATCAAGGGCGGTAAGACAATCACTCTTCCTGACCTTGCAAAGTTAATCCCTGGTATTAGCATTAAACTTCCAGAGTGCGACCTTATCAAGGCTATCAAAGATTATCTCAAGAATATCTTTGACAAGACTCCAACAGATCCTGCTACTCCATCAACAGATGACAAGAAGGATGATGAAAAGGCTCCTGTAATCGACGACACTGCTAAGATCGTTGAAGAGGACGTTAAGAATGTTGTTAAAGATAATGACATCGTAGTTGATGACAGCACACCACTTGGTGCTCTTGATGCAGCTGACAAAGACGCAGAAGATATCGCTAATACAGGCGATGCTGGTCTTGCAGTTTGCGGTGCTATCTCACTTCTTGCAGCTGCTGCTTTCGTAACAACTAAGAAGAGAGAAGAAGCATAATTAAACCCCCGAATTAAATACAACCCGTGATACTTATCACGGGTTGTTTTCATATGCGTCTGTAGCTCAGTTGGATAGAGCACTAGCCTCCGACGCTAGGTGTCGCCGGTTCAACTCCGGCCAGACGTACCATTGATTATTTACTTTTATTTATTTGTGTGTTAATATTTAAGAGGAATTTTTTTAACTTTCTTTGGAGGTTAGTATTATGAAAAAGAGAATAGTGGCTATTTTACTTGCACTCGCTATGGTTCTTTCATTTAGCGCTTGTGCTGTTGACATGGATTTCTTGCTTAATGGCTGGGATGGTGTATATGAGGAGAAAGAAAGAGCTCAGTATGTTTACCCAGATCCAACAGTAAGAACTCATGAGATTCGTGAGAATTACAGAGTATCATCAGTTAAACATCAGGTAGGCACAGCAAGCACTGGAGCTGGCACAGGTGTTGCAGCAACTGATGCTCCTTAAGTTTTTTGAACTCCCATAGGCTTTCCTGTGGGAGTATTTCTTTATTTGGAGGTTGCGCTTAAATGGCAGATGCAAAAATTGACAGAGCCATGTCCCAATTTATGCTGATTGATGCTCTTTCTAGTATTTATCATTCTTTGCATATTATTGATCTTAAAAAGAATACAATTGTTGAGTACAACGCCGAAGGAGCAATAAGCTATATTGAAATTGATAATAGAGATGCTTCTGGATTTTTAGACAAAGTAGTTGATAGCCTTATAATTAGCGAATACAAGAATGCTGCAACTAATTTTGTGGATTTGTCAACATTGTCGGAAAGAATGCTTGATAAGAAGACGATATCCGCCGAGTTTATAAGTGCCCATGCCGGTTGGCTTAGAGCTCGCTTTATCTCTGTCGACAAGGACGAGAATGGCCTTGTGATTCGTGTTATCTTTGCGATAGAGATAATTGATGAGGAGAGACGCAGGGAAGAAAAACTTATAAAGATTTCTTTGACAGATGAGCTAACAACACTTCTCAATAGACGTGCTTATGAGGAGGAGACAGCAGAATACGAAGGTAAGAATCTCCCTGATGATCTTGTATATATCTCTCTTGATATCAATGGCTTAAAAGGCGTAAATGATAATTTGGGCCATGCGGCGGGCGATGAACTTATAATCAATTCGGCTAAAATTATTCGTGCAGGGCTTGGTACTATTGGTAAGGTGTTCCGTACTGGCGGCGATGAGTTCATGGCGATTGTTCGTGCAGATGCGAAAACCTTAGAAGGCGCTTTCGCAGCGATGGATGAACTCATCAAGAATTATAAGGGCTCATACGACTATGAACTTGCCATCTCGAAAGGCGCAGCGTCTGTAAGTGAGTTTAATGGTGCAACATTAAAGGAACTTGCGCACGAGGCAGACGTCCGTATGTACGCCGATAAAGAAAGATATTATAGAGAAACTGGAAAAGATAGAAGAAGATAAAGTATAAAAACAAACGGTCGCTTTAAATTAGCGACCGTTTGTTATTTCTATTAATAAAAATGATTATTTTAACTTGTGAATGAAGAGACCTGAGAGAAGCTTTGGCTCAAACCAAGTTGATTTTGGTGGCATGAGTTTGCCGGCATCGGCGATGCTGATGAGCTCATCGAGAGATGTTGGGAACATAGAGAATGCAAGTTCCATATCTTCGTTGCAACGACGCTCGAGTTCTGAAAGACCACGAATGCCACCTACAAAGTCAATTCTCTTATCGGTTCTAGGATCGTCGATTCCGAGAACGGGTGAGATGAGGTTGTTCTGAAGAATTGATACATCGAGAGAATCTACAGGGTCATTCTCAGGGAATGTACCATCTTTTGCTGTGAGCTTGTACCATTTACCTTCGAGAAGCATTCCGAATGTGTGACGAGCTTCTGGAGCATATGGTTCTAAACTGAGAGTTGTCTCAATTTGGAACTTCTCATTAATTTTCTTTAAAAAATCTTCTTTTGAAAGACCATTTAAGTCCTTGATTACTCTGTTGTAGTCAAGGATTCGAAGTTCCTCTTTTGGAAATGCAACAGCAAGGAAGAAATTAAACTCCTCTTCACCTGTGTAGTTAGGGTTTTCTTCGCGTCGCTTTTGACCAACCTTTACAGCTGATGCACAACGGTGGTGGCCGTCTGCGATATAGAGGGCATCAACATCTTCAAAAGCGAGCTTTAAAGCATCGACATCCTGACGATCATTGTTTACGACCCAAATGCGATTTTTGACATCGCCAGATGAAGTAAATTCATATACTGGGGCATTTTCGGTTTTGTACTTCTTTATAATGCTGTCAATTTTGTTGTTGCCTTTGTAAGTGAGGAAGATAGGACCGGTATTTGCGTCACAAGTATCAACGTGGCGAATACGGTCTGCTTCTTTATCGGCTCTAGTGAGCTCATGCTTTTTGATTTTTCCATTGATATATTCGTCGATGGAAGCACAACCTACGATACCTGTTTGAGTTGAGCCCTTCCAAGTTTGCTCATAGATATAAAAACAGTCTGAAGTGTCCTGTTTCATGATTTCGTCGGTTTCGAGACTGTTCAAGTTACTTGCTGCTTTTTCATATACCTCATCGCTGTAGATATCGATGTCAGGTGACAAATCAATTTCCGCCTTGTCAACGTGGAGGAATGAATAAGGATTATCCACAACCTCTTCACGTGCTTCAGCGGAAGTCATTACGTCATATGGAAGTGCAGCTACTTTCTCAGCGAAAGCTGGGAGTGGTCTAACTGATTTAAATGGTTTAAAAGTTGACATATTTACTCCTTAGATTTTGAAATCTTCTGCAGAATATTCGGAGAATAACTGTGGTTTCTTTTCAGGTCGGCGTTTTAAAACGTCGTATTTGAAAGACTTACAGGAAGAACTCGGAAGCATAATGCCTCGTTTCTCACAGAGGACACTGTTGCTGTCCGGTGTGATTCGACCGAAGTGACAGTATTCACATTTTGGTGCAATGTCTTCGTTGAAAAGCTTTTTCACGGTTGATCTCCAATCTCAAAATAATGGAAAAATTTTAGCACAAATAAGGAGTTTTTACAAGTGAGGCAAATCGACTTAGTGCTCTCTGTCAAGAAAATTATGTGAGATTTAGCTAAAATGTCAATTAACTTTTTATGAAAAGTATAATATAATTAACAAGTATTTTATAAGAAAGGTCCGTTTTTGTGGCAGAACAACTAATACATTTTGACAATTTTGAAAATGTTTTGGGACTTTTTGGTAGTCTCGACGAGAACATTAAGATTCTTGAAAGTGAATATGGTGTTACTGTTGTGGTTCGTGGTGATGTTGTAAAGATATCAGGCGAAGACAAAGCAGTTTCTGATGCTGCAAAAGCAGTTGATGGTCTTTTAGCTCTCCTTTCAAAAGGAGAAGAGCTCAACGAGCAAAACGTCCATTATGTTATTGATATGACAAAAGGTGGACAGAGTGAAGATCTTCAAAAACTTATGTCGGACTGTATATGTATCACAGCAAGTGGCAAGCCTATCAAGGCTAAGACGTTGGGCCAAAAGAAGTATGTGGATGCCATTAAAGATAACACGGTTGTCTTTGGTATTGGCCCGGCGGGTACGGGTAAAACTTACCTTGCGGTTGCCATGGCCGTTAAGGCATTTAAGGCAAAAGAGGTCAACCGCATAATTCTTACCCGCCCGGCAGTGGAAGCTGGAGAGAGTCTCGGCTTTCTCCCAGGTGACCTTCAACAGAAGGTGGACCCTTATTTGAGACCACTTTATGATGCGCTCTTTGAAATGTTTGGTGCTGATGGCTTTCAGCGACAGATGGAGCGCGGTGTAATTGAAGTTGCTCCACTTGCATATATGCGTGGTAGAACATTGGATGAGAGCTTTATTATTCTCGATGAAGCACAAAACACTACTTCAGAACAGATGAAGATGTTCCTAACTCGTCTTGGAAGTGGTTCTAAGGCAGTTATTACTGGCGATGTCACACAGATTGACTTGCCAGGAGGTAAAAAATCAGGCCTTCTTGAGGTCACGAAGATTCTAAAAAATATTGATGATATCGCAACTATTAAATTTGATGAGCGTGACGTTGTTCGCCATCACCTAGTTCAAGAAATTGTAAAAGCATATGAGCGATATGCTGAGAGAACGGAGGGTAAACATCATGGCAAATAAAGTTAAGGTAGTAATTGAAAACGAGCAGAAGACTGTAAAGGTTCCAAAGGGAATTCGTATGCTTATTCGCCGTTGCTGCACAGCAGTACTCTCTATGGAAAACTTTGAGGATGATGCTGAAGTTTCTGTTACTCTCGTGGATAATGATCAGATTAAAGAACTCAATAAACAACATAGAAATATCGACAAGGAGACAGATGTACTTTCATTTCCGCTCGGTGTTGATGGTGTATATGATATTAACCTTGATACAGGAGAGGCGCAGCTCGGTGACATTGTAATATCTCTTCCAAAGGCTATGGAACAAGCAGAACGTTATGGTCATACTCTCCAGCGCGAAGTTGGATATTTGACAGTACACTCAATGCTTCATCTTCTTGGTTACGACCATGAAAATGGTGGTCTTGAACTTCTTCATATGCGTGAGAAGGAAGAACAGGCTTTGACTGAACTCGGCCTTAAACGAGATGGAAGCTATTATATGGGAGACGAATAATGCAGAATACAACAACTGCTTTTATCGCAATAGTAGGTTGTCCAAATGTTGGTAAATCATCACTTCTTAACAACATTCTCGGTACAAAGATAGCTATTGTTTCTAGCAAACCACAGACAACAAGAACGAAGATTATGGGCGTCCTCACAAGGGGCGCCTGTCAGCTCGTTTTCACCGATACGCCTGGTTATCACAGACCAAAGAATAAACTCGGTGAAAACATGGTGAAAGCTGTGACAGACAGTATCGGTGGTGTGGACGCCTGCCTCTTTGTAGTTGAGGCGGAAGGCGACATAAAGCCGGGCGAATATGAGCTTATTGAGAAGTTCAAAAAGCTCGATATACCAGTAGTTCTTGCGATAAATAAAATTGATATGCTCAGCGACATGAGCGCAATTCTTGCTCGTATCATGCAGTTCAATGAACTCTATGATTTTGATGCAATTGTTCCTATATCTGCTGTGAAGGGTACAGCAGTTGAAGAACTTCTCGATGAACTTGAAGAACTTGCACAGCCTTCAGTTCATTTCTTCCCTGATGATACTTTAACAGATCAGCCGGAGCGTGTAATAGCAGGGGAGATTATTAGAGAAAAACTTTTAAGACTTCTTGATAAAGAAGTGCCTCATGGTGTCGCTGTTAGTATTGAGAGAATGCGCGAGCGTGAGGATTCCGATATCCTTGATATTGAAGCGACTATCTACTGCGAGCGCGATAGTCATAAAGGAATTATCATAGGTAAAAACGGCGCTATGCTCAAAAAGGTTTCAACTTATGCGCGACAGGATATGGAAAAGTTCTTTGATTGCCATATCAACCTTCAGTGTTGGGTGAAGGTAAAAGAGGGCTGGCGTGACCGTGAAGGACTTATCCATAATTTCGGACTTGATAATGAATAAGAATTAAGGTGCACTTTAAATGTGCACCTTTTTTATGTATAATAGATATACTTTATATTAGGAGTTTTATTGTGGATAAACATTTATTAAGCTTAGATTTTGATAAAATTTTGGATAAACTTGCGGCACAGACCTCTTGCCCAGATGCTGAGGAAATGGCGCGAGAACTTGTCCCTGCTAAAGACTTGGGTTCAGCTCAAAAGCTTCTCTCTGAGACTGTTGCGGCATATATCTTACTTGCGAAATTTGGTGGACCGTCTTTTGGCGGTCTTAAAAATGTAAATGGGCTTATGCATATTGCTGCAAGTGGAAGTATTCTCTCGATGAGAGATCTTCTTGATTGTGCATCTACTCTTCGCACGATTAGAGCCCTTCGTGATTGGTATAATCAATGCGATTCGGTTGAGACGGGCATAAACAGATATTTCAATGCTTTAATTCCACATAAAACTGTAGAGGACCAGATTTACACATGTATTCTCTCTGAAGATGAGATGTCCGACAATGCTTCTCCTGCACTTGCTGATATTAGAAAAGCTCTTCATAGACAGGAAAATAAGATAAGAGAACAACTTGATCATATAATCCACTCGCCACATTATCAGACAGCACTTCAAGATGCCATCGTTACAATGCGTAATGGCAGATATGTTGTTCCGGTAAAACGTGAGCATAAAGGCGAAGTCGCCGGTGTTGTTCAAGACACATCCGACAGTGGTGCAACAGTATTTATTGAGCCGATGTCTGTTGTTGAAGCTAACAATGAGATCCGTGTTCTCCAGTCAAAAGAGCGTGACGAAATCGAAAGAATTCTTGCGGAACTCTCCGGTATGATAGGCGATGTATACGAGGAGACAAAACGTTCCTATGAGGCGGCAGTTATTCTGAACTTTATTTTTGCAAAAGCGCAACTTGCATATGAGATGAAGGCCTCTGAGCCGATTCTCAATGATGAAGGAATAATAGACGTTAAGAAGGCGAGACACCCACTAATTGATCCGAAAAAGGTTGTGGCTACAGACATCCGCCTCGGGGAGGACTTTGATACACTTGTTATCACGGGCCCAAACACCGGTGGTAAGACTGTGTCTATTAAAACTGTTGGTCTTCTCTCAATTATGGCGGCATGTGGTCTTATGATACCTGCATCTGATAATAGCCGCATGGCGATTTTCCACGATGTATTTGCTGATATCGGTGATGATCAGAGCATTGAGCAGTCACTTTCAACTTTCTCTGCTCACATGACAAATATTGTAGATATTATAAAGAAGGCTGATGAACACAGCCTTGCTTTAATAGATGAACTTGGAGCGGGTACCGATCCTATCGAGGGTGCCGCTCTTGCGATTTCAGTTCTTGAGCGTCTTGCAAACCAGGGTACTAAGATTGCTGCAACTACGCACTATGCTGAGCTTAAGGCATATGCTCTTCAAACTCCACGCGTTGAAAATGCTTGCTGTGAGTTTGATGTTGACACCTTAAGCCCTACTTACAGACTCCTTATTGGTGCCCCTGGTCGCTCGAACGCCTTTGCAATTTCCGAACGCCTCGGTATGCCAATTGAAGTTGTAAATCATGCGCGAGATCTCGTATCTTCTGAAAACACACAGTTTGAAGATGTTATTGAGCAACTTGAGACATCCCGTAAAGCGATGGAGGATGAGCATGAAAAAGCAGCTGCTCTTTCTGCCGAGGCACGCGCTGAGAAGGAGAAAGCTGAAGAACTTAGAAATAGCGTTGAAAAACTTAAGAACGATGAGATTGAAAAGGCTCGCTCTGAAGCTATGAAGATTGTCGAGGCAGCAAAGCGAGAGGCTGCATACTTCCTTGATGACCTTGATAAACTTAAGAAAGAGCAGAAAAAATCAAATGATTTGTCACAACTCTCTGCAGATGCAAAAGCAACCATTAAGAAGCATCAGGGAACACTTGATGATATTACAAATCCTATCGTTGCACTCGCAAATGATGAGGACTATGAACTCCCACGTGACCTTGTTATTGGTGACACTGTAGTGATTGCTGATCTTGGCACTACTGCTACTGTAACTGCACTTCCAGATAAGAAGGGGCTTGTAGAAGTAACAGCTGGTATTATTAAGAGCAAAACACCTCTCTCAAATCTTAGATTGCTTGAGGGTAAGGCTAAAAGAACTGCCAACAAGGGTACACGTTCTGTAAAGAAATCCATGTCATCTAAATTTGATATGGCAGTTAAGACTGAAATTGATCTTCGCGGAATGGCATCTGATGAGGCGATTCCTGCACTTGATAGATTTATCGACCTTCAACTTCGCTGCGGTATTGAACAGTTTACTGTTATTCACGGAAAGGGCACTGGTGTTTTGAGAAAAGCTGTTAAGCAGTATCTCTCAAAAAATCCACATGTCAAGGAATTCCGTCTCGGTATGTATGGTGAGGGAGAAGACGGCGTAACAATTGTAACTATGAAATAAAATGGAGGTGGAACTGATGCACATAGAGACAGATGGTCTTGTTATAAAAGAACAAAATGTCGGTGAATCAGACCGCCTGATTACTGTTTTGACTTCAAAGTATGGCTTGATTCGTGCTTTTGCATCTGGTGGTAAATCTATTAAAAATAAGAATCTTGCTGGTACTGGATTGCTTGCATATTCGGATTTCGTTTTCTATAAAGGCCATGATGCTTATAATGTCACATCTGCAGTTGAAAAGGAGATTTTCTTTGATCTTCGTAGCAATATAGACAATATGAGTATTGCATTTTATCTTGCGGAACTGTTTGGTGAGCTTGCACCTGAGACTGCTGAGTGTGAGGAACTACTAAAGCTTCTTCTCAACAGTTTGTATCTACTTTCAAAGCAGAGGCTATCCGGCGCACAGATAAAATCTGTAGCAGAGCTGCGCTCTGTAGCCATGTCTGGCTATGCGCCGAACCTCATAGCCTGTGAAGAATGCGGCACTTTTGAGTCAGATGTCATGTATTTCGATGTGCGAAACGGAAACCTACATTGCTGCAACTGCGTGGTTGGCGATAATGGCGATGATAATATCCCACAAACTAGCACTGAATATGAGAGTTTAGGCCTTACGGCTTGGCAAGTGCCAATCTCTATTAGCGCTGTAACTGCGATGCGCCATATCGTTTACAGTGAATCAAAGAAGGTCTTTGATTTCACTCTTACCGATAAGGCGCAGCAGGAACTCTCTGCAGTTACAGAAGCCTATGCGCTTGAGCACACGGATAGACATTTTAAAACTTTAGATTTCTTAAAAAGCCTCCAGGGAATTTGACCTTGGAGGTTATTTTATTGTGTAAAAGTTTTAAACTTTACACAACATATTGTGGAAGAAAAACTGAGACTAAAAATTTGCTTGACAATAAGGTTTTCTATTAATATAATAAATAGGCACAGTGTAAAGAAAAGAACTTTACATGACGCGGGAGATAATAAAAAGGGGGCGTTCTATAAGTGGCAAAGAACTTTGAAGTTATAAACGTTTTGTTGGACTTTTATGGTGATATGCTTACCGATAAGCAGAGAGCTTTTATTGAATATTATTATTTTGACGACTTGTCACTTGCTGAGATTGCCGAAAACGAAGGCATTACTCGCCAGGGCGTAAGAGATGCTATTAAGCGCGCTGAAGGACAGCTCTTTGAGATGGAAGAGCGCCTGGGACTCGCTAAGCGTTTCGAAGAAGTTCGTGCAGGATTTGATGAGATTCTTGAATGCGCAGAGATTATCAATGAGAGTAATATGCGCACAGGCCTCTCGAGAGATATTAACGAGGCGGTTGTAAGAATTAAACTTATTGCACAAACTCTTAACAACGAAGAAGTTTAAAGGAGTACAAAGTAGTGGCATTTGAAGGCTTGTCCGACAGACTTGAAGCTGCTTTTGCACGACTTAAGAGTAAAGGTTCCTTAACTGAGAGTGACGTTAAGGAAGCAATGCGAGAAGTAAGGCTCGCTTTACTCGAAGCAGATGTTAGTTATAAAGTAGCTAAGGACTTTACAAACGCAGTTACAGAAAGAGCCATTGGTGCCGAGGTTATGAAGAGCCTCACACCGGCACAGATGGTTATTAAAATAGTAAACGAAGAACTCACAGAACTCATGGGTGGAACTCAGACTCGTTTGACGATTGCTCAGCACCCGCCAACGATAGTTATGATGTGTGGTCTTCAGGGTTCAGGTAAAACAACTCATTGTGCAAAGATTGCCAAGCGGTTAAAGAGCGAGAATCATCGTCCTTTACTTGTTGCCTGCGACGTTTACCGACCGGCTGCTATTAAGCAGTTGCAGATTCTCGGTGAACAGGTTGGTGTTCCGGTATTTGAGATGGGACAGGACAACCCGGTTACTATTGCTAAAGAGGCTATCAAACTGGCCAAGGATCAAGGATATGATTATGTATTTATTGATACCGCAGGTCGTTTGCATATAGACGAACAGCTTATGGAAGAGCTTCGCAATATCAAGGCTGAAGTTCATCCTCATGAGATACTTCTTGTAGTCGACGCCATGACTGGTCAGGACGCTGTAAATGTTGCCCAGACCTTTAACGATGAACTCGGACTTGATGGTTTAGTTTTGACTAAGCTTGATGGTGATACAAGAGGCGGTGCTGCTCTTTCAGCAAGAGCTATTACCGGTAAACCTATTAAGTTCGTCGGAACAGGTGAGAAGATTGATGATCTTGATGTCTTCCATCCTGATCGAATGGCAAATCGAATTCTTGGCATGGGTGATGTGCTCACCCTTATTGAAAAAGCCGAAAAGGAATTTGATGAGCAGACGGCTATGGAGCTTGAAAAGAAGCTTCGTAAAAACAAATTTGATCTCAATGATCTTCTTGCTAATCTTCAACAGGTTCGTAAACTTGGACCTATGCAAGATTTGCTCGGTATGTTACCAGGCGTCAGCAAGCAGGTTAAAGATATAGAAATTGATGAGAGAGAGTTTGATCGCATTCAAGCAATCATCTTATCAATGACTCCTGGAGAGAGGGAAAAGCCTGACATTATTAACGGTTCTCGTAAAAAGCGTATTGCTGCTGGTTGCGGAATGCAGGTTGAGGATGTCAACAGACTTCTTGCTCAATACAGGCAAATGCAAAAGATGTTCAAACAGATGAACTCAAAATCAACCAGAAAAGCCATGAAGCGCATGAGTAAGAACATGAATCCTAATGATCTTTCTGGTCTTGATCTCAGTAAATTTGGGATTTAACAAAATTAGTTAAAATTAATTCTTGGAGGAATTTTAAAATGGCAGTAAAAATTAGACTTAGAAGAATGGGCGCAAAGAAAGCTCCTTTTTATCGTGTAGTAGTAGCAGATTCACGTTTCCCACGTGATGGTCGTTTCATCGAAGAGATTGGTTACTATGATCCAACTAAGGAACCAGCTGTAATCAAAATTGATGAGGAAAAGGTACAGCAGTGGATGGCAAATGGCGCTCAGCCAACAGATACTGTTAGAGCACTTCTTAAGAAGAGCGGCGCTATCAAATAATTGGAGGTCCACTTAACAATGCGTGAATTACTTATTTCAATTGCGCAGGGCCTTGTAGATGATCCATCTGCAGTTACAGTTGACGTAGATGAGCCAAATGAGAACGGTGTAACAGTTTACCATCTCCATGTCGCTCCAGACGATATGGGCAGAGTTATTGGTAAGCAGGGCCGTATCGCTAAGGCTATACGCACAGTTATGCGTGCATCAGCTAATAAAAATGATGCCCACGTAGCAGTAGAAATTGATTAATTAAAGTAAACGTACAGGCGGGCTTGGGTAATAATCTAGGCTTGCCTGTGTTTGCTTTTATTGAGGTTTTATTATGCTTTTAAAATATTTGGAACTCGGCAAAATTGTAAGCACACATGGCGTGCGCGGGGAACTTCGCGTTCAGCACTGGTGCGACTCACCCGAGTTCTTTCAAAGTTTTAAAACTGTATATCTTGGAAAGAACGGCCAGAGCCCATACAAGGTTCTCAGCGCACGCCCACACGGCAACATTATGCTTTTGACTTTAGAGGGCATAGATGATATAGATGCTGCAAATACATTGCGCGGAAAAATCATCTATGTCGATCGTGACAAAGCACCACTCGCCGAGGGCTCATATTTTATTGCCGAACTTATAGGATGTAGTGTAGTCGATGCCGATGACGCTTCAAAAGTTTATGGAAAGGTTACTGATGTGCTTAACACCGGTGCGTCAGATATCTGGCAAATTAAGGGAACTGATGGCAAGGAATATCTTCTTCCATCTATTCCGGAAGTTGTTGTTTCAGTAGACGTTGCAAAAGACGTAGCTATTGTTCGTCCGATGAGAGGCATTTTTGATGAGGGGGAAGAGATTCGTGAAGATTGATATTCTTACTCTATTCCCAGAAATGTGTGAGACCGTACTTTCAGAGAGCATTATTGGTAGGGCACGTGAAGCGGGCTATGTGGAAATAAATTGTCATAACATACGTGATTATTCCAAGGATAAACATAGGCATGTTGACGATGCTCCTTACGGCGGTGGCACGGGTATGATTATGCAGGCACAACCGATTTACGATGCTTATATGAATTTGACCGATAATGGTAATAAGAAATACCATCTTATATATATGACTCCTCAGGGCAAAACACTTACTCAAGATCGAGTAAAGGAACTTGCGGAACTTGAAAATATTGCTATTCTTTGTGGACATTACGAAGGCATTGACGAGCGTGTTATCGAAGAGCTTGATCCAGAGGAAATTTCTATTGGCGACTATGTTTTAACTGGCGGAGAACTTCCCGCACTCGTTCTTGCTGACAGTGTATGTCGAATGCTTCCTGGTGTTTTGAGAAACGATGAGGCATTTGAAAAGGAGAGCCATTTTAGTGGATTGCTTGAATACCCACAGTACACTAGACCACCTGTATGGATGGGAAGAGAGGTGCCGGAGGTATTGCTTTCGGGGCATCACGAAAATATAGCTAAATGGCAAAATGAACAATCACTCGAGCGCACCAAAATTAAGCGACAAGACATGTACGAACTTTTTGTTGAAAATGACAACAAAAATTAAATGCAATAGTTTTTTGAGCAAAAAAACTGTGAAAAACTAACAAAGATTGTCGCGTTTCTATGTCAACATTTGACCGTAATAACGAACTTTTTTAGGTGTAGTAAAAATGTTATTTTTCTCGTTGACGGCATCGTTATTGTTGATTATAATGTTGACAAATTCGCAAAGGAATTTCTACAAATTGAATTATATATTATTGTGAGGGAAATATTATGTACGTAAAAGACGTTAAAGTTCAGAATCAAGTAGGTCTTCATGCACGTCCAGCAACATTCTTTATCCAGAAGGCTAACGAGTTTAAGTCATCAATCTGGGTTGAGAAGGATGAGCGTAGAGTAAATGCTAAGAGCCTTCTTGGTGTTCTTTCACTCGGCATCATGGGTGGCACAGAGATTAAGATCATGGCTGGCGGCTCAGATGAAGAAGAAGCTGTTGAAGCACTTGTTGCTCTTGTTGAATCAGGCTTTGCAGAATAATTTAATTTTGTTATAAGATAATTGAGCACACTGCTAGCAATAGCGGTGTGCTTTTTGAGTTTTAAGGGAAAGGAGACGAGGATTTATGACTGAAAAAAGTTCAAATGAGCGCATCGATTATTTGAAATATAAAGCTAATAAATTGCCTTTATTGCCTGGCGTTTATATCATGAAAAACGAAAAAGGCGAGATAATATACATTGGAAAGGCAAAACTTCTCAAGAATCGTGTAAGCCAGTATTTTGGATCACAAAAACGTCATAATGAGAAGGTTAGACGTATGGTTGAAAACGTCTATGATTTCGATCATATCCTCGTTGCCTCCGAATATGAAGCACTCATACTTGAATGCAGTTTAATTAAGCAAAACAAGCCTAAATACAACATACTTTTAAAGGATGATAAGGGCTATAAATATATTAAAATCACAAATGATGAATGGCCAAAACTCAAGAAGGCTTTGCAGCGTACAGAGGATGGATCGACTTATATCGGACCATACATCAGTGGCTTTGTTGTAAATGAATCGCTTGATGCTGCGCTGAAGATCTTTAAACTCCCTCAGTGCAACAAAACTTTTCCTGTCAAAACAAAGGGAAGACCTTGTCTTAATTACCATATGAACCAGTGTGGTGCACCTTGCGCTGGTAAAATGACAAAGACCGAATATGATCAAGCACTTTCTGATGCGATTGAATTCTTAAATGGTGGCACAAAGGAATACTTAAAAATTCTTGAGACAAAAATGCAGCAATATTCAGATGCATTAGAGTTTGAAAAGGCGGCTGAAGCGCGCGATCGAATAAACGCTATCAAGCGTTTGACGGAAAAACAAAAGGTTGTTTTTTCGGGCAACGACACGAAAGATGTCTTTGCTCTCGCTCGCGCGGATGAAGAAATTTGCTTTAATGTTCTTCGCTTTAGGGATGGGCAACTCACTTCAAGCAATAATTATTTTTTGGAACTTGATGAGTCGCTTGAAAATACGAGAAGTGAGATGCTTGAACGTTTTTATGAGAGCCATGGAGATGTGCCGAAACTAATAGTTATAGATGGCGAATGTGAGAATAAGGAACTTATTGTGCAGTGGCTCACTGAGAAGCGTGGCTCAAAAGTTGAGATTATAATACCAATTAAGGGCCGACAAGCTGAGGTACTCTCAATGTCGAAGAATAACGCATATGAGGCTTTAGCCCAGCGTAAGGCGAAGTCAAAAGCTGATTCTGCAGTGATTGAACTTTCAGAACTTCTTGGCCTTACAAAAGTTCCGGAATATATCGAGAGTTATGATATTAGCCATACGGCCGGTTCGGATCCGGTTGGTGGAATGATAGTCTTTAAAAACGGCGCTCCTTATAAAAGGGGATATAGGAAATTCATAATTAAGGATGCGACTCCTGGTGATGACCTCGGTGCTATGCGCGAGGTGCTCACTCGTCGTTTCGCTCACTTTAATGACGATGAATTTCCTCGTCTTCCAGATCTTATCTTAATGGACGGCGGAGATAACCAAGTGAATGTTGCACTTGAGGTGCTTAGAACATATAACTTGAACATACCTGTCTTTGGTATGGTAAAGGATGGCAAACATAAGACTCGCGCTATCACCAGCAGTGGTGAGGAAATTCAAATCAGTGCAACAAGAAAAGTTTTTACACTGGTCTCTGGTATCCAAGAAGAAGTGCATAGATACGCAATTTCTTACCATCACAAAAAGCATCAAAAAGCTGCTAAAGAGAGCGAACTTACGAGTGTTGAAGGCATTGGACCTAAGAAGGCGGAAGCGCTTTGGCGAGAGTTTAAAACACTCGATAATATCAAGCGTGCGGATATTGATGCTCTTTCAAAAGTTAAAGGAATTTCAATAAAAGATGCTGTAAATCTTAAGCGCCATTTTACATAAGTGATTATTTACAAAATCAAACTTTAAATGGTATAATTAATCGTTCTATAAGGGAGGCGTATTATGAGAGTTATCACAGGTTCTGCTCGTGGCATGAAACTTAAGACACTTGAGGGACTTGATGTACGCCCAACAACTGATCAGGTTAAAGAATCAATTTTTAGCATTATTCAGTTCGAAATTGAAGGAGCAAGAGTTCTCGATCTCTTTGCTGGGTCTGGACAGCTCGGTATAGAGGCTTTGAGCAGAGGAGCGCACTGTGCAACTTTTGTTGATGCAAGTCGTGCCTCTTTGAACGTGGTTAATGAGAATCTTACTCATACTAAACTTCAGAAGAATGCTATTGTAAAAAATGAGGATAGTCTTGGCTTTCTCAAAATGACAAAAGATATTTTTGACATTGCACTTCTTGATCCGCCTTATGGAAAAGGTCTTATAGATGCTGCTCTTCCAACACTTGTTGAGCACATGTCAGAAAATGGCGTTATCATCTGTGAGACATCAAAAGAAGAAGAATTACCCGATGCTGTTTCGCGCTTTGAAAAGCGTAAAGAGCATAAATATGGTAAGATTAAGCTTACGGTCTATAGGCCTAAAGAGGAGATATGAGATGATTAGAGCAATTTGCCCAGGTAGTTTTGACCCTATCACTAATGGACATCTCGACATCATTGAACGTGCTTCAAAGATGTTCAGCGAAGTTGTAGTGGTGGTAATGACAAACTATCAGAAAAAAGGACATTATGCTTTTTCTGAAGATGAACGTGTAGCTCTTATAAAGAAGGCTACTTCACATCTTGAGAATGTTAGAGTTGACTGCTATGACGGTTTGCTTGCAGATTATGCCAATAAAAATGACATTAAAGTTGTCGTCAAAGGTCTTAGAGCTCTTTCAGATTTTGACTCCGAATTCCAACAGGCTTTGGGTAATAACAAACTTAACCCAGAACTAGAAACTGTATTTATTGCTACACGTGCAGAGAACATGTACTTGAGCTCTAGTCTTGTACGACAAATTGCTGAGTACGGTGGAAACTTCGCAGATTTTGTTCCTGCATCTGTATTTGGGGATATTAAAAATCATTACAGAAAGGACTGATCTTTGTGGCTTCTATTGATGAACTTCTCGACGAGATGGAAGATATACTCTCGGATGCGAAGGGCAAAGCTTTCTCTAACAAGATGACTGTCGATGTGGATGCCTTAAGAACAGTCATTGAAGATTTGAGAAGAAATTTCCCAGAAGAAGTTAAGCAGGCACAAATCTTAGCTTCCGAACGTAGGGAGATTATAAATCGTGCCAACCGTGAGGCTGACGCTGCTGTTTCAGATGCTAAGATAATCACTCGTGAACTTTTGGCATCTGCTGAAAAGCGTGCAAAGGACATGGATGTAGCAACAGCAAAGAGAACGGAAGAACTTATTCGTGCTGCTCAGATGAAGGCACAGGAGACTATAAGTGCTGCGAATGAGGAGGCATTGAGAATTGCTTCAAATGAGAACATAGTTGCTGAGGCTCAGGCTCAAGCTGACGCCATTAGAGCAGAGGCTGAGAAATATCTTGAGGATGCAAAGAAGGAAGCAAAACGAATCGTTGATGATGCTGATTTTAAGTCGAGAGAGGCTATAGCAACTGCCGAGGCACGCACACGTGACTTGAAGCTTAAAGCTACAGCATATGTAAACGATATCGTGACAGATGCTGAGTATAGAATTGGTCGCAGCTATGCTGAAATTAAAGAACTCCAGAAGAGTATGACTGGGGCCTCTAAGAAGACCGATAAAAAGCAAGAAAAGCCTTTGTCAAGGCAAAAGCCTTTACAGAAGAAGAGAGAACCATATTATGAGGAATCAAACTTCTCTGATCCGCAGGTTATTATTCGACAGTCAGTGATTGATATTCCTTTAGATGATGATCCCCCTCTTCACGAGAGACCAAATTATAATATAGAACTTTAATGGACCGCATATGAGACTTGATAAACTTATTTCTTCACAGGGAAAATATTCCCGTTCCGATGTTAAAAAGTTAATTAAGCAAGGCCTCGTTGTGGTTGATGGAAGAAAAGCAACAACCTCTGATGAGAAGGTAGATCCAAACTCAGCAGAGGTTTTAGTTTGTGGAAAGCCTTTTATATATAAAGAGCACATATATATCATGCTGAATAAACCACAGGGCGTTGTCAGTGCAACTGACGACCGGGTACATAAGACCGTAATTGATCTCGTTCCTTCGGAACTCAAGCGTGACGGTCTTTTTCCTGCCGGTCGTCTCGACGCCGACACGGAGGGCTTCGTCCTAATAACGGATGACGGTGACTTCGCCCATAAGATACTCAGTCCTAAAAATCATGTTGAGAAGACATATATTGCAGAAATCGCGGAACCGATTTCAGAGGATGATATTAAACTGCTTGAGTCTGGAATCGTCTTAAAAGATGGTTTTGAGTGTCTTCCGGCTAAAATTAAACCTATTTCTGAAAAAATAATTGAGATAAAAATTTGCGAGGGAAAGTACCACCAAATTAAGCGAATGCTCGGTGCTGTTGGCAATAAGGTAGTGTCACTAAAAAGAGTGAAAATCGGCGGTTTACCACTAGATGTTGACTTAAAACCCGGATTTTGTCGTGAAATTACACAAGAGGAAATGGGTGAAATATGTACCTAAAATTAGTACCTGTTTTTATGCGGAATAGCTAAACAGGTACTTTTCTTTTGGTTATTTTTATTAAAAACAGTACAAAAAAGCATTGCATTATCACTAATACTTGTGTAAAATGTAAAATAGTTTAATTATTGAAATTGCACAAAGGGGGCGCAGTTTATGTCAAACAGATTATTTCAAGGCGTTATTCATCAGATGCGTGACGCTATTGACAGAACGGTTGGTGTAGTTGACGAAACAGGCGCTATCATCTCTTGTAGTGAACTCGAAAAAATAGGAGAACAGATTCAGGTTAATGTTTCTGATATCTTTTCAACAAACGAGGCCGTTTGTCTTGATGGTGTGACTTATCTCACATTCGGCTCGCATCTTCGCCATGAGTATTCGGTATTTGTAACTGGCGATGATGATCTTGCTGAAAAGTATGCAAGAATTCTCTCTGTTTCACTTTCTTCTATCAAACAGTTCTATGACGAGAAGTATGATAGAAGCAACTTCGTTAAGAACGTTATTCTTGATAACATCCTTCCGGGTGACATTTTTGTCAAAGCTCGTGAACTTCGTTTTAATAACGATGCTACTCGTGTGGTTCTTCTCATTAGAATCACAGGTTATGAGGACGCTTCAGTATTTGACGTAATTCAGAACCTCTTCCCGGATAAGACAAAGGACTTCGTAATCAACATTAATGAGACTGATATTGCTCTTGTTAAGGAAGTTCGCACAGGTGTTGAACCTAAGGATCTTGAGAAGCTCGCACATTCTATTTGTGATGCGCTCAATACGGAATTCTATAGCAACGCTCTTGTTGGTATTGGTACAACTGTTGTTGGTATTCGTGACCTTTCACGCTCACTCAAAGAGGCACAGGTAGCTCTTGAGGTGGGTAAGGTATTTGATACAGAGAAGAATATCGTAAGTTATGATAATCTCGGTATTGCTCGTCTTATCTATCAGCTTCCAACCACGCTTTGTGACATGTTCCTTCACGAGGTGTTTAAGAGAGGCTCTATTGAGAATCTTGATCAGGAGACACTCTTTACTATTCAGAAATTCTTCGAGAACAACCTCAACGTATCAGAGACTTCTCGTAAACTTTTTGTACATAGAAACACTTTGGTTTATAGACTTGAAAAGATCAAGAAATTTACAGGCCTTGACCTTCGTGAATTTGATGATGCCATCGTATTCAAAGTAGCTTTGATGGTTAAGAAGTATCTCGATTCTAACCCTACTAAATTCTAATAGAGCACTAAATATTGTGCGCGCTTTTGTGCAAAACTACAAAATTTTGATTTGAGGTTACAATTGGGTTACAATTTATAATTATATATGGTATAATAAAGACCGTATTGGTGGAATTCCGCCAGTACGGTCTTTTTTAATTCAAAAGAAGGAGAAGTTTTAAACGTGATAGAATTTAAAAACGTTTACAAAAAGTACGATAGTGGTACAGAAGCGCTTAAGAATATCAATCTCCGTATTGAGCGTGGTGAGTTCGTATTCATCGTTGGTGCCTCTGGTTCAGGTAAGAGTACTTTTCTTAAAACTATTATGCGTGAGGAAGTTCCAACCTCAGGCTCAATAATGATAAATAACTATGATCTCACAAGGATGACAGATAAGGAAATTCCTTATTTCCGTCGTACTATGGGTATTGTATTCCAGGACTTTAGACTTATTCCAACAATGTCTGTATATGATAACGTGGCATTTGCAATGCGAGTTATCGGTGCAAACGAGAAGGAAATCAAAAAACGTGTACCATATGTTTTGAGTCTTGTGGGTCTTCAGAGTAAAGCTCGCTCGATGCCAAATGAGATTTCAGGTGGTGAGCAGCAGCGTGTTGCTCTTGCTCGTGCACTTGTAAATAATGCTAATACCATTATTGCTGATGAGCCTACAGGTAATATCGACCCAGAGATGTCATATGAGATCGTTGATCTCTTAAACCGCATCAATGAAAACGGTACAACTGTTATCATGGTTACACATGAACATGAACTCGTTAAGAAATTTAACCACAGAATTGTTGTAATTGATCACGGCTCAGTTATATCTGATACTGCTGCCGGTGGTGCTTTATCGTATGATGAGACTACTGGATATAAGCCAGTTAGAGCTGCACAGCCTACTCCAAAGGAAACTGCAACTCCTGTGACAGCTGTAGAAATCCCAGTTACAGCTCCTACTGAAGAAACGGCTCCACAAGTAGTTCCAGAACCAGCTCCGGCTCCACAGCCAGTTTCAGAGTCAGTAGTTGAGGACCCAGAAGAGGTTGATCCAATTCAGGCTGAAATTGCTGCAAAGGTTGCTGCTGCAGTTGCAACACCAAATCAGTCGCTTTATATGGAACAACTTGCTGCACTTGCTGCGGCTGCAACTCCATCATCACCTTCTCAGGAACAGCAGAAGAATAGTTTCACAAACATCGACGGTGTTGACTATTCAAAATATTTTGAAGATACAGAAGGGGAGGTTTAATTATGTCTAGTAAAACAAAAAGTAGAACCTCCTTTAACTTGGGATATTTGACAAAGGAAGGCGTTCAAAACGTATGGTCTAATAGACTTATGTCTTTGGCATCGGTTGCGGTTTTGACTTCCTGTCTTGTGCTTATCGGTGTTGCAGTAATGCTCTTTGTCAACATCGATGCAATGCTTGAAAATGTTGAGGACCAAAACGTAATTATGGTTTATCTCAATGATGGCTTAAGCGAGGAACAGATTAATAAGGCGGGCCAAGACATTAGAATGGTTCCAAATGTTGATGTTGCTGAATTCGTCTCAAAGGACGAGGCTTATGCAGAGCAACTTGAGGCTATGGGTGAGGATGCACTTCTCCTTGAGGGCCTTGAAGAGAACCCAATGCCTGATTCTTACAGAGTGACACTTTCAGATCTTTCAGATTATGATAATGCACTTAAGATGTTTGCAACTGTAGAGAACGTACTCAGTGTTCGTGGCAACAGTGATCTTGCAGGTCAGGTTAGAGAGGTTAGATCTGGTGTAACTTATATCTGTCTTGGAATTATAGTTTTACTCCTTGCAGTAAGCTTGTTCATTATCGCAAATACTGTTCGTGTAACAATGTATAACAGACGTCTTGAAATTAATATCATGAAAGCTGTAGGTGCAACAAACTGGTTCATTCGCTGGCCGTTTATCATTGAAGGTATTGTAATTGGTATCTTCTCTGGCTTTGTATCTTTGGGCCTTGTATTTGCTCTCTATAAGCTTGCAATGAATTCATTCGGCACTATTTTCTCACTCTTTGGAACAACAAATATTTCATTCCTTCCATATGCACTTCCAATGCTTGGTTCATTCATTTTAATTGGTGTAACAGCTGGTGTATTCGGAAGTATCGTTTCAATGAGCCGTTATCTTAAGGAACACGGAGGATCGGTAGTATCAAATGACAATGACAATCAATAAAAGAATTATTTCTTTGCTTTTTGCACTTATCTTTTGTGTGACACTTGCAACTCCTGCTTTTGCAGCGGATAAGGTTTCTGAGAATGACTCCCGTATTGTCGAGATGCGTGAGGAGATTGCAAAACTTCAGCAGGAAGCTAAAGAGGCTAAGAAAAAGCGCCAGTCTATTGAAAGTCAAATCAACGACGCCTCTGCTACTGCAATGCAGATTCAATCTGAAGTATATGCTCTTCAGTCTGAAGTAAATGCTTATCAGTCAGAGATTAATGCGCTCAACTCTCAAATTGCTGCTGTTGAACAGGAACTTGACGAGACTGAGGATGCAATGGATAACCAAAAGCATCAGATTACAGCAACTCAGGAACTCCTTGCACAGCGTCTTCGTGCTATGTATATGGCTGGCAATGTTTCAACAATTGAACTTATTTTTGAAGCTGATAACTTTGAAAATCTTTTAAACCGTATCGAACTTGTAGCAAGAATTGCCAAGCATGATAACCAAATCGTTAAAGATTTAAAGGATGACATCAAAGAACTTGAGGCTCTCGGTGAAAAGCTCGAAGAGAACAAGGTAGTTCTTCAGGATTCAAAAGATGAAATTGTAGCTTCACAGGCCGAGGTCAAGGATGCTAAGGCAAAGGTTGACTCAAAGCTTTCAACTGTTGAGTCATATCTCTCAAAGCTTAATAAAGAAGATGCCCAGCTTAAAGAACTTGAGGCAGAGGCTTCGAAGCAAGAGGCTGCATATTCACAGGCAATTTGGAAGATGCTTAATGGCATCTCTGAGGGTGATGGTTCTGCAAACCTCATCTGCCCAGTTCCTTATAGCAGCGCATATATTTCTTCTCCATTCGGAGGAAGAACTATTAATGGTAGATCATCATTTCACTATGGCATGGATATCACTATGCCAGGCGCCGATCAGAACGATAAGCGTATTATAGCTGCGGGCTCTGGCACAGTTCTTATTTCAAGTAATTCATGTTCTCACAACTACAGAAAGTACAGTAGCTGTGGATGTAACGGTGGTTACGGTAACTACTGTGTAATTGACCATGGCAACGGTGTTATTGCGTACTATGCCCACCTTACAAAATCTTACGTATCAGTAGGACAAGTTGTAAACCAGGGCGACACTATCGGTATCCTTGGTTGTTCAGGCTATTCAACTGGTCCACACCTTCACTTTGAAATTAGAACAAATCTTTCTGGTGCTAGAGCTAATACAGCGGTAAACCCAGCTAATTACATTCATGTGCCTTAAGATAGGAGATATCTATGAGTAAAAAGATTCCTCTTGGAACTGCGCTTGCGGTACTTTTTGTCGTGATGGCTGCAACTATTGCCATTACTATGAAGGTGTCGATGAGTGCTTACAACAATTTAATTAGTGACCTCTCGGAACGCTCGGCAATGTATTCTGGTATCGCAGAAGTCGATGAACTTACTCGTGAAAAGTTTGGTGGCACTATTGATTCGGATAGTGTTTATTCAGGACTTGCTGCAGGTTATGTTAATGGCCTTAACGATGAAGCTTCCTTCTACTTGAGCCCAGCTCAGTATGAGGTTTATAACAATAAACTTCTCGGTAAGATGAGTGGTACAGGTATTACTTGCACATATAATACTGACACAGACCATCTCTATATCACTTCGGTTGCAAAGAACTCGCCAGCTGAATCTGCTGGAATTGTTGTAGGCGACGAAATTACAAAGATTGCTGATGTCGATGTTGACTATGAGAACTATGAAGAATTAATGTCAAATCTTGAAGGTACAAAACTTTCAAATGTTAATATCACATATCTTCATGGGAATAAGGCAAATACAACTAACCTTGTAATGGGTTATAATCTTAGATCTGTAACATATCGTAATGTTGGAAGCATTGGTATTATTGCTATTACAGGTTTTTATGAGAACTCTATTAAACAGTTTAAGGATGCTATAAAGGCTCTTGATGAGGCTTCGTGTACATCTCTTGTACTTGATGTTCGTAATTGTTCAGAGGGTACTATTAAATATGCCACTGAGGTTCTTGACCTTTTAGTTCCAGTTGCAACAGATGGAACCGGCGCAATGGCTACAATAGTTAATTCTGAAAATAAGACACTTAAGACTTATCCATCAGACTCTGACTGTGTAACTCTTCCTATGCTTGTTCTTATAAATGGTGGCACAGAGGGACCAGCTGAGCTCTTTGCTTGTGACCTTAGAGATTTTGGTAAAGCACAGCTTATTGGTACAAAGACAAAGGGTGTCTGCACACTTCAGGAACTCTACAAGCTCTCAAATGGTGGCGCTGTAGTTCTCACTGTAGCAAACGTTCTTCCTTATATCAGCGAGGATATAAATGGTGTAGGCGTTGCTCCTGACTATATTATTAAACTTACATCAGAGCAGTCATCACAGCTTGGTATTATGTCTGATGGCGATGACCCTCAGATGCAAAAAGCTTTTGAACTTCTTCAGTCACAAGATGATTCCTCAGGCGGAGAAGAGGGCTAAAAATAAGATTTAAGGCGCGGATTTCCGCGCCTTAATTTTTTTAGCGATATTAGACAAAAATT
>JAGHSI010000063.1 GCA_018065925.1 Candidatus Limimonas coprohippi
GCCTTATATTATATAATTATTTAAATATTATTTCGGACAAGAAACGAAGGTGAACTGATGGCAGAGACAAAGGCTCCAGCTAAAAAGAAGAAAAGATCTTCAAGCTTCTTACTTACACTTGCTATTATTGCTCTTATCGGTTACTTCGTGATTTCTATAATTTCACTTCAAATGGAAAAAAGCGAAAAGGCACAGCAGGTACAACAGGCTCAGTCAACTCTCCAGGAAAAGCAGGAGAAGAATGATGAACTTGAGAATGTTTTAACTGAAGGTGACGAATCCGCTTATATAGAAAGAATAGCTCGTGACGTATTGGGCTATGTCTTACCAGGTGAGAGAGTTTATTATGATGTCTCATCCGGTGACTAAACAGGAGGAAATTTTCACTATATGGCATTGGAAATCGGCACAATTCTTGAAGGTAAGGTAACAGGACTTACAAAATTTGGAGCATTTGTTGATCTTGGGGACGGAAAATCTGGAATGGTTCATATTTCAGAAGTAGCATCAACATATGTAAACGAAATTTCCGACTTCCTTGAAGTTGGACAAGAAGTAAAAGTTAAGATTCTTACTATTGATGATAATGGTAAGATTGGTCTCTCCATCAAACAGGCTCAGGACAAGCCTGAACACGAGGCGAGACCTAAGAAGCGCGAGCGCTCCGCTCCGAATATTTGGCAGGGACAAAAGCCAAAGGCTGACCCTGAGAACATGAGCTTCGAAGAAATGATGAGCAAATGGAAGACATCTTCTGATGAGAAGATGGCTGACCTTAAGCGCTCCACTGATACCAAACATTCAGGTTATGGTAAGCGTAGCGGTGCGCGTCGCTAATTACGAAATTTAATGCAGAGTGCCTGTCACTCTGCATATTTTTTGAAATTTGGAGTCTTTATGAGAGAAATAAGTTTTGAGCAAATTGAAAACCTTGTTGCAGAACTCTCTGTGAAAGCTAATAAGGAATTATCTGATGGCCTTTGTAAAACTATTATGTGTGCAAAGGAGAGAGAACCTGAGGGTCTTTCAAAGAATATTATGTCTGATATTTGTAAGAACCTCGATGCGGCAAAAGAACTTGATATTCCTATCTGCCAGGATACTGGAATGGCTGTAGTTTTTGTTGAACTCGGCCAGGATGTCCACATCACTGGCGGTCTTTTATCGGATGCCATCAATGCTGGCGTCAAAAAGGGTTATACCGAGGGATATTTGAGAAAATCTATCGTCGCTGATCCTTTGAGAAGAGTGAATACTGGTGATAACACGCCGGCAGCAATTCACTTGACTACGGTTCTCGGTGATCAGATTAAAATCTCAGTATGTCCAAAAGGGTTCGGCTCAGAAAATATGAGTTCACTTAAGATGATGACTCCAGCAGCAAGTGAGCAGGATATTATTGACTTCGTCGTTGAATCTGTAAAGAAGGCAGGTTCCAATCCTTGTCCACCAATCGTTTTAGGTGTCGGTATTGGTGGCGATTTTGAAACCTGCGCACTCCTCGCTAAAAAGGCGCTCTGTAGAGACGTCTCAGAGCGGAATCACGACGATTTCTATAAGGACTTAGAAGAGAAGATGCTCAGTGCTGTAAACGCTCTTCACATCGGCCCTCAGGGCTTTGGCGGTGAGACGACAGCACTCGCTGTTAATATTGAATATGCACCAACTCATATTGCTGGTCTTCCTGTAGCAGTAAATGTTGGTTGCCATGTCACAAGACATGCAGAAGGTGTATTATGAGAATGAACTATGTTGTTCCATGTCTTATGGGACTTGAATCTTTAATTGCTGATGAACTTAAAGAACTTGAGGCAGAGGATGTGCGTTGTGAAAATGCCCGCGTTTTCTTCTCGGGTGATGAGCATATCTTAGCTAGAGCAAATATCTGTCTTCGTCATGCTGAGAGAGTTCAAATTGTAATCGGCACTTTCAAAGCATATAGTTTTGAGGACCTTTTCCAAGGTACTAAGAATCTTCCTTGGGAGGATTGGATTGGAAAAGATGACGCTTTTCCAGTAAAAGACGGATATTCAAGAAATTCTAAATTGTTCTCAATATCAGACTGTCAGGCTATCATGAAGAAAGCTATCGTTGAACGTCTTAAGTCAAAGTATAAATTGCCTTGGTTCAACGAGACAGGTACAGAATATCCTATAAAGTTTTCAATAATGAACGACGAAGTTACTGTCGTTATTGATACATCTGGCTCGGGCCTTCATAAGCGTGGCTATAGACCTGTCGCAAATGATGCACCTATTAAGGAGACGCTTGCTGCATCTCTTTGCACGCTTGCACGACTTCGTCCATATCACACTCTCTATGATCCTATGTGCGGCTCAGGTACAATTCTTATTGAGGGTGCTATGAAGGTGCTTAACATAGCACCAGGTCTCAATCGCACCTTCGCTGCGGAAGGTTGGAGGCAGTTTCCTAAACAGGTCTGGGACGCTGAGAGAGACCGCGCGAGAAGTCTGATTAGAACTGACTCAGACTTTATGGCTTACGGCTCCGATATCGACCCAGACACTATAAAAATTGCAAAAGAAAATGCGAAGCGTGCCGGCGTGGCAGACCACGTTCAGTTTGAAGTAAAAGATCTTAAGGATTTTGAACCTAAGACAGAGAAGGGCACAGTAATTTGTAATCCACCATACGGCGAGAGACTTCTTGATATAAATGCCGCAAATGATCTTTATAGACTCATGGGTCAAAAGTTTCAAAGTAAAAAAGGTTGGTCTTACTACGCAATTAGCCCATCAGAAGATTTTGAAAAATATTTTGGTAAAAAAGCTGATAAACGTAGAAAACTATATAACGGTATGATAAAATGTCAATTGTACATGTATTTTAAATAAGGAGATAGATAATATGGCAAAAGCATTAAAACATTATTTTGTTGTGAATCCAACAGCCGGAAAAGGCCTTAGAGCTACTTTTGTAAAAGATACTATCGTTCCTGCTTGCGAGAAGACAGGTGTTGATTACGAAGTATACTATACAAAGGCTGCTGGTGACGGAATTCGTTTCGTAAAAGAAACAGCTGAAAAAGGTGATCCTTGTCGTTTTTATGCCTGTGGTGGTGACGGAACACTCTACGAGGTAGTAAACGGTGCATACGGATACAAAAATGCAGAAGTTGCAGTTGTACCACTCGGTTCTGGTAATGACTGGACTCGTCTCTTTGGCGAACTTGATATCTTCCTTGATATCGAGGGACAGATTAACGGCAAAGCTATTCCTATTGACTGCTTAAAGTGCAACGATGAGATTGCTATTAACCAGGCTTCTATGGGCTTTGATGCTGACGCTTGTGCAGTTCAGGGACAGATGAAGAAACTTCCAGGTGTTGCTGGACATCTCTCATACTACCTCGGTGGTCTCTACTGCTTGTTCTCAAAGGTAAACAACAAGTACCACATTACAGTTGACGGAAAAGAGTATGATGGTAAATATGTTTTCGCAGTAGGTTGTAACTCACGTTGGTATGGTTCTGGCATCAAAGTAGCTCCATTCGCTATGCCTGATGACCATCTTATGGATATCGTTCTTATGAAGAAGGATATGCCTTGGATTATGATGTTCTTCATCATGATGTTCGACTGGCAGAACAATGAGGATACTCATGTTCATACAACACACTGTGAGTATATCCGTGGTAAGCAGCTTATTATCCATGATAATAAAGAGACTAACAACCACACAAATATCGACGGTGAATGCCACAGAACTAACGATCTTCAGATCGACCTCATCGAGGATGGTCTTACATTTGTTGTTCCAGCTGGTTCTAATTACTTTGCTGACAAAGAAAATGGCACTCTCTCTAATGAGATTAAGATCGACGAGAAGAAGTACAAGTTCCGCAGAAACTTAATCTAAGTTTTTGTTTTTTGAAACTTTAAAGGTAGCAGAGAAATCTGCTACCTTTATTTTTATTAAAAGTACTAAAATTTGGACTTGATTTATGTTAAAATAATGGGCGTGAAGAGTTGACTTTTAGTGAGGTTAATTATGGCTAATAAGATTAAATCAGTTTTTGTCTGTAGCTCGTGTGGTTATGAGAACCCAAAGTGGTACGGACGCTGCCCACAGTGTGGGGAATGGGACACTTTAGAGGAACGCATTATAAATGATGAACCTGCAAGTATCTCAAAACTTAAATCAAACAGTGGTAAGCGCGGTATTTCTCAGCAGATTAAAGATATTCAGTCTGATGGTGAACACCGCTATATGACAGGTCTCTCAGAGTTTGACCGCGTTCTTGGTGGAGGTATCGTAAAAGGCTCACTTGTACTTCTTTCAGGTGATCCCGGTATTGGTAAATCAACTATTTTGCTTCAGGTCTGTCAGCACCTTGGAAAAAACTTAAAAATACTCTATGCCTCAGGTGAGGAATCAGCACATCAGATTAAACTTCGTGCTGACAGACTCGGCGTGGACTCACCAAATGTTTATATTATGAGTGAGACTGATGTCGAGATCATTTGCGAGCATATTAAATCAGACAAGCCAGACCTCGTAATTATCGACTCTATTCAAACTGTTATGTTAAGCGAGCTCTCAAGTTCGTGCGGCAGTCTCACTCAAGTACGTGAGTCCACCAACTTTATCATGCGCACTGCAAAAGACTTCAATATTCCTGTTATCATAGTTGGTCACGTTAATAAAGATGGTAATATTGCTGGTCCTAAAGTACTTGAACATATTGTAGACGCCGTTCTTTATATTGAAGGCGAGAGAAATTATAATTATCGAATTTTAAGAGCTGTTAAGAACCGCTATGGTTCAACTAATGAGATTGGTGTCTTTGAAATGCTCGACAGCGGCCTCAAAGAGGTTTTGAACCCATCTATGATGATGCTTGAGGGTAGACCTAAAAACTCCTCAGGAAGCTGTGTAGCGTGTGCTATGGAAGGTAGCAGACCAATTCTCGCAGAAGTTCAAGGTCTTGTCACTCCGACTAACTTTGGAAACCCACGTCGTATGTCAAATGGTTTTGACTTTAATAGAATCAACATGATTCTCGCAGTTCTCGAAAAACGAGGCGGCTATTTCTTTGCAAACATGGATGTCTATCTTAATGTTGTCGGTGGCTTAAAGCTTATGGAGCCAGCTGCGGATCTCTCCGTAGCACTCGCACTTGTGTCCTCTTTGAAGGACACAGTGGTCCGTGAGGACGTGCTCGCGTTCGGTGAGATTGGCCTCGCTGGCGAAATCCGTTCTGTAAGCCACTGCGAGCAGCGCATACGCGAGGCTGCTCGTCTTGGATTTACTAGAGTAGTAATTCCTAAAGATAACCTAAAAGGCCTCTCAAATGAGCTCCTAAAGGAAATAGAAGTAATAGGCGTTAAGTACATTAGCCAAGCCTTCGATGCAATTATTAATTAGTATATATACAAAACCCCACATTTTTGCTAAAATGAATTAAGCAAATTGTGGGGTTTTTCACGAGAGAATTGAAAGAAAAGAAAATTGGATATTCTGAGTATGCCTACTTTTTTGGCATGCTAATTTTCAGTCTCTCATCTGCATTGATGGCAAAGTCAGGCTTTGGAGTATCTCTTACAAGTGCTCCTGCATATGTTCTTTATGTTAAAGCATCGCTTACTGAGGCTGTAACATTTGGTAGTACTGAATATACTTTTCAAGCTTTAGTTTTAATATTCTTATTTGCCCTTGTAGGTAGGTGGAAGAAGGCATATTTATTCTCTTTTGCCAGTGCAGTATTCTATGCATTTTCTCTTGATGCTTTCATTAATATCTTGAACTTAATCCCTACAAATATCTTTATAAGAATTGCGTATATGGTCGTAGCTGCGGTGATTGCGCCACTTGCACTCGCACTTCTTTCTCACACATACATTACTCCTTATGCTTATACATTTTTCCAAAATGAAGTGGCATTTAGATTCTCAAAAGATAAGATTGTTGTCTTTTGGGCATATAACATTTTTAATGGTCTTATTGCTATTGGCCTCTCGTTCTATTTCTTCGGTGTTGGTCGTTTTGTCGGTGTATCAATCGGTACATTGCTTATTACATTAACCTGTATTCTTCTCATGAGACCTTGGGAA
>JAGHSI010000079.1 GCA_018065925.1 Candidatus Limimonas coprohippi
ATGTTTGAAAATAATAATAACTTTTGGAGGTTATTCAAAATGAGCATTAAAAAGAATTTCTCAATTAAGGACCAAAACTGTAATGAGATGATGCTCCGCGGTAGCTTTAAGAGACAGGGCTACGACTGGTGGTGGCATTCACTTACAGCAGTAAACCATAAGACAGGTGAAGAAAAACCTTTCTATGTTGAATTCTTCCTTTGCAATCCAGCACTTGCTGAGGACGAGCCAGTTCTTGGCCAGCTTCCAGCTAACAGAGCAGCAGGTAAGAAGCCATCATATCTTATGGTAAATGTTGGTACATGGGGTGCTGACAAGAAAAAGCAGCTCCACCGTTTCTTCCCATGGAAAGATGTTAAGATTCATAAGAATGCTCCTTATAGCGTAGCAGCAGCAGATTGTTACTGTGATGAGTATAAGACTTATGGTACAGTAGTAGTTACAGAGGATGATGCAGAGGCACATCCAGAGTATATGTGTGACGCTGGTACTATTTCATGGAACCTTAAGATCGACAAGAAGGTTGCCTGGAATGTAGGATACGGTACAAGCTGGCTTATGAGACGTCTCAATGCTTTTGAGATGTACTGGCATGCTGAGGGCATGAAGACACTCTATGAGGGTACTATCGTACTTGACGGCGAAGTTTACGATGTTATCCCTGAGCGTTCATTTGGTTACGCTGATAAGAACTGGGGCTCAAACTTCACTACTCCTTGGGTATGGCTTTCATCTTGGGATCTTAAGTCAAACATTACAGGTAAGAGACTTGAGAATTCTGTATTTGATATCGGTGGTGGTGCTCCAAAGGCATTCGGTATCCGCTTCCCACGTAAGCTCCTCGGTGGATTCTATTACGAGGGTCAGCCATATGAATTCAACTTCTCTAAGCTTTGGACATTCTCATCAACTCAGTTTGAGGGCTATGAGACAGATGATGAAATCGTATGGCACGTAGATCAGAAGACAATCAAGGGTCGTCTTATTACTGATATTCGTTGTAAGAAAGAGGATATGCTCCTTATTCAGTATGAATCACCAGATGGAAAACTTCGTCACCAGAGACTTTGGAACTGTGGCGCTGGTTACGGCGACCTCAAGCTCTACAAGAGAAAGCTCTTCGGATTCGAGCTTGTTGATGACATGCATGCTGAGCATATCGGTTGTGAGTACGGCGAGTACGATCATCCAGAGGCTTATACAAAGGCATAATTAATAAAAATTAAGGTGGGCTTAAAAAGCCCACCTTAATTTTTATTTATAGCTATTAAGTTCTTTTTTATATGTTTTCCATTCGGGCATGAACTTTGAGAGGACTGCTTTGAAGTCCGCGCTGTGGTTTGGAACCACAGTGTGCGCAAGTTCATGCAGGATAACATACTCGAGACATTCAACCGGATGTTCAGCAAGACGAACGTTGAGCCAGATTTTATTTGTCTTCGTGTTACAGGTGCCCCAGCGAGACGTCATCATTTTGCTCTGCCAAGAAGAGCAATGTAGGCCAGTATAGGCCTCCCACTTTGGCAGAAGTATTTCTACACGTTCTTTTAGTTGCTCTCTATACCACTCTTTTACAAAGTCTTCTTTTTGTTTATCTGTACAGCCCTCTCTAACAATTAAAGTGGCAGTATCACCATTTAGAGTTAAAGAATACCTTGTATCCTCTAAAACAACGAGGTTGTAGAACTCGCCCCAAATGGGGATGATATCACCTGTCTCGTATTTTGGATTAGGCGTTATTGGACTGTCTTTTATCTTTTCAACGTTTTTGGTTATCCAATCTGATTTCTCTTCTATAAATATTTTTATTTCTTTGTCGGTGACATATTTTGGCGCGGTTACTAAAACCTCCCCAAAAGGAGGTTTTATGTAAATATGCATATTCTTGATGCGCTTTTTTTCTACCCTGATAGGTATGTCACCGAGAACTAAATTCATACTATGAGTGATTCTCCAGTCATTTCTTCTGGCTGCTCAAGATCTAAAATCTTAAGAATTGTTGGCGAGAGGTCGCAAAGTTTTCCGCCTTCACGAAGTTTAACATCACCGAGACCAATAACAGCAAATGGAACAGGGTTTGTTGTATGAGCTGTGAATGGTGAACCGTCAGGCTCATATAGTTTGTCCGCATTTCCGTGATCTGCTGTGAGTAAGATTACGCCACCCATCTTTTCGACTGCGTCTTGAAGACGGCCCACACATGTGTCAACTGTTTCGACAGCTTTTACAGCCGCATCGAAAACGCCTGTGTGGCCCACCATATCACAGTTTGCATAGTTTATGATAATGACATCATACTTGTTACTTAAAACGGCCTCAACGAGCTTGTCAGTAACTTCTGGCGCACTCATCTCTGGCTTTAGGTCATATGTTGTTACCTTTGGACTTGGGATGAGGATTCTGTCCTCGCCCTCGTTTACTGTCTCAACACCACCGTTGAAGAAGAAGGTTACATGAGCATACTTCTCTGTCTCTGCGATACGAAGCTGAGTCATATTATTCTTTGCTAGGTATTCGCCAAGAGTATTGTTTAAGTTCTGTGGCTTGAAGGCAACCTCAACGTTAGGCATTGTAGCATCATACTGTGTCATGCATACGTATGTAACAGGGAAGTATGTGTGCTCAAAGCCGTCAATCTGTGGATCAACAAATGCACGGGTAATCTCACGTGCACGGTCAGGGCGAAAGTTGAAGAAGATGATACTGTCATTTTCTTTGATTCTGCCATGATCTTTGTTGTCACAGTGGTCGCACTGACCGTCACACTTAGCCTCTGGCTCAATGATTGTTGGAAGGACAAACTCATCAGTGATGTATTTGCCGTCGGCATCGATTGAGTCGTATGAGAGCTGAAGTGCCTTAATAGGGTCTGCCATGTGGACACCATTTCCGTTTACGAATGCGTCGTAGGCCTTGCCTACACGCTCCCAACGGTTGTCACGGTCCATGGCATAGAATCGGCCTGTGATTGTTGCAATCTCGCCGATCTCATTTTTTTCCATATATTCAAGGAGCTGTTTAACGTACTCAATACCTGAAGTTGGTGGTACGTCGCGGCCGTCAAGAATACAGTGGACATATACTTTTGGTAAACCATTCTTCTTTGCCATATCAAGAAGGGCAAAGAGGTGACTTAAATGGCTGTGTACACCACCGTCTGAGAGAAGTCCCATGAGGTGGAGTGCAGAGTCATTTTTTTTGCAGTTTTCAATGGCACCGAGGAAAGCCTCATTCTTGTAGAAGTCACCGTTTTTTACTGACTCGGTGATTCTTGTAAGCTCCTGGAATACAACACGACCAGCTCCGATGTTGGTGTGACCAACTTCAGAGTTGCCCATCTGTCCGTCAGGAAGACCTACGTCAAGGCCTGAGGCGCCAATTGTTGTATGTGGACACTCTGACATAATGCGGTCGAGTCTTGGTGTCTTCGCAGCAACAATTGCGTTGCCGTAGGTCTCATTTGGGACCCAACCAAAACCATCCATTATACAGAGCACAACAGGTTTTTTCATTGAGATATCCTTTCTAAAGAAAAGGCGAGCAATGCTCGCCTTAAAACTTATTTTGAAGCTGCTTTAACGATGATGCTGAAATCCTCAGCCTTTAATGAAGCGCCGCCGATGAGACCGCCGTCAACGTTATATTTAGCAACGAGGCTTTCAGCGTTCTTAGCGTTCATTGAACCGCCATACTGAATTGTTGTTGCTTCAGCAACATCTTTGCCATACTTCTCAAGAAGAGCAGCACGAACAAAGCCGTTGCCCTCATCTGCCTGATCGTCAGTAGCAGTAACACCAGTACCGATAGCCCATACTGGCTCGTAAGCGATGATTACATTTTTCATATCTTCAGCTGATACATTTGTAAGAGCCATCTTTGTCTGGAACTTAAGGAGAGTCTCAGTGTAACCAAGTTCTCTCTGCTCGAGTGTCTCACCAACACAGATGATTGGCTTAAGACCAGCATTCAAAGCTGCAAGTGTACGGAGGTTAACTGTCTGGTCTGTCTCACCGAAGTATGTTCTTCTCTCTGAGTGACCGATAACTACATATTCAACTCCAGCTTCTTTGAGCATTGCTGCTGAAACTTCACCTGTGTATGCACCACTCTCTTTGAAGTGTACATTCTCGGCACCAATCTTGATGTTTGAGCCCTTAGCAGCCTCAACTGCTGCTGCGATATCGATAAATGGTACGCAGAGTACTACATCGCAATTAGCATCAGCTACGAGAGGCTTCATCTCGTTGATAAGAGCTGTTGTCTCAGATGGAGTTTTGTTCATTTTCCAGTTACCAGCGATAACTGCCTTACGTGTTTCTTTGTTCATTGGTTTAAGACCTCTATTTCAATTTATTATTTACGATCATTCATAGCGGCGATACCTGGAAGGTCTTTGCCCTCAAGGAATTCAAGTGAAGCTCCGCCGCCTGTTGAGATGTGAGTCATTTTATCACCGAGACCGAGCTGGTTTACAGCAGCTGCTGAATCGCCACCGCCGATTACAGTGATAGCATTTGACTCGGACATAGCCTGTGCTACAGCGAGTGTACCCTTTGAAAGAGTAGGGTTTTCAAATACACCCATAGGGCCATTCCATACGACTGTCTTTGCATTTAATACCTCTTCTACAAAGAGCATAGCAGTCTTAGGTCCGATGTCAGCGCCTCCCATGTCCGCAGGAATCTTGTCTGCATCGACGATTTTAACGTCAACAGGTGCATCGATAGGATCTGGGAATTCTTTAATAACTGTTGTATCAACTGGGAGAAGGAGCTTGACGCCGTTCTTCTCAGCTTTTGCAATCATATCTTTACAGTAATCAACCTTTGTCTCATCAAAGAGAGAGTTACCAATTTCATATCCCTTTGCTGCAAGGAAGGTATATGCCATACCACCACCGATGATAAGTGTGTCGGCCTTAGTTAAGAGATTTTCGATTACTGAGAGCTTATCAGCAACTTTTGCGCCACCGAGAATACATACGAATGGGCGTTCTGGATCATTTACAGCGTTGCCGAGATACTGGAGTTCTTTCTCGATGAGATAACCAGATACTGCTTCATCAACAAAGTCTACAACACCTACTGTTGAGCAGTGAGCTCTGTGTGCTGTACCAAATGCATCATTGACAAAAATATCAGCGAGTTCGCCGAGTTCTTTTGAAAATGCCTCTTCGTTCTTCTCTTCCTCTGGTCTAAAACGAGTGTTTTGAAGAAGAATAATGTCACCGTCATTCATAGCGGCTACAGCTGCCTTTGCATTTTCACCAACTACGTTGTCGTCGGCTGCAAATTTAACCTCTGTATCGAGAAGTTCAGAGAGACGAACAGCAACTGGTGCGAGTGAAAGTTCAGGCTTTGGTTCACCCTTTGGCTTACCAAGGTGTGAACAAAGGATAACTTTTGCACCTTCCTCTTTTAATTTTTTGATAGTTGGGAGAGCGGCAATAAGTCTGTTCTCGTCAGTGATTTTTCCTTCTTTAAGAGGAACGTTAAAGTCGCAACGTACTAAAACGCGCTTGCCTTTAACTTCAATGTCATCTACATTTTTTTTGTTGAATGTCATATAAAACGGCCTTCCTTATTTGCTTAATTGTTTTTCTATGCCAGGTGCTTTGTAGCAAAGTGTAATTGCAGCTTTGCTTGCTGTATAAGCAGAGATTGCACCGAGTTTGTAAACTGATACTGCTGGATAGCCAACTTGCTCTTCAATAAGCATTGCGAGAGCTTTAGCTTCGTTTTCTCTTGCGGCATAGCCGAGAGCATAGTCAGAGCCTGATTCACGAATGGCCTCTACGCAATAAGCGAGTAATTGGTCAAAAGATGTGTGGTCACCTTTAATAATTGGAAGTTCAATAGCTTTCTCGCAGTTTACTTTCACGGTTGGATATGGGTGATATGAACCGGAGAACTGAACTAGTTTCTTCCAAGGTCTTGTTGCATCTGTAAGTGAAAGAGGAATATTGAAAGCATCCACGATGAGGGTAGTTCTTTTGATATCATCATTGATTTGCTTTAAAATTTCCTCAATATCTGCGCCCTCATGTGCAAGCTTTGCAGCATTTAAAACGATGAGTCCGGCGCCCATAGAGTAGCTTTTTGTATTGATTATTTCAATACGGAGATCAGCTGTTGGGTTCTGTGATTTGAAGAGTTCATAAGCCTCGTTCACAGTTCTATTCATTGGGAAAGCGTCTCCGCCTGTCATTATTACAACAACATTTTTGTATCCGCATGATGCGCTGTTCTTAAACCTGTCGAGGTAAACTGCTGCAGGGATTGAGACACTTTTAATCTTATCTTTTGGAGCTGGAAGAATCTCATAGAAATTCTCTGGTGAAAAATCGATTCCTTCATTGAAGAAACGATCATCAATATTAAATGTGGTTGCAAGGATTTCTACATCGTAGTCCGCAACAAGACTTGCTGGTAAATCACAACATGTATCTGTGATTATCATTGTCTTACTCATATATGATACCTCCTGTGGTTAAATTATTTGCATCAGACCATTTGTAATTGTGGAGTTCACCTTTACAGAGAAGGTCTGGGTAATCCCATTGTCTAAGTGTTTCGTAGACAGCAATGGCAACAGAGTTTGCAAGGTTTAATGAGCGACACTCATCCATCATCGGTATGCGTACACAGCGCTCTGGATTTTTGAGTAGGAGTTCCTCTGGCAAACCTTTCGTCTCCTTGCCAAAGAGTAGAAACGCGTTATCAGGATAGGTGGCATCTGAATGGCGCGCCTGCGCCTTCGTTGTGAAATAAAAGAAACTGCCACCCTTATTCTTTTCAAAAAAATCATTGAGATTTTCATAGTAAAAAATCTCTAAAAAATGCCAGTAGTCAAGACCGGAACGTTTGAGATTTTTATCTGTAACCTCAAAGCCTATAGGCTTAACAATGTGAAGACGTGCACCAGTGCAGGCGCAGGTTCTTGCTATGTTTCCTGTGTTTTGTGGAATCTCCGGTTCGACGAGTACTATATTTAAAACGGCCATTATTTATCCTTTGTGATATCGAGAAGATTATCAACAACTTCGCCTAAATATCTTGAGTTGTCGATTATGGAGACAAGCTTTTCATCAATTTCGGAATCTTCCATGAGATTTTTACCTTCTTTGATTGATGTGGCTGTCTCATTGATGAGCTTAACTCTTGGGAACATGTCGTGTGAGATGCCCTTCATAACTTTTGCTTTAATCTGTTCACGCTCACGTAACTGAAGCTCGTCACGTCTTTCTGACTCGAGGCTCTCACGCTCGATTGCAATAGTAATCTGTGAGAGAAGAGCAGAGATGCAGAGCTCAGTTTCATTTGACATCTCTTTGTGTGAACAATCTATTGATACTACACCGACAGTTTTGTGATTGCTTTTAATAGGCAAATATTTGCAGTTCGCATCAGAGAATTCAACTTCACCATGGCCACATTTTGCAGAGTTCTTGTAGCACCATTTTTTCGCTTCGTTATCATCATGCATATCAATGTCAAAGTAGAATTCAACTTCTGCACCTGCAAGCTCGGTTAAAGCATTGTCGGCATACTCAATAACATCATCACGTCCGTGTACTGAGAGAAGACCTTCAGAAGCTTTATAGAGCTTTTTATGTAGGCCTTCATTTTCTTTTGAAATCTCAATCTGTTTTTGGAGCCTTACAACAAGAAGATTTACGATAAGTGCGGCAATTAAGAATACAGCAGAAGTTATTGCAAAGTTTCTTGAGAAAGATACCCAAACATATCTTGGATTAAGGAATAAGAAGTCGTGTGTGATTACAAAAAGGATTGATGAGAATACAGTAGCAAGGAAACTCTTTGTCTGCATGATAATTATGAGTATTCCTAGCAAGTAAACCATGAGAAGATTTTCAGAATGCACGCTGTAGATATCAAGCACATATGCAAGAAGAGTAGTCAAGACATAGATGATGATTACCTCAGCAAAATTTCTAAGTGCTCTTTTAAATAAAGACTTTTTCATTTCTTTTTGTTCCTCATTTCAGAGATGCTATCTTTAATATCTGTTCCGATTCTTGCAAGAGCAAGGATGATTATATAAACCTCAAGTCGAGCGATAATCATACCGACAATGAATATCCACATTGTGCAGTTATTCATATCAGGGCCTATGATACCGATTGACATTCCGACTGTACCAAGGGCGGAGAAGAACTCAATCATTGAGTCTCTAAATCCATAGCCGTTTAAGGTTAAACCAAAGGCACCTAAGAAGCCGATCATGATATAGATAAGAAGATAAGTGTAGTTCTGTGACTGATCATCTTTTGTGATAGTCATCTGCTTGCCAAATTTGTTGATGCTTCTTGAATTGATGATTCTTCGAGGTACTATGTTCTCTCTTACATCGTAATAGAGGCTCTTAAATGCAAGGGCAATACGTCCTGCTTTGGCACCGCCGGCAGTCGAGCCAGTGTGTCCGCCTACAATCATCATTAGAAGAACAGGGACAGTCGCGTATCCAAGTTTAGGTAAGAAGTTATCTACAGATGAGAGACCTGTAGTTGAGATTACTGAAACAACTTGGAACGTTGCGTTATCGATTGCGCTAAGCACGCTGTCACAGATGCCTGATGTTAAGAGGACAACTGTGATGAGAGGTGTCGCAAGAGAGAGTAGAAAGATAGTTACCTTAGTCTCAGAGTGTGTTATGAAGTCACGGCCTTTTCCTCGAAGAAGGGCAAGAGTTGCCATGAAGTTCGTACTTCCTACAAGCATAAGAATGATAGTTGTGATATCAATACCGATGCTGTTTGAAAGACCAACTCGTTCAGCACACCAATATCCGATGCTGTTTTCCTTGGTTGAAAATCCACCAGTTGCAACAGCAGAAATAGCGTGGTTTATAGCGTCAAATAAGGACATGTGAAAAGTGACGTAGAGAATTGTACCACTGATGATAGAACCGAGATAGATATACATGATGGTTCGAGCAGAGTGGATAAGACTCGGTGTCAATCTATCGGTATGTCCTTCAGCGCTGAAGAGCTGCATTCCGTAAACATTTGAAAGGATAGAACTTAATATAAGAACAAGTCCTACACCACCAAACAAGTGGAGAATAGAACGGTATAAGAGAATCATATGAGTTGAGTTTTCAACGTCAGTGACTGTAAAACCGGTTGTTGTGAAACCACTTGTTGTTTCAAATATGGCCTGTGTAAATGTGTAGTTTCCACTCATCACAAAAGGTATTGCACCTATTAGTATTGATACAAACCAGATGAGTAGTACGATGACTGAGCCTTGATGCCTCTCGAGATTCTTAATTGAGTGTCTTGGAGTGAAGAGTTTAATTAAGTATCCCGAGAATATAGCGAGGACACCTGGAAGTGCAAAGCAAGGTAATTGATATGCCTCCTCAGGGTAAAAGAAGAGGAGAAGGAGCGGGATTAACGTTATGAGTCCCACCATCATAATTACATATGCAAGAGATCCAAATATCGCAAGGTAGTCTGAAAAACGTGAGTTTTCATTCTTTACCATAATTTAACCTCTGTCAGTTAGCTATAGCAGCCATAACCTTCTTTTGATTTTCTGGTGATGAGAGAACGAGCAATTTATCGCCAGATTTTATCTCTGTACTACCAGTAGGAACAATCATATCCGATGACTTTCTAATAATACAGCCGATAATTGTGTTGGATGGAAGAGTGATATCCATAAGTTTCTTATCTACGCATGCATACTGTGGCTCAACAAGAATTTCTGTGATAATAACTTTTTCATCCTCAACAGACATGGTCTTAATGAAGTTTTCAACTGTAGTTGCCTGTGAGATATACTGGGCAATCATATGTGTTGAAGATATTACGGTGTTTACACCGAGCTCTTTGAAGAGGTCGGCGTTCTTTGGGTTTGCCACGGTGCAGACAACCTTTTTTACGCCAAAGCAACGCTTTGCGTATTGGCAAATTGCCAAGTTGTCTGCGTCACGATGAGTGAGGGCGACAAGTACGTCAAAGTCCTTGACGCCGGCCTCCTCAAGTACAAAGTACTTTGATGGGTCGCCCTGATATACTGGAATCTTATGAACGGATGAAAGATAATCGCAATATGCAGGGTCATCGTTTATGACAATTATTCTGTGCTTCTTTTTAATCAAATCTCCGATAAGGAAGTCGGCCTGTGTACGGCCACCAGCTACAACAATTCTCATTAAGCTTAGTCCTCCTCATCTTCGTTTGAAAGCATCTCTTCAAAGATGCCCATAGTCAATTTGAAAGGATAGATACCTTGAATGTTGAAACCGTTTATAAGCTTCTCCTTGTCGGTATCTTCGAAACGAACGTAAACATTAGGTACTCCGAAGATACGGCTTGCAATTTGAGCTATGAGGCTGTTCATGTTGTCGTTGCCAGTGCATGCAACGAGCATAGCAGCATCATCAATATCAACATATTTAAGAGTTTCAAGGTCAATGCCATCTGCCTTGATCTGAATTCCACCAAAACCTTCTGGAAGTTTTTTGAATGAATTCTCGTCATTGTCGATGATTACAACTTGATATCCTTTGTCTGAAAGCATAGTTGCGAGCCTACCACCGAGACGGCCGCAGCCGACGATGATTACACGCTCTTTTCTTTCGAATTTCACTAGTCTCACACTCCTTAGAGCTTATGCGAGTTTTTCAATACTCTCTTTGAGCATCTTGATTTTTTCTTCAACCTTTGCAGCAGAAGCTTTTGTCTTTTCGACCTCAGCCTCAGGAGCTTTAGCCATGAAGCCTGGGTTGTTGAGCTTTCTTGCAAAGAATTCAAGATCCTTTTCGGCATCTTTGAGTTCTTTTTCAAGTCTTGCCTTTTCTGCGGTAAGGTCAACAAGTTCATTCATAGGAATGAAGATTTTAGCATCGGCTGTGATAATCTGAACAGAACCTTCGATTTCAACATCTGCGCAAACAGTAACATTTGATGCAGATGCAAGACGTTCCATGTAGATAGTTCCCTGCATGAATGTTGTCTCGAAAGGTGTGTCGATGAATACTTCTGCCTTCTTTGAAGGAGGTACGTTCATCTCGGCGCGTCTATTACGGATGGCCTTTACAGCTGTCATAATTCTTTCAAATTCTGCTTCATCCTGTGAGAAGTTTAATGACTCATCGTATTCAGGATATTTTGAAATCATGATACTCTCGCCATCGTGTGGAAGAGTCTGCCAAATCTCTTCTGTGATAAATGGCATGAAAGGATGGAGGAGCTGTAATGCACTTGAGAGTACATAGATGAGTACTGCTTTTGCATTTGCTGCTTCTTCGCCACCCTGCTGAAGTCTAATCTTTGCAATCTCGATATACCAGTCGCAGAAGCAGTCCCAAATAAAGTCATAGAGTTTCTGAACGGCAATGCCGAGCTCATAGTTGTCAATGCTTGCTGATACTTCTTTTGCAAGAGTGTTGAGTTTTGAGATAATCCATTTGTCTTCGATTGCAAGATTTTCAGGAATATGAGGAGCAGTTTCAGAACCGTCGAGGTTCATAAGGATGAAACGAGCGGCGTTCCAAATCTTGTTTGCAAAGTTTCTTGATGCCTCAACTTTTTCAGTTGAAAAACGCATATCGTTTCCTGGGCTGTTACCAGTAACTAAAGTGAAACGAAGAGCATCTGCACCATACTGATCGATGATCTCAAGAGGATCAATACCGTTACCAAGTGACTTACTCATCTTTCTACCCTGTGCATCACGAACAAGTCCGTGGATGAGAACAGTGTCAAAAGGTTCTGAGTCCATCTGCTCACAAGATGAGAAAATCATACGAGCAACCCAGAAGAAGATGATGTCGTATCCGGTTACTAATGTATTAGTAGGGAAGTAATGCTTGAGTTCTGGAGTCTTGTCTGGCCAACCAAGTGTAGAGAATGGCCAAAGGGCTGAGGAGAACCAAGTGTCAAGTGTGTCTGGATCCTGAGTGATATGCTCGCCGCCACAGTGAGCACACTTTGTTGGCTCTGTACGGGAAACAGTGATCTCACCACAGTCGTCGCAGTACCAAGCAGGGATTCTATGACCCCACCAAAGCTGACGAGAGATACACCAGTCTTTGATGTTCTCCATCCAGTGATAATATGTTTTATCAAAACGGTTTGGTACAAACTTAACCTTGCCGTTCTTTACTACATCGATAGCTGGACCTGCAAGTGGTTCCATTCTTACAAACCATTGCTTTGATACGCGTGGCTCGACAGAAGTGCCACAACGGTAGCAGGTGCCAACGTTATGCTTCATAGGCTCGACTTTAACGAGATAGCCCTTTTCTTCGAGTTCTTTTACAAGAACTTTTCTGCACTCGTAGCGATCCATTCCACGATAACGCTCTGGAACGTAATCGTTCATGAAGCCGTCGTCAGTCATTACGTTGATGATAGGGAGATCGTGACGAAGACCAACTTCAAAGTCATTAGGGTCATGAGCTGGTGTGATTTTAACAACACCAGTGCCGAAGTCCATCTCAACGTATTCGTCAGCGATGACTGGAATTTCAGTATCCATAATTGGAAGAATTAACTTCTTACCAATGAGGTCTTTGTATCTTTCGTCATCTGGGTGTACGGCAACAGCTGTGTCACCGAACATTGTCTCAGGACGAGTGGTTGCGAGGATGAGCTCGCCAGAGCCGTCTGCAAATGGGTAACGAAGGTGCCAGAATGAGCCGTCCTTCTCCTCATATTCAACTTCGGCATCTGAGATAGATGTGAGGCAGTGTGGACACCAGTTGATGATGCGCTCGCCTCTGTATATTAAGTCTTTTTCATAGAGGTTGTTGAAAACTTCAACAACGGCTTTTGAGCATCCTTCGTCGAGGGTAAAACGTTCACGGTCCCAGTCGCAAGAAGAGCCCATTTTTTTAAGCTGTTCAACGATACGTCCGCCATACTGCTCTTTCCACTCCCAAGCGCGCTCAAGGAATTTATCTCTTCCGAGATCCTGCTTTGAAGTGCCCTCTTTTTTGAGAGCCTCTACAATCTTTGCCTCAGTTGCGATAGACGCATGGTCTGTGCCAGGGAGCCAAAGTGTATCAAAACCCTTCATTCGATGATAACGAACAAGGATGTCCTGTAAGGTGTTATCGAGAGCGTGACCCATATGAAGCTGTCCCGTAATGTTTGGTGGTGGGATAACTATTGTGTATGGAGTCTTTTTCTCGTCGAGTACTGCGTGAAAGTATTTACCATCAAGCCAAGTTTTGTAGATTCTGTCTTCTACCTCGGCTGGGTTATACTTTGTTGCGAGGTCTTTCATTATCGTTCCTCCAAAAATTAGTTTAATAACAATAATAA
>JAGHSI010000041.1 GCA_018065925.1 Candidatus Limimonas coprohippi
ATATTACATTATAAAAGTCAATTGATTTTGAGCTCAACATATGCTATTATCTTGTGCGTTCAACTAAAACTATTTACAAGGAGAATTTTGATGTCTACTATCGCTGCAATTTCAACACCAAATGCCGCTGGTGGTATTGGTATAGTAAAGATTTCGGGTCCAGATGCATTGAGCGTCGCGGACAGTGTTTTTGCGGCTGCTGGCAGCAAAAAACTCTCCGATTTACCAGGATACAGCGTACGTTTTGGTCGTATCCACGACGCCGAAGATATTCTTGACCAGGCTGTTGCTATTGTCTACCGAGCTCCTAAAAGTTATACAGGTGAGGATGTCGTTGAACTTCAATGCCACGGTGGCCTCTACCTTATGCAACAAGTACTCAGACTCTGTCTCAAGAATGGTGCAGTAACCGCAGAACCTGGCGAATTTACAAAGCGAGCTTTCTTAAACGGAAAAATGGACTTAACTGAAGCTGAATCTGTAATGACCCTCATTTCTGCCCACGGCAGACAAGCTGCAGATGCCGCCTTCGGTGTTCTTTCCGGATCTTTATCCAATGAGATAAACGAGATAAAATCCACATTCATATCAGCAGCTGCTCATATGTCTGCTTGGGTCGATTATCCTGACGATGAAATACCAGAACTCGATTTTGATTCACTAAAAAAAGAATTTATAGAAGCAAAAGAGAAGCTTCTCACACTTATAAAAAACTTTGATGCAGGGCAAGCAATAATCGAAGGTGTCCCTACGGTCATAGTGGGTAAGCCAAATGTAGGCAAATCTACATTGATGAATTTGCTCCTCGGCAGAGAAAGATCAATAGTTACAGATGTTGCCGGCACTACAAGAGACGTTGTAGAAGAGACCGCTCGAATCGGTAACGTTGTCTTACGTCTCTCAGACACCGCCGGCATCAGAGAATCCGACGATGTCGTTGAATCTATCGGCATCGAATATGCAAAAACAAAGCTCTCTCATTCCTCTTTAGTTCTCGCTGTTATCGACGGAAGCCGAGAACTAGATGAAGAAGATATAGCAATTTTAAATGCTTGCAAGGGTAAACCTTCAATTTGCATTTTAAATAAAACAGATCTTGGAAAAGTAATAAAAGAAGAGGATGTCTCTCCTTTTGTTGAGAAAATTCTTTCAATTTCCGCAAAAGAACACGACTCATTTGATGTTTTGCGTGAAGCGCTTGAAAGTATTCTTGGCACGGCAGATTTTGATTCATCTGCCTCAATGCTCATAAATGAGCGACAACTCTGTTGCTGCGAGAAATGTGTTGCCTGCGTTGACGAGGCAATAAACGCTATCGACCTCGGTCTCACAATGGACGCTGTCAACGTATCTGTCGACGCAGCAATCGAACCTCTCCTCGAACTCACCGGTGAGAGAGTTTCAGATGCTGTAGTAAGTGAAGTATTTAGTAAATTCTGTGTAGGTAAGTAATATGGAATATTTTGCAAAAACATATGATGTTGCCATTATCGGTGCAGGACATGCTGGAATTGAAGCCGGCCTTGCCGCTGCTCGCATGGGCGTGTCAACAGTTGTATTTACAATTTCAGCCGACTGGGTCGGTAACTGTCCTTGCAATACTGCTATAGGTGGAACATCAAAGGGAACTCTTGTAAAAGAGATTGATGCCTTAGGTGGCGAGATGGGTCTTGCAACTGATCATAATATGATTCAGAGTCGAATGCTCAACCTCGGAAAGGGACCAGCTGTCCACTCTCCTCGTGCCCAAGTTGATAGAAGAGATTATTCTGCATACATGAAGAATACTCTTGAAACTTGCGAAAACTTAGACCTTCGTCAAGCTGAAATTGTTGATTTGAAACAAGGCGAAGATGGGCTTTGGGAACTCAAGACTAAGCTCGAGGCGATCTACACAGCAAAATGCGTAGTTATAGCAACAGGCACATTTTTACGTGGTAAAATTTATGTCGGAGAAGTCAATTATGATTCAGGTCCTGATGGCATGTTCCCATCAATTGATCTATCAAATGCTTTACATAAACTTGGAATTGTAACCAGAAGGTTTAAAACTGGCACACCTTCTCGAGCTAACAAAAGAAGTATTAATTTTGAAAATCTTGAAGTACAAGAAGCCGATGAAAAACTCGTTCGTTTTTCACACGACAAGAGCTTTACTCCAGAAAATAAAGCGGTATGTCACATAACATATACAAATGATGAGACAAAAAAGGTAATCCTTGATAACCTTGATCGCTCCCCTCTTTACAACGGAAGCATTGAAGGAATAGGCCCAAGATACTGTCCAAGTATTGAAAGTAAAATTATGACATTCCCAAACAAGGAACGCCATCAGATTTTCATAGAACCTTGTGGCCTTAACACCCAGGAAATGTATTTACAAGGACTCTCATCATCTCTTCCAGAAGATGTTCAACTTAAATTCCTTAGAACTATCCCCGGATTTGAGAACATCGAAATAATTCGTACGGCCTATGCTATCGAGTATGACTGTGTTGATCCGACAACACTTAAACCTACTCTTGAATTTATTGATTTCCCTGGTCTTTTTGGCTGTGGTACATTCTGCTCCTCTTCCGGATATGAAGAAGCAGCTGCGCAGGGAATCGTAGCAGGAATTAACGCAGCTCTTAAAGTTCAAGGCAAACCTCCATTTATTTTAGATAGAGCTTCAAGTTATATTGGTACTTTGATAGACGACCTTATCACTAAGACTTTAACAGAACCTTACAGAATGATGACATCTCGTTCAGAGTACAGACTTGTTCTTAGACAGGATAACGCAGACCTCCGTCTTACAAGATTTGGATATGAGCTCGGTCTTATAAGTGAAGAAAGATATAAAGATGTATGTGAGAAGCAACGACTCATCGATGAAGAAATAGAGAGAGTTAAAAGCGTAACAATTGCTCCATCCGAAGAGCTAAACAAACTTCTTGTTTCACGTGAAACATCTCCGATGAAAACTGGAACCAAACTAGTAGAGCTTATTAGAAGACCTCAGCTCGGTTATTATGACCTCGCTCCTTTTGATGCAACAAGACCTGAACTTCCAGACGATGTTTGCGAAGAGGTTGAAATCGAAGTTAAGTATGAGGGCTATATTAAGCGACAACAAGCTGGTATCAATGAAATGAGAAGACTCGAAGGTAAGAAACTTCCCGAAAACATTGATTATACAACTATTACCAACTTAAGACTTGAAGCCCAGGAAAAGCTCAACAAAGTTCGTCCCGAGAGCATCGGTCAGGCAAGCCGCATCGATGGTGTAAGCCCAGCTGATATCTCAGTACTCCTCATCTATCTAGGGAAAGAGAAATTATGATAAATAAGAATCTTTTGAAAACTGAATCAGAGAAGCTTGGTATCTCTTTAGACGATGTCGCTTTAGAGCGTTTTGATAAATATGCCGAACTCCTCGTATATTGGAATGAACGTATTAACTTAACAGCTATAACCGATCCCGATGAAATTATATTCAAACACTTCGTCGACAGTATAGCATTCTTAAAATACTGTACGCCAGAAGAGGGAGCATCGATAATAGATGTTGGAACTGGAGCAGGCTTCCCCGGAGTTGTTCTTAAAATAGTACGACCAGATCTCTCAATAACACTAATGGACAGCACAAAAAAGAAGCTCGGCGTAATCGAAGAAATTTTAAATGAAATCGGTCTCTCTGCAAACATTGTACATGCCAGAGCAGAAGAGGCTGGGCACGATGATAACTTTAGGGAAATGTATGATTTCGCAACTGCAAGAGCTGTTTCAAACCTCAGAGATCTTTCTGAATACTGCCTTCCTTTTGTAAAAGTAGGGGGCAAGTTCGTTAGTTTAAAAGGCGCAGATGCCAAGAATGAACTTGCCGAAGCTGCAGTTGCAATTAAAACTCTGGGCGGAAAAACCACTAAAACTGATATTTTTGAATTAAAAAATTGCGGAGAGCGCGCAATTATTCAAATTGATAAAGTTTCAGCTACACCTACAAAATACCCAAGACCTAAAGGTAAGATGCAGAAGCAACCACTATAAGTTGTGATAAACAAAGTTCCATGTTTCACGTGAAACATGGAACTATTTTTTTAATCTCAAAAGTCCATATAAAACCCTTTAATTATAAAGGAAAATGTGCTAATATATTTGCACTCGACAATATAGAACAAAAGGAGGTTTTAGTTTGGCGAAAACGATTTCCATTATTAACCAAAAAGGTGGTGTAGGTAAAACTACAACTGCCGTAAACCTTATCGCAGCCATCGGTTCGCATGGTAAGAGAGTGCTTCTCTGTGACATAGATCCACAGGGCAACTCAACCAGTGGCTTTGGCATAGACAAGCGTTCTTTGAAATATTCATCCTATGATGTGCTCGTAAATAATGTCCCTGCAAGAGATGTTATCATTACAACTAAGTTTGAAGGAGTAGATGTGCTTCCATCAAACATGAACCTTGCTGGTGCTGAACTTGAACTTGTAGACATGAAGGGAAGAGAGAGCAAACTCAAAAATGCATTGCTTCCTCTCTATAACAACTACGACTTCATTTTCCTAGATTGCCCACCATCTCTCGGTTTGATAACTTTAAACGCTCTTTGCGCTTCAGACACTTTGATAGTCCCTATCCAGTGCGAGTACTATGCACTTGAAGGCTTATCACAGCTTATGTCTACAGTACGTCAGGTAAAGCGCCTTTATAATTCACTCATTGAACTCGAAGGCGTTGTTCTTACAATGTACGATGGTAGACTTAATCTCACACAGCAAGTAGTTGCTGAAGTAAAGAAATTCTTCCCTAAAAAAGTATATGCATCAGTTATACCAAGAAATGTACGTCTTTCAGAAGCACCAAGCTTTGGTCTTCCAATTATGTACTTTGACAAAAGTTCAAAGGGTAGCCTCGCATACGAGGCACTCGCTGTAGAATTCTTAAAACAAAATAGATCGAGGTGATAAAAGTGGCAGCAAATAAAAAAAGCGGTCTCGGTAGGGGATTTGAAGCTCTCCTCCTCGACAACACTATGGACGATGTAAGTTCAACAAATACTATGACTTTAAAGCTCAACGAAATTGAGCCAAATAAGGAACAGCCAAGAAAAACTTTTGATGAAAAGGCTCTTGCAGAACTTGCAAGCAGTATCGAAAGAAATGGTGTGCTTCAGCCACTTCTTGTCCGTCCAATGACTGATGGTTCATACCAGCTTGTTGCTGGTGAACGTCGTTGGCGTGCTTCACGTTTAGCAGGTCTCACAGAAGTTCCTGTTGTTATCAAGGAAATGTCCGATGAGCAAGCTATGGAAATAGCTCTTATCGAAAACTTACAGCGCGAGGACTTAAATCCAATAGAAGAAGCTGAAGGTCTTCAGCTCCTTATTGAACGTTATAATTTAACACAGGAAGAAGCTGCAGCAAGGGTTGGACGTTCCCGCCCTGCTATTGCAAATGCTTTAAGACTTTTAAATCTTCCTGAAAAAGTACGTAACCTCGCTAAAGACGGAAAAATTTCAGCTGGCCATGCCAGAGCACTTCTCGCATTTGAAAAAGAGAACGATATGGTAAAAACAGCCGATGAAATTATAAAGAGTGATCTTTCTGTAAGAGATGTTGAAAAACTTGCAAAACTCTCACAGTCATCAAGTACAGAACCAAAACCAAGAAAGAGACAAAACCGTGATACTTTCTATGATGAAGTAGAACTCGCTCTTTCTTCTACACTTGGTCGTAAAGTAAAAGTTATCGCTTCTAAAACTGGTGGCGGAACTCTTGAGATGGAATTCTTCGATAAGAAGGATTTACAGCAACTTGCAAAACAACTCGATGCAGAATAAAGGAGAAAGCAATAAGAAATGTTAGACATTAAATTTTTAAGAGAAAATCCAGATATCGTTAAAGAAAACATAAAGAAGAAGTTCCAAGACGAAAAACTTCCTCTCGTTGATGAAGTTATTGCTCTTGAAGCTGAAAAACGTGAAACACAGACAAAAGCTGATGAGCTTCGTGCGAATAGAAACAGAATCTCAAAAGAGATTGGCAATCTTATGGCACAGGGCAAAAAGGATGAAGCTATGGCTCTTAAAGAGCAAGTAACTTCTCAAGCGGCTGAACTCGATGAACTTTCAAAACGTCAGGAAGAACTTTCAGAAAAAGTAACAAAGATTATGATGGCAATTCCTAACATCATTGATCCTTCTGTTCCTGTTGGTAAGGATGACTCAGAAAATGTAGAAGTAGAACGTTTTGGTGAACCTGTAGTTCCTGATTATGAAATTCCTTATCATGCTGATATCATCGCATCCCTCGGTGGTATTGATAAAGAATCTGCCGGTAGAACAAGTGGTGAAGGTTTCTATTATCTTCTCGGTGATATAGCTAGACTTCATGAGGCAATGATTGCTTATGCACGTGATTTTATGATTGATGCTGGATTCACATACGCTATTCCACCATTTATGATTCATAGCGATGTAGTAAAAGGTGTAATGTCATTTGCTGAAATGGAAGCTATGATGTATAAAATTGAAGGCGAAGACCTCTTCCTCATCGGTACTTCAGAGCACTCTATGATTGGTAAGTTCAAAGGTCAGCTCATTGAAAAGGATCAACTTCCTATTACTCTTACAAGTTATTCTCCTTGTTTCAGAAAAGAGGGTGGATCACACGGTCTTGAGGAACGTGGTCTTTACAGAGTTCACCAGTTTGAAAAGCAGGAAATGATCGTTCTCTGTGAGCCAGAGGATTCAATGACTTGGTACAACAAGATGTGGAAACTCACAGTTGATTACTTTAGAAGCCTCGATGTTCCTGTTAGACAACTCGAATGTTGTTCAGGCGATCTCGCTGATTTGAAAGTTAAGTCTTGTGACGTTGAAGCATGGTCACCTCGTCAGCAGAAATATTTCGAAGTTGGTTCTTGCTCAACACTCGGTGACGCTCAGGCTAGACGTCTCGGCATCCGTGTTAAATCAAAGGATGGTAACTACTTCCTTCACACTCTTAATAACACAGTTGTTGCAAGCCCACGTGGTCTTATCGCTGTAATTGAAAATAATCTCCAAGCTGATGGTAGCATTAATATTCCAAAGCCTCTTCAACCATACATGGGTGGAAAGACAAAGCTTGTTCCTTAAATAATACATATTAAAAAATATATCTAAAGAGATAAAAAGAACCCAGTCTCAATTAAGAGACTGGGTATTTCTTTTTAGAATGATTATTCTTCGCTTTCTGTCTTTGGTAAGATTTTACCGTAACGAACGCCTGATGCGTCGGCGCGTGGAGCTCTATCTGGAGCTTCAATCTTATGGCTTGGAGCTCTGTCCCTGCCGCGTCCGCCTCCGCGGTTGTTACCATATGACTTACGTGGGTTAGTTGGCTTTGCACCCTCTTCAAGAGTGATTACAACTTTACGATCAGCATCTGAACCAACTGAGTAAGATGTTACATCAGGAATTTTTGCAACTTCTGTGTGAATAACTCTACGCTCAAAAGGATTCATTGGATCAAGAGCAATATTTCTACCATACTTCTTTACTTTAGAAGCTGTGCGTCTTGCAATATCTTTAAGTGTTGCTTCACGCTTTTCTCTGTAGTTACCTACATTGATAGAAATCTTTGAAAATTCTGCATCGTTCTTTTTCTTGTTTGCAACAAGTCTAACAAGGTACTGAATAGAATCAAGTGTCTCTCCACGTCTACCAATTAAGAGACTATAATCCTCTTCGCTTGTGATGCTAAAGAAATAATCCTTCTCACATCTAGAAACTTCAATCTTTGTTCCTTCTACGCCGATACCTGCAATAATAGTATTAAGATATTCATATGCCTTTTTTACATTCTCAGGACAATTTGCAAGTTCAACCACTTCTGCTTCAACTACAGGTTCTTCTTTTTTCTCAGTTGCTACTTCAGCTTTAGAAACATTTTTCTTTTCGTTTTTCTTTGCTGCCTTTTTAGCCGGTTTCTCGTCTGGAGCTTCATAATAAGCACGTACTTCAGCCTGCTTGCCACCGAAAAGACCTAAAACTTTCTTTTCTGGCATTGTGATTACTTCAAAATGTACATCTGCTTTTTCTGGAGCATTAAGAGCGAGAGCAGCGGCCTGCTGTGCTTCTTCAATAGTAGCAGCGACAGCTGTTGCCTCTTTAATCATTTTTACCTCCAAAATATAAAAACCGCCAACTTTTGTAGACTTAAAGTGGCGGTTTAGGTTTCTTATTTAGTTTTCTTTTGAGAGAAGCTTTTTGTTTTCTTTAACATTTGCTTCCTTATTACGTCTCTCAATAGACTCATCAATCATCATCTTAGCGATGACACGCTTTGGCTCATAAATCTTATTAATAATAATCATCTGAATGAGACCAAGGATACTATTAATAGCCCAGTAAACACCAATACCGATTGGGAATGTGTAACCAAGCCAAAGTGACATGAATGGCATAAAGAGAAGCATGCAACCCATTGTCATATTATTTGCAGCATCTGGTGTAGATTTTCTTGTTCTAAGGAAGCTATAAACTGAGCTTGCCATAGCAGCAAGGAAAGCAGCAATTGGAACAAGAGCATATACAGACTTCCAACCGTACATTGATGGTGTGTCACCAAGATTAAAACCAAAAGCTGTAAAATCAAAACTTTCAAGAGCCTTCCAAACGTTTGCATCAATATCAGGAAGCTTTTCTTTAAGTTCTGGAATGTGAGACAATACAGAAATTTCATTAAGTCTAACATTCTTTGAATTTGTAACAAGTGGAGCAACTGCATCTGAAAGAGCTGTTACTGTTGCTTTAGGAATTCTAATAATGTAAGAAAGAGGTTTATAGATGGCACCATAAAGACCCATGATAATAGGGAACTGAATGAGCAGGGTACCGCAACCTGCAGTCATTGAGCCATAACCCTCTTTTTCATAAAATGCTTGGATTTCAGCATTCATCTTTGCCTGATCTCCAGCATATTTCTGTCTAATTTTTTCAATCTTAGAACGTGTTCTAAGAGTTTTTGCCTGATTCTTCTGTGTGCTGATTGTACTTGGAATTAAAATAAGCTTTGCAATCAAAGTAAAGAGAATGAGAGCAAAAGCATAGTTTCCACCACAAATCTTATAGAGGAACCATAAAACCCATCCAAAAGGATATGAGAAAATGTTGTAAAAAAAGTTATACATAAATTACTTTACCTTCTTTTCTGGAACAGGATCATAACCGCCCGAAGTGAGTGGGCTACAACGTATAATTCGCCATAGGGTAAGAAGTGAACCTTTAATTGGCCCGAACCTTTCAATGGCTGTTATGCCATATTCTGAACAGGTAGGATAAAACTTACACATAGGTGGTAGTTTTGGCGAAATATGTTTTCTGTAAAACTTAATAATTGCAATAAGTATGTTCTTCATAATTACTATGCAATAATGTTGGCCTCTTTTAAATGTTCCAACATAATTTTTTCGATGTCCGTGCTTTTTTTGAATCTAGTTCTAACTCTACATACAAAAATAAAGTCATAACCTTTTAATTCTTCAGAATATTTTTTTTGAACTTCATAAAAAGCTGCACGAACTTTTCTCCTCGAAGTATTGCGCTCAACAGCATTTCCAATCTTCTTACTTGAAGTGATGCCTATACGACAAATTCCCGCATTGTTTTTCTTTAAGTAAGTTACCAATGCAGGATTTGTGTACGAACGACCCTTTTTATAGAGTCTTTTAAAATCAGTATTTTGATTTAAAACAACTGTTTGAGACAATTTTAACGTCCCCTAATTAAACTGTAAGGCTCTTTCTTCCCTTAGCTCTACGAGCTGAGAGAACCTTACGGCCGTTACGGTCTGACATTCTAGCTCTGAAGCCATGAACCTTGCTTCTGTGACGCTTATGAGGTTGGAATGTTCTTTTCATTTTACTTTCCCTCCATTCATATGACTTGCGAGGAATTATTATATATTATTAATACTAATAA
>JAGHSI010000033.1 GCA_018065925.1 Candidatus Limimonas coprohippi
TACCTTCTGGAGTTTTCATCCACTTACCTTGACGGTACAGTTCAACACATTCTTTTTTAAATTCATAACTATATCGCATAAAAATACCCCGCTTACTGGTTGTCCAGTAAACGGGGTACATATCAATTTCGGAGGGTTTATTTTTATATCTTTTCAAGTTTAGCATAGTTTGCCATAAGTTTTTTAGTGCCAGCTTTATCAAATGCAACCTCTACTAAATTATCATTGCCCATTGGTGACACTGAGAGTACAACACCAGTACCAAAGGCCTTATGTGTAACTGTATCTCCCACTTTATATGAGATATCAACTGTCTCTGCCTTTGGCTTTGGCTTTGCAGAGATCTTACGAGCATTGTTGTAAGAACTCATCTTTGATGCATCGCCATATGGACCATCATATTCCTCGCTGCCAAAGTCGCCAGAATAAGCTGATGAATATCCGCCAAAGCCTTGGAATGAAGGCTTTTTATAATTGGCTGAATATCCTTTATAACCATAACCTGCTGTAGTTCTTCCAGGTTTTTCTGCAAAGTACTCAGGAGGAACTTCCTCAACAAATCTCGACTGAGGATTACGGCTAGTTTGGCCGAACATCATACGCATCTGTGCGTTGGTCATATAGAGTTTCTTCTTTGCTCTAGTTATGCCTACATATGCAAGTCGGCGTTCCTCTTCAAGTTCGCCATTATCATAAAGTGACTGTCTTCCAGGGAAAAGGCCCTCCTCCATACCAGTCATAAATACAACTGGGAATTCAAGACCTTTTGCCGAGTGCAATGTCATCATTACAACAACATCCGACTGCTCATTATAAGCATCAATATCAGACATCAATGATACTTCCTCAAGGAAGCCTTCAAGGTCACCATCTTCGTTCTCTTCAAGATAACGAATCATGTTAGTTTTAAGTTCCTGAAGGTTTGAAATACGGTCCTCACAGGTCTCCTTATCAAGTTTCAAATAATTGATGTAATTTGTAGCTTCAAGAAGATCATCAAAGAGTTCTGGAAGCGGCTCATCAAGCATTTTGACACGAAGTTCATTGATCATATTTGTGAATGCGATAAGTTTGTTTGCCGAGCGTGAAAGCCTTTCATACTGATCCGCTTCCATCATAACCTCAAACATAGACACATTAAGACCTGCAGCGATGTCGGCGGCAACATTTACTGTCGTATCACCGATTCCGCGCTTTGGCTCATTGATAACCCTACGAAGTTTAATGGCATCAGAAGGGTTCATGAGCAAAGTGAGATATGCCAAAGCGTCGCGGATTTCTTTACGTTCGTAGAAACGCTTGCCGCCGACCACTTTGTATGGAACACCCATTCGTACGAATGCACGCTCGATTGCGTTTGATTGAGCATTAGTTCTATAAAGAATTGCATTGTCAGAGAAATTGCCGCCATTATTAACTGCGGTCATAATCTCATCAGCAATATATATGCCTTCATCAATCTCAGACTCAGCTGTATAGAGAGTGATAAGATCGCCATCTCCTGCCTCTGTCCAAAGATTCTTACCTTTTCGTTCTTTATTATTCTTAATGACTGCATTTGCGGCATTTAAGATATTACCAGTTGAGCGGTAGTTCTGTTCAAGTCTTATAAGTTTTGCTTTCTTATAATTCTTCTCAAAATCCATGATATTTGCAATAGTTGCGCCACGGAATTTATAGATACTCTGGTCATCGTCACCAACAACACAGATGTTGTTATAGTGACCAGCGAGAAGAGATGTCAAAACATACTGTGCATGGTTGGTATCTTGATACTCATCCACATGAACATATTTAAACTTTGCCTGATAATACTCACGAACATCCTTGTTTGTCTCAAGGAGTTTCACCGTATTTACAATAATGTCATCAAAGTCCATAGCATCAGCTGATTTTAAGAGTTGCTGATAGAGCTTATAACAATCAGCAAACTTCTTAAGTCTTGGATCACTGCCGGCCTGTGCAGCGTACTCCTCTGGAGTTATAAGTTCGTCTTTTGCCTTGCTGATTGCTGACAGAATTGTCTTATGTGGAAGGAATTTGTCGTCGATGTTTAAAAGTCGCTGACACTCCTTCATGATACGCTTTGAATCGTCAGTATCATAAATTGTAAAGTGCGAAGAGAAGCCAAGGCTCTCCCCTGATCTACGCAAAATTCGCGCACAAACTGAGTGGAATGTTCCAGCCCAGATATCGCGAGCTTCCTCCTCACCAACATAGAGTGCAAGTCGCTCTTTAAGTTCATTTGCAGCTTTGTTGGTGAATGTTATGGCAAGTATCTCGTATGGCTTTGCAAGACCAGTCTCAACAATGTGAGCGATACGAGATACAAGTACTGTTGTCTTTCCTGAGCCCGCGCCAGCAAGTATGAGCAAAGGGCCTTCTGTAGTATTTATGGCCTCCTGCTGTTTGTCATTCATTTTTCTTTTTTCGTTCATCTTAATCTCCGTTCTTGCGGGCGGTTTTAATATAATCTTCAAGGATTATGGTCGCAGCAACCTGATCAACTACTGCACGGCGTTTCTTTCCATAAGTTCCTGACTCATTAAGCAAATTATATGCCTCAACGGTTGTGAGACGCTCGTCCTGCAAAGCAACATCAAGACCATACTCACCTTTTAATATTTCGGCAAGTTCCTCTGATGCTAAAGCATGCTCGCCTTTTGTTCCGTCCATGTTGAGTGGCAAACCAACTACGACAAGCTTCGCTTTACGCTCCGCTGCCACTTGTGCCACCTGCTTTGCCACCTTTGGCATATATGATTCTTTTATCACACCTATAGGCGAGCATAAAAACTCAGTCTCATCGCAGACTGCAAGACCTGTGCGAGCATACCCATAGTCAACGCCAAGAATTACCC
>JAGHSI010000025.1 GCA_018065925.1 Candidatus Limimonas coprohippi
TTATTAGGTAGGTGTTGAGCGTTGAAAAAGGTTCTTAAAGTTCTAGTTTGCTTACTAATGGTTTTGTGCCTTGCATTGCCTCTTGTTATGCCGGCTTTTGCTCTTGATGCTTGTAGTATTAGTGTAAACGCAAAAGTTGGTAATAAACTTTACGGCTCCGTAGTTTGTAATACAGGTTCTTATAGCCTTGACTATTCTTGGAATGTTGAGGATAAGAATGCGGTTTTTGAGAGCGGAAAGTCATATACTGTTAATTTGCGTATAAGCACAAGTGAGGAGACAACAGATTCCTCTATTCCAGTCACAATTAATGGAAAGGGAACTACCGCTAATAGGGTGAGCGATGAAGGAGCAACGCCTGTAGTTTTCTCCTGCTCATATACTGCAAACATTGCAGCGCCGACAACTGAGGGAACTACTAAGAAGAATGATAAGGAAACAACAAAGAAGAAAGATGAAGAGACAACTAAAAAGAAGGACGACGAAAAAACAACAGCTACTACTGAGGAAGAGACAACAGTTGAGCTTGTTAAGCATCTTGCAATTAATATTGTCTTTCCTTCTGTAGCTGAAAAAAACAAGGACCTCTCTTTAACACTTGCTAGAATAAGCCTTGAAAAGGTTGACAATGAGGCCCCTCGTGTAAGTAGAGTCATAGCTCTCAAAGAGATCAGCATTGATGATGGAATTAACCAAAATGGTATTATTGGTGGCTTCGAACTTAGGATGGAGGGCAAGGAAGGCTTGCCTCTTAAGACTGAATTTGGAACTATTGATTTCACAGTTAAGACAGGCTTTCAAGATGGTCAAAAACTCTATGTTCTTCAGAAGCATTATTTTGGCAGCAACGAGAAAAAGCCTACTCCTTCAAACGGTTGGAATTTAGTTTCTGAAACAGATGAAGCTATGTACATTCAAAAGGAAGCAGTTGTCACTGATGGTGCTATTAATCTTGATGGTATAACAATGCTTTCAGAATTTTATATTTCAACAGAATCCTTTTTAATTGAGGAGGAAGAATCAACAACTGCTGTTCCTGTTGAGACAACAACTGCAGCACCTGCTGCTCCTGTAGACACTGAAAAAGGCGGAATTCCAAGGTTTGTTTTTGTTATTATCATTGTTGCAGCACTTTTGATTGTTGCTGCTGTTGTCGCTTTATTACTTCTTAAGAAGGCTAAAAAGAGTGCTAACGAAGAAGCTCCAGCTGAGAGTGTTCCTGAAGTTGCACCAGTTGCAACTCCAATTGCGGCTGCTGAGCCAACTCCAGTTTCTGAGCCAACACCGGTTGTTGCTCCTGCTGAAATGCCAAAGAGTGAAAAGGCTCCAAAGGAAAAGAAAGGTACTCTTCAGAGAGCAACACCAAGACAACGATAATTTTTAATAAAGTTGTTTGACATTTAAGCCATATTTCGTTATAATAACTTTCGCGTTTTAATTTAATATTTAACGAATTTGGCTTTATGGAGAAGTACCCAAGAGGCCGAAGGGGCTCCCCTGCTAAGGGAGTAGGTGCGGTAACGTACGCGGGTGTTCAGATCACCTCTTCTCCGCCAAAAAAAGAGTAGTCTTTCGACTACTCTTTTTTATTTTGCTATTTTGTTTTAATTTAGATTAAAACTCTAAAGTATCAACTGTCTTTATGAGTTCTCTAATACGGCTGAGATAATGGTCGCGAGCTTTAGCGTTTTCCTCTGAGAGTTCAAGTCCCTGCTTATATACACGGCGCATGAGGCGAGTGTAGCAGAGGAGTGCAGCCTTATCTGTAACTTCCTTTATACGAGCTTCGTCCTCAGTTCCTAAGTACTGTTTCATAAATTCATCATAGTACTCTTTTGAAGTCGCATATGTGAAGCCCATAAAGTTTTCGATGAAGGATGGATCCATATCACCAAATGCTCTGTAGAACATATAAACACCGGCGAGTTCTGCAATAGGATGAGAACGAGCAAGTGTGTCCATATCAATGATAAATGGGTCGTTGCCCTGCATCATGATGTTTCCAGTATGGAAATCACCGTGAATCATTGTCTCTGAAGCAGGAAGATCAGTGATGAGCTTCCTAATCTTTTCTGCAATCTCAACATCTTCATGAATGATACCGGTATCAATCCAGTTGAACATCTCATCTTTATAATCGGGAAGATCTATTTTTCCGGCAGGAGTGCTATGGAATTCACGACCGAGATCGGCCATAATTTTTGCATAGTATTTTACTCTGCTCTGATCTTTTGCAATCAAGTTTGAAATTGATGAAGAGTCAAGAAGCTCAAATACAGAGGCATATCGTTCGCCAACAGTAACGATACCAAATGAGATGGCGGTTGGAATACCTGCTACAAAGGCGGAGCGGGCGAGATATGTCTCGCGCTCGATATCTTTGAAAGTATTCTTTTCGTTATAAACTTTGAGAATAATCTCATCGTTGTAGCGATAAACAGTACCTTTTGCACCTTTGCCGATTATTTTACATCCATCAATGCTATATTCTTTGAATTTCTTATAACGTTCTTTATCAGTTGTAAATGTACCTGGCCAAATGAAGTTTATATGTTGAATAAATTCTTTATATGCGCCAGTACGATTGAGGTCGAGTTCGAGTGCCTCAGCAACAGATTTATAATACCAGAGATGTTTCTCTGGGTCATGCATGTGGAAAAGCTGCCAGACCTCTTCGCCCTTCTCGGTGTAACCAGTTGCAAGTGAACGGATGTTGGCAAGTTTGTCGCCGAGCCAGAGCATTTTAACACCGATGTCGTTTGTGTTGCGAAGAACAACTAAACTTTCTTCTTTTCGTTGTTGCCATGTCTCTTCTTTTGGACGGTCACTGTATTTATTTTCAGTTTCTGTAGCTACGAGTTGTGCTACACGTACGCCAAATTTCTCTTCGATTTCTTCGATGGTACCGTCTGTATCTTCTACTACATCGTGGAGAATACCAGCAGTCATAATTTCAATGTCATCTGTCATCGTAGAAATTATTTGAGCAACTTCAAGGGGATGGAGAATATAAGGAACTTTACGTCCTTTTCTGTAGACTCCTTGATGCTTTTCAGTTGCGTAAATAATTGCTCTTTCAAGAACATTCACAAATATCACGTCCTATAAATA
>JAGHSI010000070.1 GCA_018065925.1 Candidatus Limimonas coprohippi
GAGCATTTATGCGTAACATAAAATATGCTATTCTCGGTCTCGTAAATAGAGAGCCGATGACCGGGTATATTTAGTTCTTGATGGTGCTATCCTCCGTGAAAACGCTTACATTGAATGGCTCGATAAATGTTTAGAAATTTATAAATAGTTAGGAGAATAATAAATATGGCAAACTTTATTACAAATATTGATCAAAAGGCTGATGAAAAAGGTGGCGCATTTAAAACTATCTGGCAGATAATAAAGTTCCTTGTAGTTTCACTCGGCGTAACAATTATTCAGCTTGCACTCGCAAATCTTTTGCCTCTTATTTTTGACAGCGTAAAAGCTACTCTTCCTGCATTCCTTCAAACCATCTTTGTACCTGATTCACTCTTTGACGTTTCAACTGAAGGTGGCGCTGCAGATTATGCAAAATACGTTGTTGCTGGCGTTGTAACTTGGGGATATGTTCTTCCATTCTTCCTCTCAAACGCTATTGCTAATATCTATGGATATATTCAGAATAAGAAAACTACTTTTAAATCAGATGCTCCAACTTATTGTTTTGTCATCTATATCTTCTTAATATGCGCACTCATCCTCTTCTCTACTTGGCTTCAAGCCTTTGTATATGGTTGGCTTTCAAAACTTAGTGTTGCCTTCCTTGTAAAACTTGCTCGTACAATTGCCGGCCTTGCAGCAGGCCTTGTACAGATGCTCGTTCTCTTCCCTGTTGAGAAGTTCGTACTTCTCAAAGAGAAAGAGCCAAAGGAAGAAATAGCAGAATAATAAAAAAACATAAAACAAAAAGGACTTCCAACAGTAATTGTTGGAAGTCCTTTTATAATTCCTAAAATTATTTGAACAATGATGGATTTTCTCCACTCATTACAACTTTCATTGCCTCATCATCAAATTTGCGATTCTTGAAGAAATATTGTTTCTCATCATCTTTGATTTCACGAAGCACTCGGCAAGGGTTGCCAACGGCAACGACGTTTGCCGGGATATCTTTTGTGACAACACTACCGCCACCAATGACGGTGTTGTCACCTATAGTTACGCCCGGCAAAACAAGAACGTTGGCACCAAGCCAAACATTATTACCTATTGTGATTGGGATACCATATTCATATCTTGTATTACGAGCTTCATAGTGAACAGGATGACCTGCAGTACAAAGAGTTACATTTGGGCCGATGAAAACATCATTACCGATAGTAATTTTGCCCTCATCCTCAAATGTACAGCCCGTATTACAGTATAGGTTATCGCCTATTTCTATATTTTTACCGATAGCTGCTTTAAATGGATAATCGATGACACAGTTTTTACCATGCTTAATACCTATAATCTTAAAAATCAACCATTCTTTTGGAAGATTAAATGGAAGACTCTTATTCAAGTGTCTGAGCCAAAACTTACACCAAAAGAAGTCAAGTATCGGCATGGTTGAAGAAACATATGGAAGTTCATGATCTCTTCTGTATCTATCATTCATCGCTTTATTTACCCCTTTTTTATTTAATAGGAATAATCCATCCCTTATCATCAGTAAGTTTACCCCACTGCATACCTGTAAGTGTATCATAAAGCCACTGAGTTGTCTCGCCAATTTCGAAATTATTTACAGTGTATTTCTCACCTTTATAAGAGAGTTCACCGATTGGAGATACAACAGCTGCTGTACCTGTACCCCATGCCTCCTCAAGTTTTCCAGCACGAAGAGCATCAAAAAGTTCATCTGCAGAGATTCTTCTCTCCTCAACAGGAACACCCTTATCTTTCAAAAGTTCAATACAAGACTTTCTTGTGATACCTGGAAGAATTGAGCCAATAAGCTTTGGAGTTACAACAACACCATCGATTTTGAACATAACGTTCATTGCGCCTACTTCTTCGATATACTTCTGCTCTACACCGTCAAGCCAAAGGACCTGTGAATATCCCTTCTCCTCAGCCTTCTTACCAGCACGAGTTGATGCAGCATAGTTACCACCACACTTAGCATAGCCAGTACCACCACGTACAGCACGGACATCATCTGTCTCAATCATGATTTTTACAGGATTAATTCCCTCAGGATAATATGAGCCAGATGGTGAAGCAATAATGATGAACTGTGCTTTTGTAATAGTATGAACACCGAGTGTCTCGTCAACACCTAAAATAAATGGACGAATATAAAGTGATGTGCCCTCAGCAGATGGAACCCAATCAGATTCAACCTTTACAAACTCTTTGATAGCTTGAAGCATGTCCTCCTCTGGAATCTGTGGAAGACAGATACGATCTGCTGAGTCATTCATTCTACGAACGTTTTCTATTGGGCGGAACAGCTGTATATTACCTTCGGCTGTTCTATAAGCTTTGAGTCCTTCAAAAATTTCACAGCCGTAGTGGAATACAGCTGTTCCAGGACTGTAAGAAAGGTTCTCAAATGGAACGATGCGGGCATCGTGCCACTGACCATTGTCATAGTCCATAATAAACATATGGTCAGAGAAGATTTCACCAAAGCCTAATTTTGATTCATCTATTGGTTTCTCTTTAGGAGTAGTAGTTTTTTCTATTCTAATATCAAGCATAATTATTCCTCCAAGTTATATCCGAGTTTGATTGCATCTTTGTTTACTTCAAGAAGATCCTGGTGACGTGCAGATACAATTTTTCCAAGAACTGCATCGATGTTATCAAGTGAAGCGCCTATCTCCTTAAGCATTTTACCTGTGATAATCATATTTGCGAGTGTAGGAATCTTTCTCTCCGCAGCCATACCTGTTGCAGGAACGTAGAATACATCTACATCTGTTCTCTCTACCTTCTTATCAATAAGTGTAGAATCAATAAAAATCTTTCCGCCAGGGACTACATCGTTCTCATATTTATCAAGAGAAGGAAGGTTCATAACAATAAGTACATCTGGCTTTGAAACGATTGGTGAGCCAACCTCTTCATCAGAGATTATTACTGAACAGTTTGCTGTACCGCCACGCATTTCTGGGCCATATGATGGGAGCCATGAAACGTGCTTTCCAGCGAGGAGTCCTTGATATGCAAGGAATTTTCCAGAGAAAAGGATACCCTGGCCACCAAAACCGGCATATAAAACGTTAGTTGTTGCCATTATTCCTCTCCTCCTTCTGCATAGATGTCTTTGTAAACGCCGAGTGGATAATATGGGAGCATATCAGACTCTACAAATTTTAGAGCCTTTTCTGGTGTAACGCCCCAGTTAGTTGGACAAGTTGATACGATTTCAACAAGTGAGAATCCCTTGCCATCAAGCTGATTTTGGAAAGCCTTCTTAATAGCAGCTTTTGCCTTTCTAACATGAGCAACATCATGAACTGATACACGTTCAAGATATGCAGCACCGTCAACCTGTGAGAGCATCTCACATACTTTTATTGGATAACCAACGGCCTCAACATCACGTCCATATGGAGATGTCTGAGTTACCATTCCTGGCAATGTAGTTGGAGCCATCTGGCCACCTGTCATGCCATAGATTGCATTATTTACGAAAATAACTGTGATATTTTCACGTCTTGCTGCTGAATGTACAGTTTCAGCAGTACCGATAGCTGCAAGGTCACCATCGCCCTGATATGTAAATACTACCTTTGATGGGTCAGCACGCTTAACGCCAGTTGCTACAGCTGGTGCACGGCCGTGCGCCGCCTGAACAAAGTCAACATTGAAGTAATCATAAGCCATTACAGAACAGCCTACTGAAGCGACACCAATTGTCTCACCTTCAATACCAAGTTCATCGATTACTTCTGCGATAAGTCTATGAATAATGCCATGAGTACAACCAGGACAATAATGAAGTGGTGCGTCTGTCAAAGCATGTGGTTTTTCAAATACAACTGCCATTATTTTGCACCTCCAACTTCATCAATCTTTGAGAGTATATCCTCAGGTGTTGGAATCATACCGCCAACACGGTTACAAAGATATACTGGTTTCTTACACTCAATAGCAAGTTTAACGTCTTCAATCATTTGTCCCATGCTCATTTCAACAGAGACAAATGCTTTGCACTGGTCTGCACGAGCTTCAAATGCCTTTTTAGGGAAAGGCCAAAGAGTAATTGGTCTGATCATTCCGACCTTAACGCCCTTTGCTCTAGCCTCGTTTATTGCATTTTTTGCTACACGAGAAGTAATGCCAAATGCGACAAGACAGATTTCTGCGTCGTCCATAAGGTACTCCTCAAACATGGCCTCGTCGCGCTCAATCTTTGCGTACTTCTCGTAGCGTTCGAAGTTCTTTTGCTCAAGAAGTTCTGGCTTTAAGTAGAGAGAGTTTACGATATTATGTTCTCTCTTCATGCCTGTACCAGTTAAAGCCCATGGCTTTTCAACTGTCTTAATCTCAATATCATCGATTTCAACTGGTTCCATCATCTGGCCCATAGTACCGTCGGCGAGGATCATTGCAACCATACCGTATTTATCAGCAAGTTCAAATCCCTTAATAGTAAGAGAAGCCATCTCCTGTACCGATGCTGGAGCGAGGACTAAATTATGGTAGTCTCCATGTCCGCCAGCTTTTGTAGCCTGCCAGTAGTCTGACTGTGATGGCTGAATGCCACCGAGACCAGGACCACCACGTTCAACATTTACAACGAGAGCTGGGAGATCACAACCTGCAAGGTATGAGATACCTTCCTGTTTAAGTGAAATTCCAGGTGATGAAGATGAAGTCATTACTCTATATCCAGCTGAAGCAACACCGATTACCATGTTGATAGCTGCAATTTCTGATTCAGCCTGAAGGAATGTACCTCCGATTTTTGGCATACGTTTTGACATGTATGCTGCAACCTCAGTTTGAGGTGTAATTGGGTAACCAAAGTAATGTCTACAGCCAGCTTTAATAGCTGCCTCAGCGATAGCTTCGTTACCTTTCATTAATACTTTATCACCCATTATTCTCACCTCTCTACTGTAATTACACAATCAGGACACATAATCGCACAAGAAGCGCAACCGACACAAGCGTCCATATTTATGCATGTTGCGGGATGATGTCCCTTAGCATTAAGTTTATTCTCATCTAGAGCTACAATATTCTTTGGGCAAGCAACTACACAAAGACCGCAGCCTTTACAAACATCTGTTAAAAAACTAATTTTTGCCATATTTAATCCTCCTCGAAGACCTTTTTTTGAAGTTTAATTTTGAAGAATTCGTCACCCGCGCCGGCGAGTGACTTTGTGACGGCTGTAAAGACAATTGGTAGGCCTGTTAGACCCGCGACCGCATCAGCGTAATCTTTACTATTTAGGACGTCCTCTAATGTTGTCTCATCGCCTAAATTAGAGTTATTTACTATTCCAGTAAACTTTATTCCCGCCGCTTCTTCTATCTCCTTCATGACCTCCACACAAAGTTCTGGAGTCTTTGTAAGTGGTCTATACTTATTTATAACTAAGAACATATCGTAATCGTTCTCTTCTAAGATCTTATCTCTATATCTGCCAAGAGCAAATGCACCTCTGTCATCTCCTCCGATATCAAGGACGGCATATTCAGAAGTATTATCAAATAATGAATATACCTCACCAGGCAAAGCAGGAAAATCTACATTTGATCCTGCATAATCAGAAGAAATTAGCCTAATACCTTTGGCATTTAGTTCTTCAATACTATCCTTAGTTCTAAAGTAAGGATTCACAATATCGAGATCGGCGATGACAACATTGAAACCGGTTTCTTTTAGGTGCATAGCATAGTTTATAGCGACATTTGTTTTACCACTACCATAATGTCCTGCAAAAAGAGTTACTCGTTTCAAAATATCACCTCCAAAATGTTGATTTTTAATTATAACTCTTTTCTTATAATCTTTCCACTTATTGTCTTTGGCAATTCAGTTCTGAATTCAACAATACGTGGGTATTTATAAGGAGCTGTTTTCTGCTTAACATAATCTTGGATTTCCTTTTTAAGTGCATCTGTAGGTTCAGTACCTGGGACTAAGACAACAGATGCTTTTACAACCTGTCCCCTTACATCATCAGGCGCTGCGGATACACCACATTCAAGTACATAAGGAAGTTCCATGATAACATTCTCAATTTCAAATGGTCCAATTCTGTATCCAGATGACTTGATAACATCATCAACACGAGATACATACCAGAAATAACCGTCCTCATCTTTCCAAGCGATATCACCTGTGTGATAGAAGCCGTTGTGCCAAACTGATTTAGTAAGTTTCTCGTCTTTATAATAACCAAGGAAGAGTCCGCAAGGAACTCGATCCTTTGTACAGATACAAATTTCACCGTTTTCGCCGACGCCGACCTCTTTACCGTCCGCGTCAAGAAGTACAACATCGTAAGCTGGCACTGGCTTGCCCATTGAGCCAGGCTTTGGAGACATACCAACGAGATTCGCTATTGTAAGCGTAGTCTCGGTTTGGCCAAAGCCTTCCATAAGTTCAAGGCCAGTGGCCTTCTTAAATTGATAGAATACCTCAGGATTTAGTGCCTCACCAGCAACAGTTGCATGCTCAACTGTTGAGAGATCATACTTTGAAAGATCCTCTTTGATTAGCATTCTGTACATTGTTGGTGGTGCACAGAATGTTGTGATCTTGTACTCTGCAAAGAGTGGAAGGATGTCTGCCGCATTAAATCTATCAAAATCATATACAAATACAGCACCTTCGTACATCCACTGGCCGTAGAGTTTACCCCAAAGAGCTTTACCCCAACCAGTATCTGAAATTGTAAGATGTACACCGTTATTTCTAACACAGTGCCAATACTTTGCAGTATGGAAATGACCAAGTGGGTACTTACAAGAATGAAGTGCCATCTTTGGATATCCGGAAGTACCAGATGTGAAGAACATGATCATTGGGTCATCACCGCAAGGTGAATCAGCTGTACGGAGGAAACGGCGGCTAAACAGCTTGTATTCCTCATCAAAGTTATGCCAGCCCTCTCGGTCGCAGCCAACAATGATTTTGTGCTCAAGGGTTTCACACTTGTCTGCGACTCTATCAACGGCGTCCGGTGTGTTGTCGTCGCAGGTGCAGACGATTGCTTTGACGCCTGCCGCATTAAATCTATACTCAAAATCATGATCCTTAAGCTGATGTGTTGCTGGAATTGCAATAGCACCGATTTTATGAAGACCGAGGATTGAAATCCAGAACTCATATCTACGCTTAAGCACAAGCATTACTCTATCACCCTTTTTGATTCCGAGGGAAGTAAAGTAATTTGCTGCCTGTGAGGACATATGCTTTATATCACGGAAAGTGAATTTAGTCTCATTTTTATCTTTATCGAGATGGATCATTGCTACCTTTTCAGGTCTAACCTTTGCGATTTCATCAACTACATCAAATGCAAAGTTAAACTTTTCAGGCTCATAATAATCAATAGACTTAAGAGCTCCTGATTCATCCTCAATAGTATTTATAAACTTCTCAATTACAAGTTTTGCAGACTGTTTTTCACGTCTGATTTCCTGCTCGTGGTACTGTTCCTCTGTAACATCACTATTTAATACGATAGATAGGAACTTACAAGGTGCACCATCAACAGCAAGTTCGCCGTGAGGTATTGATGATTTGAAGTAGATTGAATCACCGGAATGAAGTGTTTCAATATGATCACCAACCTGTACACGGAGTGAGCCTTTGATTACAAAGTTAAACTCATGACCTGCGTGCTCAACAAGATGTATTGGTTTATTCTGTAAAGACTCATCATACTCATATACACAGAAATATGGGTCAGCCAACTTGTTTTTAAACATAGGAGCAAGTTGCTGAATTGTGATTCCATCTTCTTTTGCTGTCTGGAGACCACCGTTTCGACGTGTTACTGTGTAAGTCGAAAGTCTTGCACTCTGGCCCTCCAGCAAGTCTGCAATGCCGATGTTGAACGCCAATGCGCACTTATGGACGAAGGTAAATGGCAAGTCCTCATAACCTTGCTCGTACGCTTCGTACTGCTCTGCGGTTATTTCAGTCTTTTCCGCCATTTCCTCTACTGTGTATCCACAGATGTCGCGCATTTCCTTGATACGTTCAACAACTTCAAGTACCTGTTGTTTTGTGTCTGTCATATCTTTTTCCTCCGTTAGGATGAATAAAATAATAAACACAAAGAGCAAAAACAAAGAAAATTTTGAGGGTAAAAATAAAAAAAGTCTCAAAGTTACTAATGTAACTTTGAGACGAATAATTTATCCGCGGTACCACTCAAATTGTATTCTAAAGAATACCCCTTTGTAGGATCTAACAACCCCTTCGCACTAACGTAGCGTATCACGTAACTCCCTACTTAAAGCCTTTCAGGAATTCAGCTGCTGAAGTGATAGGTCAACCTAAAGTCCACTACGTGTTCACACCAACCACACGCTCTCTGAAAATGTCCATTTAGAACCGTCTTCGTCTTTGCCTTTGATATTTAATATGCACAAATTCTAACATGATTAATTGTATAAGTCAACAACAAATTTATTCATCAATACTCCAATGTTTTTCATCAGGGACATAAATTCTTTTTTTCTGTTTATGTCTTCTTCTCCAATCAACTTCTTTTTCGAAATCAATTTGTGCCCTAGTCTTTTCAGGTGCCTTATAAGAACCATCATTTTCTTCCCAGTAAAGATCTGGCGTAAATTTCTTTTCTTCTTTTGGAGTAAACTTGTTCTTGAACTTCTCTATCTTCTCGTCGGTTGCCTTCTTATAAGTTGTGCGAGCACGATAAGGAAATTCAATAAAGAGCAAAGCCAAGAGTATCATGCAGAGCATACCAACAGGTTTCTGCATCCAAAGTAGTGAAGCACCAAAATAAGGAATAATTTTAATAACTGCACCCTTGACATTCTTAAGTTCTACAAGGCCTTCATCCTTCGCATTATTAGCGTCACCCTTAGTTACATAACCTTCAGGTTTTACTTCAACTATCCTATGGGTTACAAGTGATTTTGATGGAGAATCAGCATCTACAAATGTAATAATATCTCCCTCAACATATTCTGCCTTTTCTTTTACATAAACAACATCAGAAATAGAGATTTCTGGTTCCATAGAGCCGGATACAACAACCGCATAACCAAATCCACCAATCTTTGGCATCGGCTCATCAAAGAGTTTTCTAGAAATTATGTTGTAAAGAGAAACGAGTAGAATTACAACTAATAACAAGTCAAAAATAACACCTAAAACGCCAAGTATTCTTCTACCTGTATAACTAAGTTTCATCTACTCACCTCCAAGAAATATACAGAATCAAATTATAAAAACTTTAACAATTTAAAGAATAAACTTATTTTATTATAATCTAGAATTTTGTCAATAAATAAAAGAAGCCAGAACAAGAAGTTCTGGCTTCAATTTATTTAATTAGAATGTAACGCTAACCTGGTTACCTGTAGGAAGTCCTACCCAAAGAACATCCTTTGTTGTATCAACAAGTCCAAAGAGTCCTGAAGAAGACATCTTTCTCATGTCGATATCTGATACCATAGCAGCTGAACTTGCCCATGTCTTTCCGTTCTTAATATCAACGTCAAGTGGCATTGGCTGGTCCTTTCTAGAAGTCCAAGAAATCTTACTTGTTGCATTAGAAAGTCTAGTTGATGCCTGTGGAAGGTAGTACCAAGTACCACGCTTAGGGCTATAAACTACCCAAGCCATGTTGTAAGATGCAACTGTTGTGCTTGTAGATTCGACAGTCATCTGACCATGGTTACCAAGCGAAAGAACAGCATTGGATCCAGAAATAGCCTGGACATCCTGCTTATTAAAGCTACGATTACCTGTGATACCACCGATAACTGTATCAACAATAGTTACAGCGCCTGTCATGATCTTATTAAGGAGACCATTTGATGGGCTCTTTAAGAACCAAGAGTTCCAGTCTACACCATAAAGGATGTAGTCTGTGTACTGATGGCAACCAACTGTATCGATAGTAGCCTTCTTAGCATCACTAGCACCCTGTTCCATCTGAGCATACTGTGCCTGAGCATAAGCCCAACCTGAGAAGCTTGTTCTATCATCGGTATTACCAAGAACAATACGACCATGAGATTTGCTACCGCTACCGCCTACTGTTGAATAAGCATTACCCTTAACAGCGATGTTGCCAGGGTTATTTTCTTTTGAAGACTCGCTCTGTGCGGCTGAAAGATAAATGAAGTAATACTTATCTCCGTCCTTCAAATAATACCAGCCCTGAGTTAAGTCAACTGTTGGATAGATATAAATTGTACCACTATCTGCAGAGCTTGTATATACGCTACAGTTACTACCATTAGCAAGTTGAGTAGGCTTATAATTGTTAAGCAAGCTACTAACTACATCCTCGCCTCTAGTATTGTTGTAACTAGCTGTTGCACCCCAACCTTTATATTCATAAGCTGGCATTCCACCTACATTATTAGCAGCAGAAACTTTCTCATGATAGAAATATCTACCAGCTGCATACATACCTGTATATACACTAAAATACGTCTGAACCACATTAGGGTCCTTTCCATGACAATCAGCATTCATTGAGCCCTCAGCAGGCCTTGTCTCGTTCAAAGCAGCAAAATCAGTATCATGAAGGATTTCGCCCTTATCATAACCAGGACCATTAGCTGTTGAGAACCATACAGAGTTAGAATAACCTGATTCCTTTGTACCAGAGTATGTGAATACTGTCTTATCCTTCTTTGAATAAAGGATGTTGTAGTCTTCACCAGTGTTCTCTTTAAAGTATGAGAGAATTACCATCTGGTTTGTATTTGTATTTGAAACATAGTTTGCGATAGATGTACCAGCAAAGAATGTATCAGGATCTGAGAACTGTGGGAACTCTGACTTATCTACCTTACCGTCCTTATTAGTATCATAGTATGTAAGAAGGAATCCAGCATAGAGTTCTTCTTTAGTAGCAACAACGCCGTAATATGGATTTGTTGCTGTATCAATTGTGATACCAGCAGTAGGAGTGAACTTAAGCAAGTCCTTAATTTCATCCTGATAATGCTTACGAAGGTTATTATAGTTGTATGGACTTGCATCTGTATCTTCCCATACTGGTGTACCTGAACTTACAACTGCCTTGTTACGCATTGCAACAACAGTATTGTATGTGCTTTCAGATACACGCTTACCCTCAGCGTTCTCTGTTTTACCGAGAACCTCATTTACCTCACCATAAACGTTGAGGAGTTTGCTTGAGTATTCCTTCTGAATACGGTTGTACTTTGCCATATACTCAGCAATTTTGTACTCAAGTGAATATGCGTTCTTACCACCAGAAATAAGCTGCTCGTCAAGTGAAAAAGCTACGAACTGGTTGTATCCATCAGCTGAAGATGTATCCTTAATAAAGTTTGCATCCTCACCAACAGAAATAAGAGCTAAGTTTACGCACTTAATGATTCTTGAAAGTTCATAACGCTTCTTACCATCACGATAAACTGTAACAGTAAGTTTAATATGCTTACCTGATGAACCTTCCTGCTTAAGAGAATACTGAATTGTTCTACTTCCGTAGAAACCGTTGTCATATAAGGAAATAGGTTCTGAATCATTTTTTCCCTTATACATAAGTTTACCGGAATTTGTATCACCATCTGTAACTTGGATAGAAACAGACTGTGATTTATTATTTGCAGGAGCACTGTCAGCATCATAAATACTCATATGTGTAGAGTACTTTAAGATAGAAGACAATGTTTCAAATACATATCCGCCAACCTGTCTATCAAGTGCAGCTGTTGATGTAGAAATAAAGATGTTGTTTGATGAAATGATAATTCCCATTGTTGAAGTAGTAAGAATACCAAGTACCACAAGAGATATAATCATTTCGATAAGAGTCATACCGAGTTTGTTGTTTCTAAAATTAAACATATACTCTCGTCCTTTCTTGATATTTTAACTTCCAACTGGATCAGCTGGTACTTCAAAGCTGAAATTATTTGGGCAGAACTCTCTGTACTTAAGGTTTACAGAGCCTGTATCTACTGCCTTAGCATACTGACCATTCTGAGTAAACTGCTTATTACCAGATCCATCATTATAGCTAACTGTGATAGTTCCAGATGTATCATCTGAATATTCGATGTTTACAGCGTCATCTTTAGAATCAACTGCTTCCTCAACTTCCAAAGAAGATGAAGCTGCAACTGATGAATTTCTAATAAGTGTTGCATGGTTTGTTATACGAGCTGAAGCAGAAAAGCCTTCAGCAAGCATAAATGTGCCAAGAGACATTATAAGTATTGCAAGTACAATCTCAACGAGGGTCATACCTGAATTACTTTTCAAAGTTTTCATTCATACCCCTCCTTAATCTGAGTAATTGCTTACAGCCCAGTACTCTGCAATCTTCTGCTTTGCAATCTGAGAACCACTTGTTGAAGTATAGATAAGGTTAACATCGCCTTCAACAATAAGATGATCACAAATAATTTCACCAAGTACTGTTACGCCATCATGAAGAACAACTGTTGTTCCGTCTCCACCATATACGCTGTAAAGGAATACTAAGTCTTCTTTATTATTTGTACGCTTTCCATCATCATCATAACCAATATGAAGTGTAGCATTCTTTTCAAGGTAGAATACCATATAGCTTGGTTTTCTATCGATAGAGAATACACGATTGATAAGATCACCAACGTTATTTGATACGCCCTGAACAAACTGGCCAATACCAGAACGTTTTCCTGGCTCATTACCATATCTTACACGAACTGTAAGACCGCTCTTATCACCGCCACGAACAAACATGTATGTAAGAGGAATAACCTCATCACTACGGTTGTTCTCATCTGTTGATGAGTAATCGATGTAAGATGCATCAAGGTAGTTATATTTGATGTTGTTAAACAAATCAAGTACACCTTGGAGAGCTGAGAAACTTGCGTAACCAATCAATGTTCTTGAGTTATTCTTAGCATCTTCTACGGCATTATCGATAGTATTAGAAAGTGAAAGTACTTCAATATACTGAATAGCCATAGCATCATTTTCAGAGTTGCTAAGTTTCAAGTTTTCATCAGCGACATCATTTATGATGTTATTAAGACCAAGGGCACCAGTAATCTTATAAAGTGGGCTATCTGCTGTGGTTGCAACCTTGCTACCAAATGCCTCTGGTGCTCCACCGCGGATTACCTTTGGACCGTTGTTACAGTATACTGGATGTGTATCTGTAATTCTGCTTAAAGTATTAATAACGCTTGAAGTGTACTCTGTTGAACTACTATCATCTACCTGAAGAGTCTTATTCGAAATGATATATTCGTTAGGGTTCCAAATCTTTCTAGAATGACGTCCATCATTTGTAAAGTTTACAGCTTTTGTAAATTTATGAGATGCAACTGTCATACCAGCTGGAATTCTAGCATCACCCTTTGATACGAAGTTACCATTAACTGTAAGAGAGTAATTACCGGTATTAATGCTACTTGAAGATGGATCAAACTTTGCAGTGTTATTCCAATACAAGTCTGTACCAGAAGCAAGATTTAAGTTGCCCTTCAATGTAAGATTTTTGATAGCAATACCAGCAAAATAGAGAGGCTGACGCATTACTGTAGCCTTCATCTTATATGTCTGGTCGGCATATGTTGCAGTTACCTCAACTGTTACTTCATCCTCGTCATTACGAGAAATATCTGCAGTTGCTGTACCCATGTTCTCGCCGAAACCAAAATCAGTTACTTTAACAGTTGAATTTGGCTTTGGAAGAATTGAGATATTGCTTTCGTTATACTCACCTGTTGTAGTATTTCTTGTCTGCTCAGCTGAAGAGAATTCTTCAAGGCAAGTAGAAATTGCTGAACGAGCTGTGAAATATGCCTGCTGTCTTTTAACTGTGTAAGTAGTGTAGTTAAAGTAAGCATAAGTAGCAGCAAGAACTGCACCAAGCAAGATGGTAATGATGATTGTCATCAAGATTACCCAAAGCAATGCCGAACCTTTCTTATTAATAATTAGTTTCATTATATATATCCTCCTATGA
>JAGHSI010000032.1 GCA_018065925.1 Candidatus Limimonas coprohippi
TCATATATGCAGCTTTTTCAAAAACATCAGCTGAACAGCATCCGTAAATCTTATCTTCACGGATAATAGCAGCGTCAATTACAATTGCGTTTTCTCCAATCATATCTGCAGTAATTGAGTTTCTTGAAGTGGTTGCACAAACTAAGATATTTGCACGTTTCATCAAGTCGATTTTTATATCATCTGGAGTGGAACGGTTTATGCATGTTACAGATGCGAAACGATTAGCGAGCATCATGGCAAGAGGCTTGCCTATGACGTTTGAGTTGTTAACAATACAAACATTTAGACTTTCTGAAATAGCTTTAATTTCATTAGAGTAGAACCTAATTATTTCTAAAATCGCAGCAGCAGAACAGGGAGCAAGAGCAGTTGGGTCGTTTAAAACGACTTTTCCCATGTTCTCCGCAGTTGAACCATCACAATCCTTCATAGAACTTAAGTGGTTTGATATCGCCTCAACCTCATCGATGTTTTCAAGAGGTCTAAAAGGAAGGATTCCATGGATGCTTGGATCAGAGTTTAATTTTTCCAATTCTAATATGTAATCTTCTTGTGAAATGTTTGCTGGCATTGCGTGAATTTCAACATCGATACCTATGGTGTTTGTAATAGCAAATATTCCTTTTTCATATGAGAGGTCTGGCCCGTTTTCACCCACACGAAGGATGGCGAGTTTTGGCGAGATACCTTTTTCTTTTAGGTTTGCAGCTTCAGCCTTGCAATCATTAATAATTGCTTCGGCAACAAGTTTGCAATCAAGTATTTTTGCCATTTTGTTTCTCCAAATTTAAGAGTTAAGTTGAGAATTTATATTCTCGTAAATTTTGTCGGCGAGGTTTGAACCCTCTTCAACGAGAGGCAAGAGTTCGCCTTTGATAGACTTTATATATTCTTCGTCTTTGATTAACTTTAAGTTAATTAAGATGTTTAGCCATCCACTTTGAAGAGCTGCTTTCAAGCAAACCGCGCCGCAACCAACGTCTGAAATAGTAAGTGCAGGTGCTTTTGTTCTAAGTTCTTCTTGAAGTTTTATGGCTTTGTATGTAATTTTTATTATTTCGGCAGGAGCAGAAATTGCGGTTTTAAGGCATGTTTGCATGGCCTCCTCTTTCTTCGCGACTTCTTCCGCTGTGTCAGTTTTCATTTTATAGCATTGAGCGAGCGGAAGAAAGTTTTCTGCATCTCTATTGATTAGCGAGAGAAGATTTTCTTGAAGGACTTTGGAGTCGCTTAAAATTCTTTTGAAATCTTCTTCATATTCTTTGTATTCATTTTTGTTAGTTGTTAGACTACAAACCATTCCCGCGAGAGCTGTGCCGACGCTACCGACTAAAGCTGCTACTCCGCCACCGCCTGGTACGGGGGCTTTGGAAGAAGTTTCATTTACAAACTTCTCGCAGGACCATTGAGAAATATTATCCATAATGGGTCTCCGTTAAGAATATTAGAACAGACCGGAAATTTTTCCTGTACTGTCAACGTCTATTTTTTCGGCGGCTGGAACTTTTGGAAGTCCTGGCATTTTTAAAACATTGCCTGTAAGGACTACAAGGAATCCAGCACCGGATGAAACAGTAATATCTCTTACCGTTATATTAAAGCCAACTGGACGGCCGAGTTTTGTCTGGTCATCTGAAAGTGAATACTGAGTTTTAGCCATACAGATTGGGAGATTGCCAAAGCCGAGTCTTTCGAGATTCTCTATCTCTTTTGAAGCCTTATCATCATAGATTACGCCGTCAGCGCCATAAATCTTTTTGGCGATAGTTTCAATTTTTTCTTTAATTTTGAGATTTGCATCATATGCAAACTGGAAGTCATTTGGTTCTTCGCAGAGTTTAATAACTTCCTCTGCAAGTTCGATGCCTCCTTCTCCGCCTTTGCCCCAAACTTCTGACATTTTAACGTTTACACCGAGCTGTTTGCACTTGTTTATGACAAGGTCAATTTCTGCATCCGTATCAGCAGTGAAGCGATTTAATGCAACTACACAAGGGAGCTTGTAAACGTTGGTAATATTTTCAACGTGTTTGAGAAGGTTTGGAATACCTTTTTCAAGGGCTTCAAGATTCTCAATACCTGTCTCAGTCTTTGGAACACCGCCGTTGTATTTGAGCGCACGAATAGTCGCAACTATTACAACAGCTGATGGCTTGATGTCGGCGAGGCGACACTTTATGTCGAGGAACTTCTCGGCACCAAGGTCTGCGCCGAAGCCGGCCTCTGTTACAACGTAGTCTCCAAAATGGCCAGCCATTTTGGTGGCAATTACAGAGTTACAACCATGAGCAATGTTTGCAAAAGGACCACCGTGAACAAAAGCAGGTGTACCCTCAAGTGTTTGGACGAGATTTGGTTTTAACGCATCTTTAAGAAGAGCGGTCATAGCTCCCTGTGCGTTTAATTGACCTGCAGTAACAGGTTCACCTTTGTGGTTGTATGCAACAACGATTCTAGCAAAGCGAGCTTTTAAATCATCGAGGCTTGTTGCAAGGCAGAACGCTGCCATAATCTCTGACGCAACAGTGATGTCAAATCCGTCTTCACGAGGGACACCGTTTGATTTGCCCCCCATTCCGTCAGTGATGTTTCTAAGTTGACGATCGTTCATATCTACGCAACGGCGCCATACAACATGATTAGTATCAATGTCGAGTTCGTTACCTTGGAAAATGTGGTTATCAAGCATTGCTGCAAGAAGGTTGTTTGCAGCACCAATAGCGTGGAAGTCTCCGGTGAAATGGAGGTTGATGTCTTCCATAGGAATTACTTGTGCGTATCCGCCACCAGCGGCGCCGCCTTTGATTCCAAAAACTGGGCCCAAAGAAGGTTCGCGCAAGGCGAGAACTGTCTTTTTGCCGAGTTTTGTAAGCGCGTCGCCAAGGCCTATCGTAGTAGTTGTTTTTCCTTCACCAGCTGGAGTTGGATTAATGGCAGTAACAAGAATTACTTTTGCCTCTTTTCCTTCCTTTGGTGTGCTTAATAAATTGTAATCAACTTTTGCTTTATACCAACCATAATATTCAAAATCTTTTTCTGTGAGTCCAAGTTTTGCAGCTATCTTATCGATGCGTTCTGGAGTGGCTTCTTGAGCAATTTCAATATCTGACTTTGACATTTTATCTACTCCTTTCAAAATGTGATATAATTAGGGT
>JAGHSI010000094.1 GCA_018065925.1 Candidatus Limimonas coprohippi
TAAGGACACAATGTCAATGAAAACTAGCGACTTTTTTTATGAACTTCCCGAGGAACTTATAGCTCAACATCCTTTAGAGCAACGTGATTCATCACGACTTTTACATGTTAATAAAACAACTGGTGAACTCGAGCACAGGCATTTCACTGATATTGTTGACTATCTTCGACCAGGTGACACACTAATTATGAATGATACTCGTGTGCTTCCATGTCGCATTTTTGGCGTAAAAGAGGAGACAGGAGCCGTTGTAGAGTTTCTTCTTTTAACACAGGTTGAAACAAATACTTGGGAATGCTTATGTGGACCTGGTAAACGTGCAAAATTAGGCACTCATTTCACTTTTGGCGATGGTAAGCTTACATGTGAAGTAATTGAAGTTAAAGATGATGGCAACAGAATCGTCCGTTTCGATGTTAAAGCCGGCAACTTCTTTGCCGTACTCGACGAAATCGGCCAGATGCCGTTGCCTCCATATATAACTGAAAAACTTGAAGATCAGGAGCGTTATCAGACAGTTTATTCTCGTGAACTCGGTTCAGCTGCTGCTCCTACTGCCGGTCTTCATTTTACACCTGAACTTATGCAGAAAATCAAGGATATGGGCGTAAATATTGGATATGTAACTCTCCATGTCGGCCTTGGAACTTTCCGTCCTGTAAAAGTTGATGATGTAACAAATCATAAAATGCACAGTGAACATTATTGGCTTCCAAAAGAAACTGCTGAACTTATTAAAGAGACAAAAGCTCATGGTGGTAGAGTTATCTCAGTAGGTACAACTTCTTGCAGAACTCTTGAGTCTGTTGCCAAGAAGTTTAATGGAGAGATAAAAGAGGATGAAGACTGGACTGATATCTTTATCTATCCTGGCTTTGAATTCAAATGTATCGATGCTCTTATCACTAACTTCCATTTACCAGAAAGTACTCTCATAATGCTGGTATCTGCATTTATGGGTTATGATAATACAATGAACGCTTATAATACCGCGGTTAAAGAGAGATATCGTTTCTTCTCTTTCGGCGATTCTATGATGATTTCCGAATAAAGGAGTAAATTCATGTACAAGCTTATAAAACAGGAAGGACACGCCCGTAGAGGCGAATTTACGACACCACACGGCGTTGTACAAACTCCTGCTTTTCAAAATGTAGCAACCTGCGGTGCCATCAAAGGTGGCCTCTCAGCTGAGGACTTAAAAAACGTCGGTTGCCAGGTTATGCTCTCAAATACATATCATCTTCATGTTAGACCTGGAGATGAGTTGATAAAGGATCTTGGTGGACTTCATAAGTTTTCTACTTGGGATGGTCCTATTCTCACTGATTCAGGCGGATTTCAGGTATTTTCGCTTGCAAAGCTTCGTAAGATCAGGGAAGAGGGTGTAGACTTTAATTCTCATATCGATGGTCGTCATATTTTTATGGGTCCTGAGGAATCAATGAGAATTCAGTCAAATCTCGGTTCAACTATTGCTATGGCATTTGATGAGTGCGTAGAAAACCCTGCACAGTACGCCTATGCCAAGGAATCATGTGAGCGTACAACAAGATGGCTTTATCGCTGTAAAGAGGAGATGGAGCGTCTCAACGCAAAATACGACACTATTAATAAGCAGCAGATGCTCTTTGGCATAAATCAAGGCTGTACATATGATGATCTTCGTATCAAACATATGGAAGAGATTGCAAAACTTGATCTCGATGGTTATGCAATTGGCGGCTTGGCTGTTGGTGAGCCAAAAGAGGATATGTATAGAATAATTTCCGCAGTCGACCCAGTCGCTCCAAAAGATAAAATCAGATATCTTATGGGTGTTGGTACACCAGGAAATATTATTGAAGCTGTTTATCGTGGAGTCGACCTTTTCGACTGCGTAATGCCAAGCCGTAATGCTCGTCACGGTAACCTCTTTACTTGGGATGGCGTTATTAACCTTAATAACGCAAAATACGAACGTGACGAGACTCCGATTGACTCACGTTGTAATTGTCCAACTTGCCAGAGATATTCAAGAGCATATATTAGACATCTTTTAAAAGCAAAAGAGGTTTTAGCTCTTAGACTCTGTGTACAGCACAATCTTTATTTCTATAATAATCTCATGCAAGAGATTAGAAATGCTCTTGATGAGGACCGTTTTGAGGAGTTCCACGACAAGTATGTGGATCTTCTTGATACAAGGATTTAACATTGACTTATTCAATAT
>JAGHSI010000052.1 GCA_018065925.1 Candidatus Limimonas coprohippi
AGAATAGATAAAATGAAATTTGACGTTGATAGACGTCTTTCGCTCGGTGCAGGTGTACTTCTTGATAATGCTTTAAATGAACTCGGTGTTTATGACTATGAGTTTGTTTATACAGAAAATGGTAAGCCATATCTTAAAGATTATTCAGATAAGATAAAATTTTCTCTTTCTCATTCAAAGGACATGGTTATGTGTGTCTTAGTATATGATGAGAACGGGAATGCACCTGAAGTAGGCTGTGATATAGAATTCATAAAACCGATAAATCTAAAAATCGCCAAAAGGTTCTTTAGTGAAGACGAGTATTCGGAAATAATTAAAAGCGATGATAAAGACAGCGCTTTCTTTCGTCTCTGGACCAAAAAGGAGAGTTTTTTGAAGGTGACTGGACATGGAATGAGTATTCCACTAAATTCCATTAAAACGGTCTCTGATGGCAATTATGAGTTTTTTGAGATTGATAAAATTGACGGATACAAATCTGCCTATTGTTTGGAGGTAAAACATGGAAAAAAAGAGAAGTAAGGTCTCAATGTGGCTATTAGTTTGGGGCCTTGGTCTTGCAGGTCAAATCTGTTGGAACATGGAGAACCAGTGGTTCAACACTTTTGTATATGCAAAGATTGGTAAAGATCCTTCTATTATTACTGGTATGTTGATCTTTAGTGCACTCGCTACTACATTTTCGACATTCTTCTTTGGAACTTGGTCTGATAGAATTGGTAAACGTCGTTATTTCATTTCTCTCGGATACATCCTCTGGGGTATATTTACCATAGCTTTCGGTCTTACTCAGTTTATCTCAAAAGACTTATATATCTTTACGGGCGTTATGGTTGTTCTTGCGGATACTGTAATGAGCTTCTTCGGTTCAATGGGTAATGATTCCGGATTCAACGCTTGGTGTAACGATATTATGACCGACGACAACAAGGGTGGCATCGGTGCCGCTCTTGCTACGCAACCAGTTCTCGGCACCATGCTCGGTACTGTTGTCGGCGGTATACTTGTAGGCTCTGACGACAACTATATGCGCCTCTTTATCGTTATGGGTGCATTCGTAATCATATTTGGTGTTATCTCATTCTTCACACTTAATAAGAGTGATGATCTCACACCAAATAGGGATGGTACATTCTGGCACCAGTTTTTTTCAGTATTTAACTTTAAGGAGTTCTTTAAACTCAAAGAACTTGTTCTTTTACACTTAGGCCTTGCTGTATTCTTCACAGGTTTTAATATCTACTTCGCTTATCTTGGCAACTATTTGCTTTATTATCTCGGCTATACAGCTGATATCATGGGAATTGTTGAAGCTATTCCACTTGTTCTTGCTATGCTCTCAGCTATTCCTGTAGCCAAACTCATTAATAAGAATAAGCATCCATATCTCATTATCTTTGGTGTAATCGTAAACATCTTAGGCTGTATAATCACATATTTCGTAGATGCTACAAAGGTTGATCCAAAGAGTTTCTTCAACCTTCACGTATTTATTGGCATTTTGGTTGTTGGCATCGGATATATCACTATTCTTCAAACTGCAAAAGTTTGGGCAAAACAGCTTTATCCAAAGAATAGCAGAGGACAGTTTGAAGGTATCTGGATTCTCTTCTTCGTTCTAATTCCATGGATCTTTGGCTCAATACTCGGTGAACTCACAGTAAAGACATCGGGTCAGACATTTATCGATGAGGTTTCTGGACAGATGCAGTATATCCCAAACGGAAACATATTTATCGCAGGTTCAATCATCTGCCTTCTTTCACTTATTCCATTTGGTATGACATTCAAACATTATAAAAAACGTGTACTTGGAGAATAATTATGAGAATAGATTTTAATAATATGGAAGACACCATCCTTCATGAGTTTAACGGTGGTAACGGTGACGTTATAGCTAAGATGTACTTTGATGGAAAGAATAGAATAATGCGAGCAACACTTAAGAAAGGTTGCTCTATTGGAAAACATACTCATGTTAAGAACTTTGAAGTAATTTATGTAATATCTGGTACTGCAAAGATTACTTATAATGATGAGGTTCTTCTCATTGAAGCAGGCAACTCTCATTTCTGCCCACGTGGTAATACTCATATGATTGAGCAGTATGGGGAAGAGGACCTTGTAATGTGTACAGTTGTTCCTTGGAAGAATGATATTGAAGATACAATAATGGAACGTCGTTCATGTAAACAGTATGACCCTGAAAAAAGTGTTCCAAAGGAACTGATTGAAAGAGTTGTAAATGCTGGCACTTGGGCTGCTACCGGTAAGGGTCAGCAAGCACCAATCATTCTCGCAGTTACTAATAAAGAAATGAGAGATAAACTCTCAAAGATGAATGCTAAGGTGCTCGGTGCCGATATAGATCCTTTCTATGGCGCTCCAGTAGTCCTTGTAGTACTTTCCGATAAAGATGCTTGCTTCACCTGGAAAAACGACGGTAGCATCGTCATAGCCAACATGATGCTTATGGCAGAAGACCTCGGTCTTGGATCATGCTGGATTCACCGCTGTGAAGAGGAGTTTAATACTGAAGAAGGCCAGCAGATTCTCGCTGACCTCGGAATAACCGGTAACTATGAAGGCATAGGTCACTGTGTTCTTGGATACCCTAAGGGAGAAAAGAGAGAACCACACCCTCGTAAAGATAATTACGTATACTGGGTAGAATAACTATAAATATGGAGGTATAGTTATGGACAATCCTGTTCTTGGTGGATGTCAGGGACATTCACATACTCCAGAAATAATTGATCGCATTTGTCCGACTTGCGGTGCTGAGATGGAAATCTTTTCAACTGAAGCAACCGCTACCTGTGACAAATGCGGTACAGTAATATACAACGATAAAATAAGCTGTGCCATGTGGTGCAAATATGCAAAGGAATGCTTCGGCGAAGAAACGTATAACAACCTAATGATAATAGGTGAACGTAAGAAGGCTGAAGCAGATAAGAAACGTGCAGAACAAAAGGCGATGAAAGAGGTTAAGAACAATGAGTAAAGTATATTTCACAAAAGAAATAAGCCCAGAAGCTTTAATCAAACTCTACAAAGCAGTTGATAAAAAACTTCCAGGCAAAATTGCTGTTAAAATTCATACTGGTGAACATGGTAATCAAAACTATATTCATCCAGATTTCTTTAAACCAATTTGTGACTATTTAAATACAGACACAGTTGTAGAATGCAACACCGCATATGAAGGTGCGAGAAACTACACGGATAAGCATTTAAAGCTTCTTAAGGAGCACGAATGGACAAAGTATTTTAATGTTGACATTCTTGATGCCAATGGTGATATTTCACTTCCAATTGAAGATGGAAATAGACTTGAGGAGAACTTCATAGGTAAGAATCTCATAAACTATGATTCACTTCTTGTTCTCAGTCATTTTAAAGGCCATCCATGTGGTGGCTTTGGTGGTGCTTTAAAGCAACTCTCAATCGGTTGTGCATCAACTAAAGGTAAGTGCCTTATTCATTCAGACGGTAAAGTTTCTACACAGGATATCATTTGGGAAAATATGTGTCCTAATTCAATTTTCTGCGAATGTATGGCAGATGCTGCAAAGTCAGTTGTTGATCTCTTTAATGGCAATGCAGTATATATCTCATCAGTTGTCAACTTATCAGTTGACTGTGACTGCTGCGAAGTCGCTGAGGACCCTTGTATGAAGGACATCGGCATTCTCGCTTCGACTGATCCAGTCGCGCTCGATAAAGCCTGCCTCGACCTTATCTGGTCCTCAGACGATAAAGGCAAAGATCATTTAATTGAACGCATAGATTCGAGATCTGGTCGCCACATCATTGAATCGGCAGAACGCATCGGAACCGGCTCATCAAAATACGAATTAATTGAAATCTAATTCAGGATTTATTCCCACCGGGACAAACGGTGAAAAAGGCCCGCGATTTGTTTGGAGACATAGATAAATTTGAAAAGAATGAATAATAATAAATTAAAAGTGATAAATGGAGATGTAA
>JAGHSI010000073.1 GCA_018065925.1 Candidatus Limimonas coprohippi
AATAATACCTTAATTGTAAACAATTCACCCGGCAAAATTCCCATAAATAAAAGAAAAACACCCAAGGCTTACGCCCTAGGTGTTTTGTGTTTAATTAGTCGTTATAACGAGCAGCATCAGCGGCAACCTTGTCCTTTGGAAGACGCTTCTCAAATACATGATCGTATTTCTTAGCCCAAGCCTTTACGCCCTCAAGAGTGTAACGCTTTGGAATCTGAATTGAAACGATATAGTACTGAGCAATATCAAGAACAACTGGAGCAACTTTCTTGAGAAGACCAGGGTTCTTGAAGAGGTCAATGCCTCTCTTAACAAGGCTCAAATCAGCATGTAAGAACTTCCAAATTGAAGTGTGGTTAGCTGTGATTGTCATCTCTCTGTATGTGAGGAGACCCTTGTTGATAGCATAACGGAGTTCATCCTGTGTAACCCTAGTAAGTACGAGCTTTGCAAGTGCAAGAGGAGCGATATTTCTACCCATCTTGTTGTAGTACTCATACTGATATTTCCAAAGAGTTTCAGCAGAATATGTCTCTGTCTTATCCGATGCGATAACCTCTGCAAGAATCTTAGAATTCTTGATAGCATTACCGATACCTGAACCAATAATTGGAACTGTCATGAAAGCTGAATCGCCGAGTGCAGCATATCCATTTGCAACCATGATAGAAAGAGGCTGACGAACTGGAATAAGTGTAAAGTATCCACCACGCTTCATCTTTGTACCAAGCTGTGGGTTGTCCTTTCTATAGCGGTCAGCATACATATTAGCTTCTTCCTCTGTGAATGGATCCATATGACCAACAAGAAGGTCAGAATGTGATTCAGTCTCAGTAGCTTCGGAAGCAATCCATGCGATACCTACGCCTTCCTTATCAGGGAAGAGAGTTACCTTATAAAGATCATCTACTGTCTCAATAGGAGCAGCAAGATCATAGAATGCACGATAAACATGGAATTTTTCGCCCCAACGTGGGTGCTTTTGAATTCCAAGATATTCAGGGAGGTTGACACGTACTGGAGATTCGCAACCACAGCAGTCGATAACCATATCGCCAAGGATATCGCCCTTCTTTGTCTTAATACCAACAACACGATCTTTTTCCATGATAGGGCCAAGAATCTCTACGCCATACTCAATCTTTGCACCTTTTGACTCAGCAAAGTTTACGAGAAGATCATAGATGTCTGAACGTTCCATCTTGATTTCCATCTCTTCAGGATCGTTTGGTACGCGCTGACGGATTTTTGCTGCGGGATCAGTCTCTGGTCCCCAGAAAGTCATATCAACTTTCCACTCAAACTTATCCTCTGAAGGTCTTGGGCAACCAACAAGATCAAGTGCCTTTGGATCAAAGATATCAGTCCAATCATAACCGAGCTTGCCCTTTTTGCCACGCTCATAGATGGTAACATCGAATCCTTTCTCTGCAAGAAGAGCTGCGGCTGTAAGTCCACCATGGCCTGCGCCGGCAACAATAATCTTCTTTCCCATAATTATCACCTCATATATAAAAATATAATAACCGTAAATAGCAATATCAATTTTATCATATTAAAATGAGGCAAACAACATAAAAAGAAAAAGCTCTAGGGATAAACCCTAGAGCCTTTGTTTTTCGAAGTGTTAAATTACTTGAGAGTAACCTTTGCGCCAACTTCTTCGAGCTTAGCCTTAGCAGCCTCAGCATCGTCCTTGCCCATAGCTTCCTTGATTACCTTTGGAGCGCCATCAACAATAGCCTTTGCCTCTGCAAGTCCAAGACCTGTGATCTCACGAACAGCCTTGATTACCTTAATCTTCTCTGCGCCTACTTCTGTAAGCTCAACATCGAATTCTGTCTTCTCCTCAGCTGCTGGGCCAGCTGCTGCAGCTGGGCCTGCAACTGCAACTGCAGCTGCTGCTGATACGCCGAATTCATCTTCTACTGCGTGTACGAGTTCTGAAAGTTCAAGAACTGACATCTTTTTAATCTCTTCAAGAAGAGCTGTTACTTTCTCTGAAGCCATTTTATTTTCCTCCAATAATATTAATTAGTTTTAATTACAATATTTTTTAATTATTCAGCTGCAGGAGCTTCTGCTTCTGCCTCTGCTGGTGCTTCTTCAGCTGCTGGAGCTGCTTCCTCTGCTGGAGCTGCCTCCTCTGCTGCTGGAGCTGCTACTTCTTCTCCGCTCTGATCAACAACTGCCTGAATAACACGAGCAAATGCTGAAATAGGAGCATTGAATGCGTTGCAAACTGTTGCAAGAAGAACGTCCTTTGTTGGGAGTGAAGCAAGACTCTCGATAGTTGCGAGGTCGATTACTGCACCGTCCATGAAACCGCTCTTAATGTTGAAGTCCTTATGTGAATCAGCAAACTTCTTAAGAATTCTTGCTGGTGCAACATAATCGTCTTCACTGATAGCAATAGCTGTTGTTCCTGCAAGAACTGAGTCAAGGTCTGAAAGACCAACTTCCTCAGCAGCACGCTTAAGGATAGAGTTCTTAACTACCTTGTAAGTAACATTGTCCTTACGGAGCTCAGCACGAAGTGCTGTATCATCAGCAACAGTAACACCGCTGTATTCAACGAGTACGCCGGCACATGAACCCTTAAGCTCTTCAGCAAGGGCAGCAACGGCCTGTTTCTTTGATTCAAGTACGATTGCGCTTGGCATAATATTCACCTCCTATGAATATTAAAAGCCCTTCCTTAGACTACCTAAGAAAGGGCATTAAGACATAATAAATATGTTTTAATCCGTCTTTCCTCGGCAGGTAAGGTTGTGACCTGTTACGTCTTTTAGACACCTGCTGTCTTAGGTGGACAGCACGAATATACTAACACACGGGTATTCCCATGTCAAGTACGAATTAATTACTTAACTACTGGTGCAGCAAGATACTTGTTAGCTGCGAACTTTACGCCAGGGCCCATTGTTGATGCAACTGTGCAAGACTTAATGTACTGACCCTTAAGTGAAGCTGGCTTAGCCTTAACGATAGCATCCATGAGAGCATCAAGGTTCTCACCGAGCTTTTCAGCACCAAATGATGCCTTGCCGATTGGGCAGTGAATGATATTTGTCTTATCAAGACGATACTCAATCTTACCAGCCTTAGCCTCTTCAACAGCCTTAGCTGTATCTGGAGTAACTGTACCAGCCTTTGGTGAAGGCATAAGTCCACGAGGACCGAGAACCTTACCAAGACGACCAACAAGACCCATGCAGTCAGGAGCTGCGATAGCTACGTCGAAGTCGAAGAAGTTTTCCTTCTGAATGCGCTCTACGAGGTCCTCAGCACCAACGTAGTCAGCACCAGCTGCCTCTGCAGCCTTAGCAGCCTCGCCCTTTGCGAATACTGCAACGCGAACCTTTTTACCAGTTCCGTTTGGAAGAATTACAGCACCACGAACCTGCTGATCAGCGTGACGTGAGTCAACACCGAGACGGATGTGAGCTTCTACTGTCTCATCAAACTTAGCTGTTGATGTCTTTACAGCGAGGTCAAGTGCTTCTGCTGGATCATATAATTTAGTTCTGTCAACGAGCTTTGCAGCGTCAACATATTTCTTTCCGTGTTTCATTATTCTTTACCTCCCAACAAGATTAATCAACAACAGTGATGCCCATGCTGCGAGCTGTACCCATGATCATAGATGTAGCTGATTCAATGTTAGCTGCATTAAGGTCAGGCATCTTCTGCTCTGCGATTTTCTGGCACTGTTCTTTTGTGATTGTTGCAACCTTCTTCTTGTTAGGTTCACCAGAAGCCTTCTGGATGCCGCAAGCCTTCTTAATGAGGACTGCTGCAGGAGGAGTCTTAGTGATGAATGTAAAGCTGCTATCTGCGTAAACTGTGATTACAACTGGGATAATAAGACCCATGTCGTTCTTTGTGCGCTCATTGAAATCCTTTGTGAAAGCCATGATGTTAACACCGTGCTGACCAAGTGCAGGACCTACAGGTGGTGCAGGTGTTGCCTGTCCGGCTGGGATTTGAAGTTTAATAAAACCTTTAATTTTCTGAGCCATGTTTTTTTCACTCCTTAATATTGTGGTAATTGGCGGACGCCTTATTTGACGCCCTCCCACTGAGTACTGAATAATCAATACCCGTAATTAAAAGTGCAATGCACTAATTACCAAATTAAAATAAATTAGTTTTCTACGGCGAGTTCTACCTGAGCAAGTTCAAACTCAGTAGGTATCTCTCTACCGAACATAGAAATGCGAACAAGAACAAAATTCTTGTCAACGTCACGTTCCTCAACAACACCAGAATAGTCAGCAAGTGGACCATCAATAATGTTAACGAGGTCACCAACATTGTAATTAACTTCAACGACACGTTTTTCAACGCCGAGAGCTAATACTTCAGCTTCTGTTAAAGGAACTGGCTTACTCTCTGGGCCAACGAAGCCTGTGCAACCACGAGTGTTGCGAATAACATACCATGCGTCGTCAGACATTGTAAGTTCGTCTTTAACTTCCATAACAGCAAGTTTAACAAGTACATAACCAGGCATAAGCTTGCGTTCTACTTCTTTAGTCTCGCCGTTCTCTTTAATCTCTGTTACGATTTCTGTTGGTACTTTAACTTCGAGAATCTGGTCTTCCATGCCTCTATTGGCAACGACCTTTTCGATGTTGTCTTTTACCTTGTTCTCATAACCTGAATAAGTATGAATAACATACCATCTAGAAATTCCTGCCATTTAGAATTCCTCCAAATTAAAACATTGATGTGAGGTTCTGAAGCATTATCATACCTGTCTCTGCTGTGCCTGAACCGGCAAGATGATATACAAGTTCGATAAGCTGGCGGAATAAGACGTCACTGATCCAAACGCCAGCACCGATGATTACGGTTACCATAAGAACAACGCCTGTGTCCTTAATAGTGTTTGGCCATGTGTTCCAGACGATCTTTTTTGTCTCGCCCTTTACGTCTTTGAAGAACTGCTTAATAGTGCCGAAAATGCTTTTCTTATCTGCAGACTTTTTGTCTGTCTTCTTTTCGGCCTTCTTTTCAGGTTTGGAATCTTTAGGCTTTTTGATTTCTTCTGCCATAAAGTTCTCCTCCTTACTTTGTCTCTCTGTGGAGAGTGTGCTTCTTGCAGAATCTGCAGTACTTGTTCATCTCCATACGATCAGGTGTGTTCTTCTTGTTTTTCATTGTGTTGTAGTTTCTCTGATTGCACTCTGTGCAAGCAAGTGTAACTCTAACTCTCATAACGGCACCTCCATTTTATAACTTTTTGTGTTTGCCTCCCTCTTAAAAATGGGCACAAAAAAATAAGCCTCTTTAAGAGGTACAAAGATATTACCACAATGCACATCCAAAATCAAGCATTTTTATCGTGTTTTTTCTTTATTTTACGCACTTTTCAGCACTTTTTTACCCATCACATTTTCGCATAAAACAAGGAGCCCTACATATAGTGGGCTCCTTAATTATTTTGGCTATATTTTGGCTATATATGTAATTAATAATTAATTACTCATCGCCACCCAAATACTTGTTAATGAGGTCATCTACATCATCATCGATTTCTGTGCTGCTTGAAACATCCTCATACTCAGTTATTTCTGGCATTGGTTCCACATATGTTGGAACTTCTGGTTCTTCAAAAACCGGGAATTCTGGTTCGGGATCAACTGTCGCCATCTTTTTGAAGATCAAAGTGCCAATGCCAAAACCAAGAAGTAAGCAGAGAAGACCTATTCCACCTGCGATGAGAGGAGTGATTTCAAATCCCTTCTCTGGAGCAGCCACATCCTCTTTCTCTGCTTCAGGTTCAGAATCATCCTGAAGGTGAATGTCAGAGAAACTTGCTGGCAAGCCGATAGTATCCTTGCCACCAAATTCGTCCATACGAACAACATATACTGTGTATGTTGTTTTTGAATCATCTTCTGCTGTACATACGATAGGGATTTCATTTACGCCAACTTCAAGTTTCTGATCAGCAACATTCTTAACGCCCTTCGCAAGCGCTGCATTTGCAGTACCAGTTGCTGAGAAAAGATCAACCTCGAAAGGTACATATACAACATACTCTTGAATCTTCTTATCAAAAGCTGGTGACAAATCACCGTGAGAAATTGTAAGTGATGAGAGTGAACCATCGCTACCAGGAACATAGTTAGGATCCTGCTCACGTGTTACTTTGATTGTATAAGTCTTAACAGAACCATTTGGTGCTGTAACATTTACTTTGACATAGTTGTCACCTACAACAAGTGAATTGCCGGAAACACTAACCTTTGCATCCGAATCGTTCGCATTAGCATTGATGCTGAGTGACTTTGTATCAAAAGATACAGTTCCTATGCTATACGATGTAGTGCTTGGTGAAAATGAAATCGCATGCCCAGCAATAGACAAACTTGCAAGTGTATTATCTCCAGATTTTGGTGTTGAAATTGTGACAGTCTTAGAGCGTGAGCCCTCAGAAGTATCAGCACCATTTGCATCACTTACCTTTGCCCCAGAAAGTGACAATGTTTTTGAAGAACCTGGGTCTCCAGTAATTCTACATTTAATATAAACTTCTACGCTATTTACAGCATTAGCACCAGCAACAGAAATAGCATTTGTGTTGGATGCAGACATCCAACCGGATGGACAACCTGAAACACTCTCTACAACAAGGCCTGATTCAGGAACAATTGTAGCTGAAAGACCTGTAATACCACCACTACTACTTGCCTGAACTGAGAAAGTGATTGTGCTTCCACTCTCTGCAGAGGAAGGACCGCTAAGTGAAACTGAAGCACTTGCAGAAATAGTAGAGACTGCCACAAAAATTGCGATTGTAAATATGAGAGGTATTAATCTTTTCATACATCCTCCATCAGTTTATAGCTCTAAGAATTGTTACTGCATCACCTGGACCGTAATCGCCATCCTTGTTTGCGTCAGCTGCCAAAAGTGCAGCGTCAGAGAGCGATTGTAAGTTTGAAAGGTGACGAAGTACAAGTACTGCATCGCCAGGTCCAAGTGAACCATCGCAGTTGGTATCACCAGTTACGGCAATAGTATACTGCTTAATGATATTTCCATTAACAACAAGACAAAGTTGCATGCCTGTTGCAAGTTTTACATCCTTTGCCTGCTTCTCTCCATCCTTGTAAACTGCAACATAATCAGTCTCGTTTACAGATGAGAGAAGTTTATTAACTGTTGTGCCTGCTGAAATATTAGAAACAAGTTTTTTGCTCTGATTAATTTCAAGCTTTGAAGATGTGATTTTTTCTGGAACACCCTCAGCTAATGCTACAGTAAGATTTATATAATCCACACTTCCAGATGCTGTATATGCGATAAGTTGTGTCGTTCCTGTGGACTTTGCGACAACCTCGCCGGTTTTCGCATTTACGGTCGCAATTCGTGAGTCTAAAACTTCAAATCTCACGGCGCCCGTAACACCATTCGTAAGCGAATAACCGAAGGTACGCTTGTCGCCAACTTTCATCGTAACAGTAGCATCTATAGGGATATTTTCATAAGCTGTATAAGCTTCAATTTTTCCAACTTTAACCTTATACCAGAAAGGAAGTTTAAGTTGGAACATATAGAGATTATGACTACTATCGTCATCTGTAACGATATTGCTCCTAACTCTATCAAGAATAGTAACAGATGTGCCATTTGCAAAAGCTTTTGCTTTGCCATTTTCGCTATAATATGATGCATTTCTATTAGGTTCTGTACGGAGGTAAAAGTTATTTGATGATGGCTCCTTACCCACTACAGAATTGGTTGAATCATCAAGTTTTACTGATGTCGATGAGAATGTCGGCATATCCTTAAATACTGGAATTACAAAGTTAATTGTAGTATCCAAAATATTTGCTTCGTTATATGCATTGTAAATGGTTCTTGCAGACTGAGCAGGATCATTTACTGCGGACATATACTGGTGAGTATAAAGAGAATATGATGTATTCTTTGGATTTACATTGAACTTTGTAAGATAAGGAGTGTGCTGACCAACCGACGTGTAACCTTTGGCAATAAATTCAGCACCACCAATTATCGACTTGTCTATCGATGTCCAGCCCTTATCTTTTGCATACTTAAGGCCGTTTATAACGGCTGTTCCAGTGGAACTCGCATAAGCGCCGATGTTATAGCAGTTATAGTATCCTTCGTATCCAGATACTTTGCCGTTAACTGCTGAGTTTTCGCCGCTCGTTCCAACCTCCTGGAAAATCTTAGAAACGAGATAAACAGGGTTTATATCATAAGTTGTACCTGCTGTCATCAAAGCATCCACGTGCTTTTTAAGGAAAGTTCCGCTTACAGCAGTAACCACTGAATCTCTAAGTCCAGCATCGTCATCTGGATAAGACATATCGAGGAACTGGAAGATTGTTCTATCCTCAGTTAAAAAGTTTCTTGGATCCATAAAGTATGAGATACAGAGATCCGATGCATCCGCATGGCCAGTCTGCTTAGACTGGTTACCGTCTACAATTTTATATGTGTATGTGCCGTCAGAGTTATAGCTACCCTTATCTCTACTAATCAAAAGGAAATAACTTACTGTGACGTCAGTTGTTGTAAGTCCAGCCTTGCTCTCGCCCGCAACAGCATCATCGAAATTGAGCCCCGTTACAAGTGGAGTAAAGGTCCATTTTGGATGTTTTGCGTGAACCTTCTCGAGCAATTCTGCATAGTCTGATGGAAAACCAGCATTCTTTAAAGAACTTATATACTCTTTATCAGCGGCATAAGAAGGAATTATAGAAAAAGACAAAATGATAGCAATAACCATTACGACTGAGAACAGTCGAATAAGCATTTTCTTCATATGTCGCCACCTCTTTTCGATAGTTATCCACTATAAATTGTTTATACATAATAGATTATATACATCATATAGTCTTTTGTAAAGCAAAAACCTTAACACAAATAAAAAGAGCCCTGGCAAAGCCAAGGCTCAAAAAAGACATAAAAAAAGAGCAGCTATTGCCGCCCTTCTCAAAGGTATTGCACCTTCAAAACTGAACAAAGAACATCAGGGTAAATACATAAGCATTTCCTGTTGTCAAATAGACAAGCCCTCGACCTATTAGTACAGTTTAGCTGAATGTGTCACCACACTTACACTTACTGCCTATCAACCTTGTAGTCTTCAAGGGG
>JAGHSI010000082.1 GCA_018065925.1 Candidatus Limimonas coprohippi
TTCGGCATTGTCGTATCGTATCTATATTCAACACAAATTATTTCGTTTTATTTAGGGATGTTTCTGAAGTAGGCAAACATTTCAGAATGTCTCAACACATTCACTATGCTTTGTTTCCGGGGCATTGTGAAATGTTTGCTTATGTGATAACGGGACTAGTCTCGTTATCATTAGAGCATTCTCGTAGCAAAGGAAACTTTGCGCGTTTTTTATTACGCGCGCGCATATATTATAGTAAAGGAGTGGTAATGTGCCTGTATACACATACAACGCTGTAACTCTTGACGGTGTCAAGAAGAGCGGTACTCTTGAGGCTGACAGCCCTCAGAAACTTGCAGAGCGTTTGAAAGACATGGGCCTTTACGTTTCCGATTACAAAGTTAAGGGCGGTTCAAAGACCCTAACAAAATCCAAGCTTAAATCAACAGATCTCTCCGACATGTGTCGTCAGATCGGTACAATGGTTGGCTCTGGTGTTGTAATCGTAAGAGCAGTTGATATCATCCGTAACCGTGAAGGTATCAAAAAGGACATCAAAGCAGTTTATGATGGACTTTATAACTCTCTCAAACAAGGTATGTCACTTTCAGAAGCTATGGAAGATCAGGGCGGTACTTTCCCAAAGATGCTTATCAACATGATTAAAGCTGGTGAGGCATCTGGTAATATGGACCAGACTCTTATGAGAATGGCTGAGCATTACGATAAGGAAGAACGCCTCAACTCTCAGATTAAGAGTGCTACAACATATCCAAAGATTTTGATTGTAATTATCGTTGCTGTAATCATCATCCTCTTTGCAGTTGTACTTCCAACTTTCTTCCAAACATATGAAAGCATGGATATGGAACTTCCAACTGTAACAAAAATCATGGTTGCAGTTTCAAACTTCATTACTAAGAAATGGTTCATCTATATTCCAGTAGCTGTAGCTATTTTCCTTGGTCTTAAAGTTGCTAATACAAATCCAGCATTCATTCTTTGGAAGGATACAACAAAACTTAAACTTCCAAAGATTGGTCCTCTTATGAAGATCATTTATACATCTCGTTTTGCAAGAACAATCTCTTCACTTTATGCATCAGGTATCCCACTTGTTGATTGTTTGACAATTGCTGGTGGTACTGTTGGTAATACATATATTGAAGGACAGCTTGTTGACCTTGTAAAAGAGGTAAAGGGTGGCGCAACAGTATCAGAGGTTATCAGTAAGGTTGATGGCTTTGACTCTAAACTTTCAGCTACAATCCTCATCGGTGAGGAAACTGGTAAACTTGATGAGATGCTCAACTCAACTGCAGAACAGTTTGAGTATGAATCAGAGCAGGCTACAGGTCGTCTTACAGCTCTTATTGAGCCTGTAATGCTTGTTGTTATGGCTGTACTCGTTGGTGCCGTTCTTATCGGCGTAATCGTTCCTATGTACGGTATGTATGATGGTATCGATGCAAACGAGGGACTTTAATTTTTAAAGAAGGGGGAATAAGTAAGCTTATGATTACTTCCGTTTTTATTTCAAACGAAAAGATTCAAGTTCTTACTGGCGACAAAGATAAAAAAGGCCGCCTCGATGTAAAAGCTTGTATGTATGTTACTCTTCCTGAAAAAGCTGTAGTTAATGGCGTTATCGCTGATGAACTCGGCATTAAGGAATCAATTCAAAAACTTTGGGATAAGTACAATCTTCCAAAGAGAGATATCAGCCTCGTAATCGATTCTGGTACTATTCTTAATAAGAAGATCACTTGCCCAATTCTTCCAAAGGCATCTATGCCTAATGTTGTTCAGGATGAATTCAAAGATGTTGAAGGTTTCGCAAACTTCCTCTTCGACTACACAGTAATCGAAGACGGTAAGAATGGTGAGCCAATGCTCTTTGCTAATGCTGTTGGTAAGGAACTCATCGCTGCATATGTTCGTGTATTTAATGGTCTTGATATTCAGCTTTCAAGAATCAACACAGCTATTAATGCAGAGATGTCACTTGTAGCAGCAAATCCTGGAACATCACAGGATACTGAAATCGTTGTAAATCTCGATTCTATAAATCTCACATCAGTTCTCTATATTGATGGTAAGTATAGCTTCGCTAGTCGTAGCCGTATTATTGAGCAGAGAGGAACAGAGGGCTCTCGTATGGAAATCGTACGTGCGCTTTCTTCACTCATTCAGTTCGCACGTTCAGAGAACTCTCAGAAGCCTGTTAAGGCCGTATATATCTGCGGCATGACAGAGGCGGAGGCTGATCTTTGTCCAAAGATTTCAGCAATGCTTGGTTGCCCAGTTTCAACTCTTCCAGCATGCGACAACATCACATGTACTAAGGATAAGAATAAAGCAGCATTCCTTATGGCTGATTATACTTATGCCCTTGGTAATATGCTTTAAGAAAGGAGCGAGTTATAATGGCTGATTTATTTAAGAAGAATACTCCTGCTGAAGAAGCACCAGTTGTAGCCGATGCTAACGCTGAAACTCCTGCTCCTGAAGCAAAAGGAAAGAAAGAAAAGAAGGCAAAGGTTAAATACCTTGAGCCTAATCAGATGAACTTCCTTGAACAGTATCATATCGTTGTTGAAGGAAAGAAGAAGAACCTTGACCTTCAGAAGGTATTAAAACCACTTATTGCCGTTGCAATTGTAGTACTTGCAATCTTCGTACTTCTCGAAGTAGTACTTCTCGGCATGAAGGCTAAGAATAAGTCACTTGAAAAGTATATCAATGACGAACAGAACGTAGCTTCTTACAGTGAGGCTGTTGCAACAAAGGAAAAGATTGACCTTGCAAAGACTCAAAAGACAAATATGGAAGCAGCAATGAATGCTATCGCTTCATATCCAAATGTTGATGCTACATTCTTCAATTCTGTTGCTAATACAGCATCAAAGAATGGTGTTGCAATTTCTAATTACAACTATGTTGGCGATAATGGATATCTCTCACTTACATGTTCTGCAAAGGCAGTTTCTCCAGCTGATACTGGTGTTTCACAGTTTGTAAGAGACCTTGTTGCTCTTAATATCTTTGATAACGTTGATTATCGTTCATTCAATGGCTCAACAGAGGGTGGTTACTCATTCGATGTTGGATGCACATTTAAACCAGACGCTAGCGCTCCTGTAGTTAATGCTTCTGCAGAGGAAGAAACAACAGACGCTCCAGCTGAAGAAGGCTAAGAAAGGGGAGATTACAATGTCAGAAAAAAATAAGAACACTATAATTATTGCTGCTATTGCTCTCCTTATTTTTGGTATTTGCTTCCTTGGCATCAAGCCAGCATTTACAAGTCTCCAGGAGACAAAGGCAACAAATCAGGAACTTTCTGCAAAGAAAGAAGAGATGAAGACAGAAATCGCTGCTCTTCCAACATATAAGACACAGCTTGATACAGCTAAGGCTGATTATGCTCAGACAACAGCTCGTGCTTTTGATGATCTTTCAAATGATAAGATCCATGACGAAGTTGTAGGTATGGCTGTAAAGCAGGGTCTTGAGGTTACTAACTTCTCAGTAGCAGATGTTACAAAGGGCTCTATCGTTGCTTATTCAGTTAATGAAGGTAACGGCGTAGGTGGCGTTGGTGATGGCGCTGTTCAGATTGCTGATGTTTCTATCATCGTTGCAGGTTCAAAGGATAAGATCGTTGCACTTGCTGATTATATGAATAAGGCAGAAGGTATCTATGTTTCATCATTGAGCTTCGGCGAAGATGGAACTGATGGTGCTACAGCAGCTAATGTTCAGCTCAAAATGCTTCTTGCAGATACAATTGATTAATCTTTAAATAAAACGAATCTTGATGGGAGAAGGCTTTGTGCCTTCTCCCGAAAGAGATTGAAATGTTAAAATTTGAGTGAATTTGTGAACAATTTTAACATTTTATTAATAAATTGTTTACAAATTCACTCAAGAG
>JAGHSI010000135.1 GCA_018065925.1 Candidatus Limimonas coprohippi
ATTTATGTCCTTTTTTCAAGAAAAATTATTAATAAAAAGGCATTAAACATTGTCTTTTTTTTGACAAAAAGAGAGGCTTAAATTAAGAAAAATATTGACGAAAAATCTTCGTTGAAGGATAATAGAAGCGTTAAAGGAGGCGGTTTTTCCGTGCTTTGTCAAAACTGCGGTAACGCTGAAGCTACGACACACATTAAACGCATAATCAATGGTGAAGCCATGGAGATTCATCTCTGCTACAATTGTGCAGAGCATCTTGGCTATGCAAATATGTTTTCGGGTTTCGGTTTTAACATAAGTAATATGCTTCAAAACTTCTTTCCGGAGTTTACACGTGCACTTCCTAGTGTTGATAATAGTGAGCGCTGTCCAACTTGTGGAACTAGTTTTGAGGAGGTAGTTCGCACCGGTATGATGGGATGTGCGGATTGTTATAGTGTCTTCTATGAAAAACTTAAGCCATCGCTCTCTAGGATTCATGGTAGAACCACCCATGTTGGAAAATCTGGCGCATACCAGATCAGTTCAGCAACTGCTTCACCTAAACTTGAGGATACAGTGGCTGGACTTAAGGCTGAACTTGATGCTGCAGTTTCGGTTCAAAATTTTGAACTTGCAGCAAAACTCCGTGATGAGATAAAGGTTCTCGAGGGAGGTGCTGTTAATGGCTAAGTGGTATGAGCTCCAAGGTGGAGAAAACGACGTAGTTATAAGCACAAAGGTTGCAATAGCGCGTAATGTAAAGGGATATAACTTTACAAACAAGCTCTCGGTTGATGAAAAATATGAAATTGCTGATAAAACTGATGCAATTCTCGATAAAAAATTGCCTGGAAAGTTCGCAACTACGCCGATGAACGAGGTCGGCAGAGATTTGCAAATCTCTCTTGCTGAGCAGAGTCTTGTAAGTCCTGAATTTGTAAGTTACGCTGAGGGCAGAACACTTGTTACAAGTGAGGATCAGTCGCTTAGCATTATGATTTGTGAAGAGGATCACTTGAAGATTCAAGCTCTTCTTCCAGGACTTGAACTTGAAAAGGCTTATGAACTTTCAAACACACTCGATAATTTGCTTGATGAGGATCTTGAATTTGCGTTTGATAAGAAACTTGGATATTTGACACAGTGTCCAACAAATATTGGTACTGCAATGAGAGCTTCAGTTACACTCCAGCTTCCTGCGCTTTCAATGCGCGGTCAGATTCCAAGACTTTCAAGCATGGTATCAAAACTTGGACTTGTTCTTACTGGAGCATATGGAGAGGCAGATAATCCTGTGGGAAGTTTATTCCAACTTTCAAATCAGGTAACTCTTGGCATCTCCGAGCAGGCTGCTATTGAAAATTTGAAGTCTATCTCTCTTTCGGTTATTGAACAGGAACGAGCACTTCGCAAGGATTTGATGAATAGCCTTAAGTTTCAGGATGTTCTTTGGAGATCATATGGAACACTCAAGAATGCACGTGTTATAAGCTTCGGAGAGTTTATGGAAGCAATGGCTATTGTAAAAATCGGAGCTTTCACAGGTGAAATTAATGTTCCGACTGAGAAGCTCAATGAACTCATTTTTTCAATGCAACCAGCAACATTAAATGTTGCTTTTGGTCAGAGCCTCGATAGAGGAATCAGGGATGCAAAACGAGCTGAAGCTATAAGAAAAGTTTTTGAATAAGCATAAAAAATAAAGGCACCGAGACGGTGCCTTTTTGCTTTATTTAACTTATTTTTTGTCGTTAGTGATAATTTCACGAGCAATATAAATAGGTCGATTTTTTGTTTGAATATAAGTTTTTGAGAGATATTCTCCATTAATGCCAAGGGCTAAGAGCTGAAGACCGCCGAGGAAGAGGATTAAAACGACGATAGTCGCGTAACCTGGAACTGCTATTCCGAAGGCGAGCTTTTCAACGATGACAACGATGATATAAATTAATGATGCAAGGCTTGTAAAGAAGCCTGTGTACGTTGAAATCTTAAGTGGAACTGTTGTGAAGGCAACAATACCTTCAATGGCATATTTGAAAAGTTTCCAAAAAGACCATTTTGTTGTGCCGGAGAGGCGTTCATCAACGGCATAAGGCATATAGTAGGTGTTAAATCCAACCCAAGAGAAGATACCTTTTGAAAAACGATGATATTCGCTCATCTCTAGAATGGCATCTTTCATAGCTTTTCTAAATGTTCTAAAGTCAGATGCTCCGTCAACGAATTCGGTATCAGACATCTTGTTGATCAAGTGATAGAAACGACGTTTACAAAAGCGAAGGAAAGCTCCTTCTTTTCGTTTTTCTTGGAAAGCAGTAACGCAGTCATATTCTGGGTTCTCATCTAGATAATCGACCATCTTTACAACGTACTCGGGATTCTGTTGTAAGTCTGCATCAATCAAAGAAATGAGGTCTCCAGAAGCTTCCTTTAGGCCGGCAAAAATAGCGGCCTCTTTGCCAAAGTTCCTTGAAAAATTAACGACTTTCACTGGACGAGAACTAGACTCGCAAATCTCCTTGAGATTTTTAAAAGTCTCGTCCTTTGAACCATCGTTTACAAAGACAAATTCGTAATCATTTATTTTGTTTTCAAATACTTCGTTTATCTTGTCAAAGAGGGGGCGTACATTGCCGGCCTCATTGAAGCAAGGAATAATCAATGAAAGTTTCATTTTTATCACCTTGCAAGATTATACAACAAAACTCAAATATCGGCAAAAATGAAATTATTATTTTTTAATCTTGCAAAATCGCGCCAAATATGAGAAAATAATACGGTATTTTTAGATATTAATTAGAATTTTAAAGAAGGAGACTTGCAAAACATCATGGAAAGATTGACTAAAAATCCTACTGTAAATGCTTGGCTTGACGAACGTATTGCTCTTCTTTGCCCAGACAATATCGTTTGGATTACTGGTGAAAAATCACAGCTTGATGAGCTCAAAGAAGAAGCTTGTAAGACTGGCGAACTCATTAAACTTAATCAGGAACTCTTACCAGAGTGCTATCTTCATAGAACTGCTGTTAATGATGTTGCTCGTGTAGAGGCACGAACATTTATCTGTACTCCTACAAAGGAGGAGGCAGGTCCACTTAACAACTGGATGGATCCAGCAGAGACATACAAGATGCTCGATGATATTGCTCGTGGAAGCTATAAGGGCCGTACAATGTACATAATCCCTTATTCAATGGGCCCTATCGGTTCACCTCTTGCGAAGATTGGTATTGAAATTACAGACTCAATTTATGTTGTTGCTAACATGGCTATTATGACTCGCGTTGGTACAAAGGTACTTGAGGTTCTCGGTGATTCAGATGATTGGGTTCGCGGTACACATTGTAAGTGTGACATAGATGCTGAAAAGAGATATATATGCCAGTTCCCACAGGATAACACAATTTATTCTGTCAACTCAGGATACGGTGGAAACGTACTCCTCGGCAAGAAGTGCTTTGCTCTTAGAATTGCCTCATATCAGGCAATGAAAGAGGGCTGGCAGGCAGAACACATGTTGATCCTTGGCCTTCAAAATCCAAAGGGAGAGACAAAGTATATCTGTGCAGCATTCCCATCAGCTTGTGGTAAGACCAACCTTGCAATGATGATCCCACCAGAGGGATATAAGAAGGATGGATATAAAGTATTCACAGTAGGCGACGATATTTCATGGATCCGTAAAGGTGCCGATGGTCGTCTCTATGCTATCAACCCTGAGAACGGTTTCTTTGGTGTTGCTCCGGGTACAAATGACAAGTCAAATCCAAATGCACTTGCAACAACAAAACGTGGCACTATCTTTACAAATGTTTGCCACAACCTTGATAACAATACAGTTTGGTGGGAGGGACTTGATAAGAACCCACCTACAAATGCAGATGACTGGACTGGTGTTCACTGGAATGGCGAGGTTGATACTGACCGTCCTGGCGCAAATCCTAACTCTAGATTTACAGCTCCTGCTGTAAACTGCCCATGCCTCTCTTCTGAATTTGAAAATCCAGAAGGTGTACCAATCTCAGCATTTATCTTTGGTGGTCGTCGTGCAAAACTCGCTCCGCTTGTTTATCAGTCACGTGACTGGAACCACGGTGTATTTATCGGCTCAGTTCTCTCATCTGAAACAACTGCAGCAGCAACTGGTGCAGTAGGTGTTGTTCGTCGTGACCCAATGGCCATGAGACCATTCATCGGTTATGATTGCGGAACATATTTTAAACACTGGATTGATATCGGTAAGACACTTGAACCTGAAAAGGCTCCAAAAATCTTTAATGTTAACTGGTTCCGCAAGGATGATGAAGGTCACTTCATGTGGCCAGGCTTTGGCGACAACCTTCGCGTGCTTGAATGGATTATCAAGCGTTGTGATGGCGAAGTTGACGCTGTTGAAACCGAAATCGGTTTCATGCCAAAGCCTGAGGATATCAACATTGAGGGTCTTGAGGATGAAGTTACACTTGATTCTCTCAAGTCAATGCTTTCAGTAGACAAATCACTTTGGCAGGAGGAAGTAAAGGGCATCGAGGAGTTCTATGCATCTCTCGGTGATACAGTTCCAGCTGAACTCCATGCTTGCCTTGATACTCTTAAGAAGAATGTTGAATAAGAAAAAATAAGAAATAGAGAAAGACCCGCTCATTGCTGAGCGGGTCTTTTTACGATGTCTTTATTATTCTTCTACTGGCACTGCAACTACAGGATCGTCTCCCCATTTGTAGCCTGGAAGAGGCTTACGTGTCCAAGGGTTAACATGATCGTGATACTTGAGCATTCTGTAGAGACAGATAATATAAACGATATCAAATACGAGACAAGCTTCGATTAAGAACTTCATGAGTGGCATAAACTTGAAGTCAACGAAGATCTTCCAGTTGCAGCCATATTCTCTAATCATAACAAGGGCACCCATCGCACCTGGAGCTATTGTGCCAAGGCATTTTGTAATAGCAATCCACATTGATTGTCCAGCGCCACTGCCTTTTCTGTAGAGCATTGGAATGAAGAGTGATGAAATGAAGATGTTCTGAAGATAAGCTGCATAAACACCGTTATGATCATTCCATTCGTTTACACTGAACATTACTGCGCATACAGAACAGAAGAGTATGAAGAGAAGTTCTGGGTAAAAGAGCCAATCTGGAGCGTGAGGCATTGAAGCCTTGAATTCATCTCTGCCGTATTTAAACTTTAAGTATAGAATAGCACAGTCGAACAGGAACCAAATACCATTTACGATACGTTGTACACCTGTTTGTGCTGTGAGATCAAGCAAACTACCTTCTGGAACGATAGGTGCTCCGAGGAAAGCAAAAATGAATTCCCAAGAGATATTGAGTCCGAGTACCAAAAGTGGCATACCTGATGTTTTGTGCTTAAAACCATAGTAGATAATGAGTATATAAGCTATTGTCCAGAAGAGTCCGCTGATGATTGTAAGGGCATCATAGAGGAAAACTCCAGATGGAACTGCAAGAGAAGCAATGCTCATCTCTTCACCGGTTTTAGGACTGATTACGAGGGATAATGCTGTTAAATCCATAAAATCATCTCCTATTAAATTCAGTGTTTAACACAAAAGAATAATATTACATTTATAAAAGAATGGCAATATTTTTCTTTTTGACAGAAGGGCTTTATTT
>JAGHSI010000104.1 GCA_018065925.1 Candidatus Limimonas coprohippi
ATGCATTCAGAGAACGGACATTGTCTGTCAATAGATCCGGGACTGCATAATCTTCTGACCTGTTATGATAATGAGGGGAGAAGTTTTATCCTGGGCAGAAAATATCTGGAGATCACAAGAAAATATGTTAAAGAGATCAGCAGGGTACAATCGCAGTGGGCAAAGCAGCAGGTAAAAAAGGGAGTGAAATATCCGAAATCATCAAAGCATGTGAAGTGCCTGTATGTAAAAAAGAGAAACTGTATAAAAGATTACCTGCACAAAGTAACCGGATATATTGCACGCTATTGTGAAGAACATGAGATCCATACCGTAGTGATCGGTGATCTGAAAGGTATCAGGGAATTCAGGAACATAGGTAATAAGAATAATCAGAAGCTGCACGGACTGCCTTATGAACAGATATACGGGATGTTGAAGTACAAGCTGGAGATGAGAGGGATTACATTCGTAAAGCAGAAAGAGTCGTATTCCAGTCAGTGTTCGCCGGTATCAGAAGATGTGTCAAAAAAGAGTGCAGAAAAAGGTAATCGGAAAAACAGAGGACTGTACGTGGAAAAAACAGGACAAATCTATAATGCAGATGCAGTGGGGGCATTTAATATACTGAGGAAAAATAATGCCGTAACCGGCAGAAAGATAGAAATGCCAATATCTGGGCTCAAACAGATAGAGGTTATAAAAGTAGCTGTATAACCTGGATAACAGGTAGCAGTAGAGGTGTTATGGACGCACCCTGAATCTACGCTCCGTGAGGAGCGCAAATCAGATGCTCGGTAATTCAATTACCGATGTAGACAATATGTAATGACCTCCACTTTGTAAAATCGTGGATTTACCTGTATAATGGTAGTTGACAAGAAAACCAGGTAACAGGGATTACCGCATACAAAGGGAGGTCATACAATGAATTATACCACAGTTTACGTAGGAATGGATGTCCATAAGGAAAATTTTTCTCTTTGTGCTTTCACAATTGAAGCAGACAAAGGAATGTATTACCAGAAAACAGAGGCAAACTATAAAAATGTCCTGAAATATCTGGATTACCTTAGAACAATTTACGGAAACGATACAAAATTCGTATGCGGTTATGAGGCAGGTTGCCTCGGTTATACTTTGTATCATCAGCTAACAGACCATAATGTTAACTGCGTTATTTTAGCTCCTTCTACTATGCTTGAGCAACGTAGCAGAAAGAGAATAAAAACCGATAGACGTGATGCCGAAATCATCGGCAGATGCTTAGCACAACATAACTATAGCTCTGTCCATATTCCTACAGAAAAAGATGAACAGGTAAAAGAATTCATCAGGATGAGGGATGATCATAAGTTAGCCTTGAAAAAGGTTAAACAACAGATTTTGGCATTTTGTCTGCGCCACAATTATCACTATGAGGGAAACAGTTATTGGACTGTTGCTCATATTAAATGGTTAAACACATTAACTCCTGATGGACTTTATAAAGATATACTTGATGAATATTTGCTGACCTTTACAAACCTGACGGATAAACTAGAGCGTTTAGACATGCGAATTGAAGAACTTGCCGAACAGGATGAATACCAAGAAGCGGTGCACAAACTTCGTTGTTTTATCGGTATCAAAACGCATACTGCTTTGTCTGTACTGGTTGAGATTGGTGACTTCAAACGCTTTGCAAAAGCACAAAATTTCACCTCATATCTAGGGTTAGTGCCAGGAGAGGATTCAAGTGGTGACGGAAGATCATTGCTTAGCATCACCAAAGCAGGGAACAGTCATGTACGCCTTCTTTTGACAGAAGCAGCGCAATGTTATGCCAGAGGACAAATAGGACATAAATCAAAAGTACTTAAGTCCAGGCAGGATGGCAATTCCGCCAAAGTTATCGCATATGCAGACAAAGCTAACGAAAGACTGAGACGCCGTTACTATAAAATGGTTTTAGGCAAGTCAAAGAATAGTAATGTGGCAAAAACAGCGATTGCTAGAGAACTAGCATGCTTTATTTGGGGTATGATGACTGATAATATTGCTTAATCTACCAAAGAACTGAAGATATCTTGAAAGGGCTTCGAGCATTTCAAGGTTCGAGTTATCTACGAAAAAACTATGTTGGCAAAGAGCAATCTTTGATCCACGCTTTTAGACGGTAGAGCTCTCGGCGGACCATTGACCTGTAGGTAACCAATCCACGTATATCAGAGTGGTCAAAACCGGGAACTGATACGACGAAGCTCTTTCTAGGTATCTTCAGCAAATTTAAAATTTTAGTGGTGATTTTCTGCAAGTTTCTCTTGACAAAAGGTCATTACATATCAGTTTTATGGTGTCGCCGTCATATACGTATGCTACGGTGCCTTTTAATGTGTAGGCTAAAGCAGGAGTTGCTGCGCAGCTTGTACAGATTATTGCAGTTAAAATTAGTATTAGTAGTTTAAGTGTTTTCATTGAAAATTCCCTTTTTTATTTCTATTTTAGGGCCATTTTCTTCTTTCAGCAGCGAAAGAAGAAAGTGGCAAAAAGAAGAAGCGCCGCCAGCTTTGTAAAGCTGGGCAAACTTTTGAAAGTTCGCGACCACTGCTCAAAACACGCAACTAGCAAGAAGAGCTTTAGTTACCGACTCGCTATGCGTTTAACAATCGATATTGATTATACTTCGCAACTCCCGCACTGCTACTGTCGGTGGTGTTCGTAGAATTAGGTAGGCGTTCTTGGTTCAGTGAATGCCAATGTTCGAGATAATTGGTTTGAACGCTGAATGTT
>JAGHSI010000110.1 GCA_018065925.1 Candidatus Limimonas coprohippi
GAGATATATTTATGATATATTAAATTGTAATTTTTTATAACAAATCAAGTTCTTTGAGGTGCGATTTTGGAAATATTTATTAAAAACCTCGGTGGCAAAAAAGCCCTTAAATCGAGGATAATTTTTATAATACTTGCAGTGCTCATTACGAGTTTTCCTCTCTTGGTATCGAAGCCTGAAACTGTGAAGACAGCGGTGGAAACAACTACAGTTGTTGTCGAAGAGACAACAAAGGCTCCGGAAGAGGAGACGACAGAAGCTGAGCTAGCAATTGTAAGAGTAAGCCTTGAGTCTGTTGAGAAGGATATTCGAATAGGATTCTATGATGAGACTGGTCATCCTTGCAAGGGCTATGGATTCAAAGTTATAGTTGTATTCTCTGATGGCAAAGAGGGAGCATATGAGGATGCTGACAAGGACGGATACATTGTCGTTACAGGTGTCACACCAGGACTTGCAAAAGTGACCCCTGAAAATTTAGAAAATGTGATTTTTAATAAAGAATCATATCAGGTAACAGTTAAAGATCATGTCGAATACAAGCCTATTAAAAATGTCGTTGTAAAGAATGATGGTGCTGATACTAAGAAGGTAGTAAAGTCACCGAAACTTGAGGATACAGTAAAACTTATTGATTCGCGAGTTGATGAGGTTGTTAAATATGTGCCTATCTCAGAAATGAAACTTAAGGCTTCCAATCCATATCCTGAAATAGTTGAAAATACTACTAAGGCAACCATACCTGAAACGACTGAACCTTCAGAGGCGACTTCGGAAGAAAATACAACAGAAGTCTCGACCACAGAGCCTACAACGGCTGCTTTAACAACAAAACTACTGGATTCGACTAACCAGCACCAGCTTTATGTGAAAGATGGCAATGATTATAGGGAAGCGACCTATGCGGACTATGATGAAAACACAGTCTTTTATGTAAAAGAAGTTGAAAAAACATACTACGGATGGCAAAACATCGATGGAAAGATGTACTACTATGATGAGAACGGTAAGTATGTAGTTGGTAAACAGATTATCGGTGGTGTACAGTATACCTTCTCACAGACGGGTGTACGTGGCGGCACGCTCGGCGTTGATGTTTCAGTCTATCAAGGAAATATCAACTGGGCTAAGGCTAAAGCTGCCGGTATTGACTTTGCGATTATTCGTCTCGGATATCGCGGATGGGGTTCAAATGGTAGTTTGAATATTGATGCGAAATTTCAGACGAATCTTGCGGGCGCTAAAGCAGCTGGCATAAAGGTTGGTGTGTATTTCTTCTCCCAAGCAAAAACTGAAGTTGAAGCTGTAGAAGAGGCTTCACTCTGTATAAAAGAACTTGGTGGAAAATCACTTGATTTGCCGATATTTATCGATACTGAGACGGCGGCTGGTGGTCAAGGACGTGCTGATAATTTATCTGTTTCAGAACGTACTGCTGTCTGTGTTGCCTTCTGTAACACTATCCGAAATGCTGGATACAGAGCAGGTGTATATTCAAACAAATATTTTTACACCAGTAGACTTAATACATCTGAACTTCTTTCATATACTATTTGGCTTGCGGAATGGCCATCAAATTACACTCCTGAATCCAAACCATCATATTCTGGCCGATATGATATTTGGCAGTTCTCAGAGCGTGGTGACGGTGCGACCTATGGCATGGGAAGCCAATATGTAGATATGAATTATTCGTAAAAATTTTTATTGCATTTTAAATAATTAAGTGTTAATATATTCAACTGTAAGACTCAAGGGGAGGTGTAGATATGCCTAACATTAAATCAGCAAAGAAACGTGTAATCGTTAATAATGCAAAAGCTCAGAGAAACAAGTCTCGTTCAACAGCTCTTAAGACAGCCATCAAAAAGGCTAACGTAGCTATTGAGAAAAATGCAGACAACAAAGACGAGCTTGTAGCTGCAGCTGTTAAGAAGATTGATCAGGCTGCAACAAAGGGCCTTATCCATAAGAATAATGCTGCACGTAAAAAGTCAGCTCTTGTAAAAAAGGCTGCAAAGTAATTAGCTTTTAAATGAAACGGCATTTGGGAAACCAAATGCCGTTTTTTGCAAATTAGTGGTGAGACTCATGCATTTGATTGAATTAAAAAACTTATATAAGATTTATAACCCTGGCGAAAACGAGGTGCATGCCCTTGACGGTGTAAACCTCGCTGTTGATGATGGTGAATTTGTCGCTATTGTTGGACAGTCTGGTTCGGGTAAGTCAACCATGATGAACATGATTGGCTTTCTTGATGTTCCAACTTCTGGAGAATATCTTTTGAAAGGTGAGAATGTTGAAAAACTCACTGATGATGAACTCTCAGATATTCGTAATAGGGAGATAGGATTTATATTCCAAGGGTTTAATCTCATAAATAGTTTGACCGCAAAAGAAAATGTTGAGTTGCCTCTTATTTATAGAGGGGTTGGCAAGGAAGAACGTTCCGCTCTTGCCGAAGAAGCGCTTACGCGCGTCGGCATGGAGCACCGCATGTCTCACTTGCCAAGTCAGCTTTCGGGCGGCCAGCAACAGCGTGTAGCTATTGCTCGTGCGCTTGCCGCAAAGCCCCCAATTATTCTTGCAGATGAGCCTACTGGAAATCTTGATTCCGCCTCTGGTAGAGAGGTAATGAAAATGCTCTACGAGTTGCACGAAATGGGAAGAACTGTTATACTTATAACGCATGATGATGGTATTGCAGCAGAGGCTAAGCGTATCGTACGCTTCCAAGATGGAAAAATAATTAGTGACAGTAAAGGAGAATAATTATGGCTATGTCAGACTTGACTTTAGAGGTCATTCGCGAAAAGGCAGAGATGATGAAAACTGCTGAATCTGAACTTACTGATGCTATGAATAAGGTTGAAGATATTATCGACTGGATAAATGAAGATATGCCGGGACAAAATGAACTTGTTTGGGTAGATAGTATTCAAAAGGTTAAAGTAAATCTTTATGATTACTGTGAACTTGTAAAACAGCAGTCAGAAAAACTCGAAACCATTTCAAAATTATTTGAAGTATAATTAAAAGACCGAGGTCAAAATTTGACCTCGGTCTTCTTTTATTTTTTCAAGTATACGAGTGCTTCGTATGGACGAAGATCGATTTTATTATCAACGATGTTGTTTACGTCAGGATATGTGTTGAGCACAAGATTATCGTTGCAAAGATTCCATCCTTTTGGTGCTTCAAAAGTCATGCTCTTCTTGCTGAATGAACCGATGATGAGAGCTTTTTGTCCCTTGTAACTCATCTCATAGCAATAAATCTTCTTTGATCTCTTATAGAATTCTTTATATTTACCATAAATAAATACTTTGTTTTCCTGGCGAACTTTAAAGAGCTTTCTATAATAATTGAGGATTGAGTTCGGGTCTTTCTCCTCTGTTTCAACATTGATTTCTTTATAGTTCTTATTAACTCCAAACCAAGGCGTTCCAGTTGTGAAACCTGCGTTCTTTGTGCTGTTCCATTGAACTGGTGTACGTGCATTTTCTCTACTCGTCTTGTTGGCAATCTTTAAGTAGATAAAGCGTGGCATACCGATTTTCTTAAAGACTTTTTCGTTGTTAAATGTAACAACGTCTTTGAATTCGTCGAGGCTCTTTAAATGGTTGTTTACCATGCCTATTTCTTGGCCTTGATAAATATATGGAGTACCACTCATACAGTAAGATACTGTTGCAAGCATCTTGCCGCTTTCTGTGCGGAATTTTTCATTGCCGTATCTGCTGATTACACGTGGATGGTCGTGGTTTTCAATATAGAGAGCATTCCAAGCCTTTCCGTAGAGCTTTGTCTGCCAAGAACCGAGGGCTTTCTTAAACTTTCTGAGTGAGAAAGGAAGATGAACGGTATCAGTCATAAAGCAGTCGGCGCTCATGTGCTCGAAGTTTATCATCATATCGAAAACTCGATCTTTACCGCTTGTGAATTTTACGGCATCTTTAGCACCGGTCATAGGCGACTCTGCAACGAGGAAACAATCGTAGTTTTTGACTACATCGTTTCTAAACTCATTTAAGTACTGCATAAGGTTTGGGCCTTTGTTGTAGTGCTCTATTCCGCAGGCGATAGGGATTGGAAAACCGTTAGGGAAGTCTGGGTCCTTAGAAATAAATGTGATTACATCTTCACGGAAACCATCAACGCCCATGTCGAGCCAGAAACGCATGATATCTTTAACTTCTTCACGAACTTTTGGGTTATCCATATTTAGGTCGGGCTGACCTTTTGCAAAAGCGTGCATATAATACTGGTCACGCTCTTTGACATATTCCCAAGCTCCGCCTTCAAAAATTGAGAGCCAGTTGTTTGGAGGTCCACCATTCTTTCCATCTTTCCAAATATAATAATCGCTGTAAGGATTATCTTTTGATTTTCTGCTTTCTTTGAACCAGTAGTGTTCAGACGAGGTGTGGTTTACAACGAGATCCATGATGATTTTCATATCACGTTTATGCGCTTCATCTACAATCTTTTTGAAAAGATCTAAGTCGCCAAAATCCTCATGGATGTTTTTATAGTCGGAAATGTCGTATCCCCAGTCGGCGTTAGGAGAAGGGTAGATAGGCGAGAACCAGATGGCATTAGCCCCGAGACTCTTAATATAATCGAGCTTCTCAAGAACGCCGAGCAAATCGCCATTTCCGTCGCCGTTGTTATCCTTAAATGAACGGCACCAAATCTGATATACAACTAATTCTTTATACCAAGAATTGTCTGGCATCATAAATACCTCCGAATCAAAATTATACATTTATATTATAC
>JAGHSI010000036.1 GCA_018065925.1 Candidatus Limimonas coprohippi
GATTATAACATACCAAATTGTTTAAATAAAGATTAAATTTGTGAGCCCTTGAGATATGTTTTCTTTATAACAGGTACATTTTCAAGCAATAAATAGCTCTTTTCAGGAAGACGTACAAAGCCTTCGGCTACTTCTACGCCCTTACTTTTTAAAATAGGAGTGATGTCGGTCATATCACTTGGAAGGCTATAGTTGATAGTGTCATTACCGCGGTTAACGAGAACCACAATGCTATAGCTGTCATTCCATTGGCCTGTTTTTCTTCTTTCATAGCAAATAACACCAGCGGCCGCTGATACTGGTACAAATGATGCATCTGCGAAAACATATGATTTATGTTTGCGCATATCACCGAGTTCTCTGTAGAAACTGAGAAGTTCCTCATCGATTTTATCCCATGTAAACGATTTTCTGTTAAAAGGATCTTTTCCACCGTCGAGTCCTATCTCATCGCCATAGTAGATGGATGGGAAACCTGGGAGAGTGTACTGAAGAATGGCAGCAATTTTGAGAAGTTTTTTTGCGTCCTCTCGCTCTTCATCCAGAAGTGTAAGTTTTGCTTGCTCGTCACGGCTCATATTCTCGCAGTCATAACCTGCAAGGCGAGTTATGATACGAACTGTATCGTGGGTGCCGAGCGGATTCATAAGTGAGTCTAAAATTTGCTTTGGATAATTTTCGGTGATTGTGAGAATTTTTTCGAAGAAGTCCTCGGCATTGTCATTGACAATATAGTCGAGGATAGCATCTCTAAAAGGATAGTTCATAACCGAGTCGAGTTCTGAGCCGAGTAAATATTTACGGCGAACTCCATAAGCTGTTTTGTTTGAAGCATCTTCCCAAACTTCGCCAAGTAAGAGGGCGTCGGGTTTTACAGCTTTGATACGATTTCGAATTTTTACAATAAATTCGTCTGGGAGTTCGTCGGCTACATCGAGACGCCAACCGTCTGCACCGAGAAGAAGCCATTTTTCAATTATGCCACCTTCACCTGCGATGAAGTTGATATAAGAAGGTGTTTCTTCAATGATTTCTGGGAGGAGTTTTATACCCCACCAAGATTTATACTGGTTTGGCCAGTTTTCAAATTTATACCAAGAATAGTAAGGTGAGTCTTTCGACTGGAAGGCTCCGACAGAGGAGTAGTGGTTGTATTTATTAAAATAAATGCTGTCGTCACCTGTATGACTGAATACACCATCAAGGATGACCTTCATACCGAGTTTGTGTGCTGAAGCGCAGAGGTCGATAAAGTCCTCTTCTCTACCGAGAATAGGATCTACGTGTTGGTAGTCTGCGGTGTTGTAGCGATGGTTTGAATGCGCTTCAAAGATAGGATTTAAGTAGATGATATCCACTCCGAGAGAAGCGAGATAAGGAAGTTCGCTCTCGATACCTTTGAGATCTCCACCGAAATAGTCTGTGTTCCAAAGTCCGGTATCTTTGTCAGGGGTCCATTCTGGAGTCGAATTCCAAGGAACGGCTTTGCTGTCGGCTGGCATAATCTTTTTTGAGCCTGAATTTTTGAAGCGGTCAGGGAAGATTTGGTACATTATGCCGCCCTTCCACTTGTTGGCGACAACCTGCTCACCGGAGTAAACAGTGAGTTGCCATTTTTCGTCAGTTGAGTCAACGTAGCCTGTGCTGTACTTCCCTTTGCATATGGTGTGTTTATATCCACCGGCCACAAATTCAAAGTAATACCAATATAGGCCTGGTCGAGAAGGGGAACAGTCGACTGTCCAGAAATATGAGCCGACATATTGTTCTTCAGTTTTTGAAAACTCAAAACGTCTTTCTTCTTGTCCGTCTTCTCTAATGAATACGACGGTTGCACTCTGTACGCTGAGCCCTCCGTATTGTTCTGGGAGGAGAAGACGAAGAGTGAATGTAGAATTTACTGCTACTGCACCGTATTTACTTTTATAAATTTTATCCCTTGAATTAAAGATGTGCTCAGGCATATTATAGCCCCCTACCCTTTAGTTATTTTATAGGTTTAACGTGCCAAATGTCTTTAACGTAATCGTTTATAGCTCTATCTGCAGAGAAAATACCAGCGCTTGCTGTGTTGATGAGAGACATATGAGCCCAGTTCTTTTTATCGCCATAAGCTTCTACGAGCTTTGCGCGAGTCGAGTGATAATTTTCAAAATCTGCGAGAACCATATATGGGTCATTGTGGATAATATTTGCGATTTCTGGGAATTGCTGACCGTTAATACCACCGTTTATGAAGTCGATAATACGACGAATGTTCTGGTTTTGATTAAAGTATCCGTATGAATCATAGTGGCTTTGTAGTTCCACTACTTCAGGAGTTCTCATGCCAAAGATGAAGATGTTGTCCTCTCCGACAGCATCGTGAATCTCAACATTTGCACCGTCAAGAGTGCCGAGTGTAACTGCGCCGTTTATCATAAGTTTCATGTTGCCGGTACCAGACGCCTCTGTGCCGGCAAGTGAAATCTGTTCTGAAATATCGGCAGCTGGCATGAGGTGCTCTGCAAGAGAAACGTTATAATCTTCAAGGTAAACGATTTTAATCTTGCCGTTTATATCTGGGTCGTTATTAACGACCTCTGCAAGATTACAGATGAAGCTTATGATTTTCTTTGCCATAAAGTAGCCAGCAGCGGCTTTGGCCCCAAAGATGTATGTTCGTGGTGTGAAATCCATATTTGGGTTGTCCTTGAGTTCCAAGTAGTTGAGAGTGATATCAAGGGCATTGAGAAGCTGACGCTTGTATTCGTGAAGTCGCTTTACTTGAACATCAAAAATGGAGTTTGGATTGATTATGATGCCCTGCTTTTCTTTGATATATTTTGCGAAAGCAACTTTGTTTTCATATTTGATATCTGCAAATTTTTTAAGAACGTCTTCGTCGTCGGCGTAATTTTTAAGCTTTTCAAGTTCCATTCCATCGTAGATGAATTCGTCGCCGATGAGTTCTTTGATATATTCGGTGAGCTTTGGATTTGATTGGCAGAGCCAACGTCTATGTGCAATACCGTTAGTCACATTTTTAAACTTGTCTGGTGAAAGTTTATAGAAGTCGTGAAAAACAGTATCTTTGAGAATTTCACTGTGAAGGCTTGATACACCGTTTACGCTGTGACAAGTTGCAACACAGAGATTTGCCATGCGAACGATACCGTTTGAGCAAATGGCCATTTCCTCAACTTTGCTTGCATCGTGGTAGAGTTCCCAAATTGATGCACGATAACGATTGTCGATTTCTTTGATGATTTGATAGATTCGAGGAATCAAAGTAATCATGATATCCTCAGGCCAACACTCAAGAGCCTCTTTCATAACAGTGTGATTTGTGTAAGCAAATGTTTTTGTAGCAAGGTCCCACGCTTCGTCCCAACTGTAGCCACAGTCATCCATAATGATACGCATGAGTTCTGGAATGGCGAGAGTTGGGTGAGTGTCATTAATATGAATAGCCATCTTTTCAGGAATAGTAAAGATGGATTTATTTTGACGAAGATGACGGCGCACAACATCCTGCATTGATGCAGATACGAGGAAGTATTGCTGACGAAGACGAAGGCTCTTTCCTTCGGGATGATTGTCTGCAGGATAGAGAACTTTACAGATAACTTCCGCCATAGCTTGCTGCTCAACAGCACGGATATAATCACCTTGGTTGAAAAGGCTCATGTCAAAGCTTGGAGCGTCAGCTTTCCAAAGACGAAGGCGTGCATAACCCTTACCGTCTTTACCTGGGCAATACATGTCGTAAGGTGTTGCAATTACTGAGATAGCATTACTTGTTTTGGTTACAAAATAACCATCTTGCCACGAGCTTTCAAGATCGCCACCAAATACAACGGTAACTTTGAGGTCGTCCTTTGGTGTGAGCCAAACATCGCCACCTGGGAGCCAGAAATCAGGAAGTTCTGTCTGCCAACCGTCGATGAGTTTTTGCTTAAAGATACCACATTCATAAAGAATGCTGTAACCCATTGAGGAGTACTCGCCGTTTGCAAGACCGTCGAGGTAACAAGCTGCGAGACGGCCGAGACCGCCGTTGCCAAGACCTGCGTCAGATTCACATTCATAAATATTATCAAGATCTATGCCAAAATCGCAAAGTGCTTCTCTCGCAATCTTATCAAGATTTAAATTATAGAGATTGTTTTTCAAAGAACGTCCCATCAAGAATTCCATACACATATAGTATACGGTCTTTGAGTCCTTGTCCTTTTTTGTCTTTTCAATAAACTCGTGAGACCCCTCGGCGAGTTTTTCTTTTACAACTGTTGCGACAGCTTTGTAAATCTGCATATCGTCAGCAGCGTCGGGACTAATTCCATAGAGATGTGAAAGTTTTGAAGTAATTGATTTTTTGAACTCTTCTTTTGTCATTGAGTAATCCATTAGATTAATCTTGCCACCTTATACAATTAAAAATAAAATACCACGCCATTATATAATAAAAGCGCCGTCGGTACAATACCGACGGCGCAAATTCGTTATTATTAACTATTTCTTAAGAACGATTTCGTCACGGATGAACTTTTCAACTTCAGCCTGTGTGAATACCTTCTTAACTGGATATGTAGGCATAACTTCTACAAGACACTCTTTTGCAATCCAAGCAACATCTTTGTCCTCGATGCAATCGAATCCCTCTGGGATTTCCATACGAGCGTTCATAGCCTTAACTTCTGCGATGAAGTTGTGAGCTTTTTCACGGTTTGAAGCGCCTGTGATGCCAACGTAGTCTGCGATTTCAGCAAGCTTGTCCTCAACTTCTGGGCCAAGGAAACTGTCGCCAAATACGTGAGGAAGGATTACAGACATTGCAAGACCGTGAGGTACATGATAAAGACCACCAAGTCTGTGTCCGATACCATGAACGTAACCTACACCACCACGTGTGAAGCAGAGACCTGCATAGTAAGAAGCGAGAAGCATGTTTCCACGAGCTTCAAGGTCGCCACCGTTGTTGTAAGCTTTTTCAAGGTTTTCGAAGATGAGTTTGATAGCTTTAAGACCGTAGTCGTTAAACTTCTTGTTGTTGTACCAGATGTTTGTGTAACCTTCAACAGCGTGTGTCATAGCGTCCATACCTGTTGTAGATGTGATCTTCTTTGGAAGACCAGCTGTGAGTTCTGGATCAAGAATTGCATAGCGTGCGCGGATGAATGGATCCATGATTGGGAACTTGTTGTGAGTCTCAACGTCTGTAATTACAGCAGCGATTGTTGTCTCAGAACCAGTACCAGCAGTTGTTGGAACAGCATAGAGAGCTGGTGGAAGGAATCCGTTCATTCCTTTTGAAGGAAGAGCTACTCTGAAAGTACCCTTCATCTTTTTAACAGGACGATCAGGTCTTGCTACACGAGCAATGATACCTTTTGCACAGTCCATTGGAGAACCGCCACCTACAGCGATTACTGCCTTACAACCATTTTCGTTGTAGAGTTTAAGACCGTCTTCTACATTTTGAACAGTTGGGTTTGGCTGTACCTCATCGTAAAGAGTATACTTTACGCCTTCAGCATCGAGAGCCTTGAAAAGGCCGTCAAGAAGATTAAGGCTCATGAGACCCTTATCGGTAACAACAAGGACGTTGTCTTTGCCCTTACCTTTTACAATTGCTGGAAGTTTTTTGATAGCACCAGGGCCATCTACGATTGTTGGATCTGGGAAGAACCAGCCCCAGAAGTACATGGCAACTGTGAAGATTACTTCGATTGCTCTCCAACCGATAATCTTTAATTTCCAAATAAGTTTATCCATTTTTTTGCCTCCCTTTTTAAGTTGGATGTTTACAAGTATATTACTTTTTTCATAAGTTTTCTACTTCCTTTTTTTGAAAAATGTTGGCTGCTTTTTTGATAGATATGACAATGTGGACAATTTTTTAACAAAAACCTGTATGTTTTGCAAGTTTAGAAATCAAAACTTGCAAAAAGCGTTGACTTTAATAAAAAAGAGTAGTACAGTCTTTTCATATTTGAATTTTAGGGATTTAGAAAAATTATTTTAAGAGGGGATAAATATGAACGACTATATTAATAGCATAATTGAAAAAGTTAAAGCGAGAGACGGAGAAAAAGCTGAGTTTATACAGACTGTTGAAGAAGTACTCGGATCTCTTGAAAAGGTAATTGAGCAACGTCCAGATTACGTTAAAGCGGATATTCTTGGTCGTATGGTTGAACCAGAGCGTTTTATCAGTTTTAGGGTTGCTTGGGTTGACGACAATGGCAAGGTTCAGATTAACCGTGGATATCGTGTTCAGTTTAACTCCGCTATTGGTCCTTATAAGGGCGGTCTTCGTTTCCATCCATCAGTAACACCATCAATCATCTGGTTCCTTGGCTTCGAACAGACATTTAAGAATTCTCTTACAGGACTTCCTATGGGTGGTGGTAAAGGTGGCGCCGATTTCGATCCACATGGTAAGTCAGATGGTGAAATCATGCGTTTTTGCCAGGCATATATGACCGAACTTCAGAGACATATTGGTCCTAACGTTGACGTTCCAGCAGGTGATATAGGCGTAGGTGGACGTGAAATTGGTTATCTCTTTGGCCAGTATAAGCGTATTAAGGATGCTTATGAAAATGGCGTTCTTACAGGTAAGAACCTCGGTTATGGCGGTTCACTTATCCGTCCAGAAGCTACAGGTTATGGTTCTATTTATTATACGCAGGAACTTCTTCACCATGAGGGTGAAGAGATTGCCGGCAAAACTTTCGTCGTTTCAGGTTACGGTAATGTAGCGTGGGGCGCATGTAAGAAGATTGCAGAACTTGGTGGTAAAGCAGTGACAATTTCAGGTTCTGACGGTTATGTTTATGACCCAGAAGGTATTACTACTGAGGAAAAACTCAACTTTGTTCTTGAAATGCGTACAGTTGGTAAGAACAAACTTAAAGATTATGCTGAAAAGTTTGGTGCACAGTACTTCCCAGGTGAGAAACCATGGGGTGTTAAGGGCGATATAGCTCTTCCATGCGCAACACAGAATGAAGTTACAGCAAAAGAGGCAGAACAAATTATTGCAAATGGAACAAAGTACTATGTAGAAGTTGCTAACATGCCTACAACAGCAGAGGCAATTGAAAAATTTGTTGCTGCTGGTGTTATCGTAGCTCCATCAAAGGCCGTAAATGCTGGTGGTGTTGCAGTTTCAGGTCTTGAAATGAGCCAGAACTCAGCACGTCTTGCTTGGACTGCGGAGGAAGTTGATGAGAGACTTCACGATATTATGGTTAACATTTATAATGTTTCTGTTGAAGCTGCTGAGAGATACGGTCTCGGATATGATCTTATCGCTGGTGCGAATATTGCAGGCTTTGAAAAGGTTGCTGAGTCTATGCTTGCTCAGGGTATTATGTAATAGTTTAGATATCGCGTTAAAAGGTCCCATTGTTGGGACCTTTTTTATTTGACAAGATGTCATCTGAAAATGTAAAATGTATTTGCGACCAAGAACTTTTGTTTGTATATCCGGAGGTGAAGATATGAACGTTAGTGAATGCGCAGAACAGCTTAGAAGCAGTGGCTTTGAGGTATATACTTGGAGACCACATGAGGGTACAGTAGAACCGGACTTGGTAGCAAAGCGATATGGTCAACTTTTTAACGTTTATCTCAGTTTTGATGAGACGAAAAAGAAGGAGATTGTGTCGTTCGCAAAGGCACATAATACTCACGTTTTATACGTAGTATAAGCACAGGAGGGAACTATGCTTTACAACGAAATGGGATTATCCATGCTGGGCTTCGGCCTCATGCGTCTGCCGATGAAAGACGGCGAAATTGACGAAGCCGAAACAGCGAGAATTATAGATTACGCCATCAAAAATGGTGTCAACTATTTTGACACCGCATATCCTTATCACGAGGGAAAGTCGGAGCTTGTGATTGGAAAGATTTTAAAGAATTATCCTAGAGATAAAGTCTTTCTTGCTGACAAGTATCCAGGACATCAGCTCTTCAAAGAACATCATCCGGAAGAGATTTTTGAGGAACAACTTAAAAAATGTCAGGTTGAATACTTTGACTACTATCTTCTCCATAATGTCAATGATGAGAGCGTTCTTGTATATGAGGATGAGAGATGGAACTTGATTGATTATTTTGTGGAACAAAAGCGTCTTGGTCGTATTAAGCATCTCGGCTTTTCGTGCCACTCTAGCCCGGAGGTTCTATATAACTTTTTGAAAAAGCATCCAGATGTTTTTGAGTTCTGCCAAATTCAGTACAATTATATGGATGAGGAACTCCAAGACGGTGCTCTAAAGTATAAATATCTTGAGGAATTTGGTGTACCTATTTGGGTTATGGAACCTGTGCGTGGCGGAAAACTTGCCGAGCCGAACGAGAGATTAAAGGAACTTAGATCTGCTGAATCAGAAGCGTCGTGGGCTTTTAGATGGCTCTTGAATAAGCCACAAGTAAAATTGATTCTTTCAGGTATGAGTAATATGGATCAAGTAGTTGATAACATTAATACTTTTAATGGTGGCAAGCCACTTAACGAAGAGGAGATGGCGCTTCTTGCAAAAATCGCAGACGAAAAGCGCCACTTCATACCTTGCACCGCTTGCCGCTATTGTGTGAGCCAATGTCCACAAAACCTTGATATACCTAAGTTGCTTCAGTATTATAACGAGGGCAAATTCCAAGAGAGCCTTATCCTTGGCATGTCGCTTGAGTTTAAGCCAAATGAAACTCTTCCAAGCGCCTGCCTTGCCTGCGGCTCTTGTGAACAAATTTGCCCACAGGGAATAAAGATTTCGGAGTGCATGAAAGAGCTTGATGAGATGTTAACTCGTATTCCAAAGTGGAAGGATCTCTGCGAAGAACGAGAAAGAGCCGCAGCAGCTTTAAAAGAAAAGTAAAGTAAAAGGACCGCATTTGAAGTTGTCAACAAAAAGTAGACACTAAAAAAGGTCCTAATACCCCAGTTCGGTTCGATACTGAACTGGGGATTTTCCTTTGCACTTGGTTGAATAACGCTCATTGTTGAAATATTGCACGTATTCATCAATGAGTTTTGGAACATCATTTGA
>JAGHSI010000113.1 GCA_018065925.1 Candidatus Limimonas coprohippi
AAATAATAGCATAGATGATAAAATTATTTGCGATTTATTATTTTGCAGGTGTACTATGACAAAACTTTTAAAACTCATAAAAATTGTTCCAGAACAATATAACGAATCAAAAATTTCTTTCTGGGCATACATAATATTTAATATTCTCACCTTTGCTACTTTGATTTACTCATTAGTTATCGGTGAATACATAAACTGCTTTTATTGTTTACTTGCATTTTTCTTTTTATGTCTCCCTCCTGCTTTTGAGAGAGTTCATAATGCATATCTGCCACCACTCTTTGAAGTAGTCATAATGATATTTATCTTCAGTTTCGCCATTCTCGGTGAATCATTCTCATTTATGACCCGCATTCCTTGGTGGGACACTATGCTCCACACCTTTTATGGATTTGTATTTGCAGCACTCAGTTTTTCACTTATTGAAATTTTAAATGATGATAGTAAACTCAAATTCAAACTTTCTCCTGGATATATCTGCCTAAGCACTATAGGCATAACAACCTTATTTGGTGTACTCTGGGAATTCTTTGAATTCTTTGCAGACCATATTCTTGGAAAAGACATGCAAAAGGACTTTATAGTTAAGTCTTTCCAATCAACATTTTTAGACCCAAGTGACAGCATGCATCCTTTTGCTGTATCAAATATCAAATCAACTATAATTAATTATGCAGATGGCCAGACACTCACCATAAACGGCTACCTCGATATCGGTATCACAGATACCATAAAAGACCTCGCTGTAGCCTTTATCGGTTCATTTGTCTTCTGCATCTTCCTCCTCGCATATCTTAAGACAAACGGAAATAATAAAGTGGCGAAGCTCCTCGTTCCAGTAAAGCGTGAAGGCAAAGCAAACCACGAGTTCAAGAACTTTTTGATAAGAAACAAGAGCTTCTTTGCATACATAATCAGCGCTGGCATCTCATACCTCATTGACATTTCACTCTTTGCTTTATTCCTTAAACTATTCAGTAAAACAAGTTTTCCTATTTCAGCAGCATTTATTGCTACAGTATGTGCAAGAGTAATCTCATCTCTCATCAACTACTATATCAACAAGAAAAAAGTATTTGAGTATAACGAGAATAAAGGCAATACACTCCTAAAGTATTACGCCCTTGCAATCCCACAGATGTTAATATCAGCTTTTGCTATAACATATGTCACAAAATTCTTTGCAATAAAAACTACAGCAACACTTTTAACATCAGTAATCAAATTCATCATTGATGTTATTATCTTCATTGTGAACTATATCATCCAAAGAGTTTGGGTGTTCAAAAAGAAAGATTAAAGAGGTATTTAGTTTGTATTTAAATAATGCTATTAATCACTTCAAAACAATCACTAAACATAGACACCTTGTAATGCTTCATTGTTTTAAGGCAGGAATTCCTCTTCAAGGGCTCATGCACGACCTTTCAAAGTATTCCCCTGCAGAATTCCTTGTCGGTGCAAAATACTATCAGGGCACGCGTAGCCCTAATGTTGCAGAACGTTTAGAGAAAGGTTATTCATCAGCTTGGCTCCACCATAAAGGACGTAACAAGCACCACTATGAATACTGGTTTGACAATAATAGAGATCACGACAGTCTCTTCCCTGTCAAGATGCCAACAAAATACATCATCGAGATGTTCTGCGACCGAGTTGCAGCCTGTAAAGTTTATAAAAAAGATGCATATACCGATCGTTCAAGCATCGAGTACTACAACATCCACGACTACCGTGTAGAGATGGATCCAGATACAAGAGCGATGCTTGAACTTCTAATAAACATGCTCGCAGAAAAAGGCGAGCGCGAAACATTTAAGTATATTAGGCACATGAATAAAAAGGGATGATAGCGAATATGCTATCATCCTTTTTTCAAAGCTTTTTATTAGTCATCAAGATCAAGGAGTTCCCATGTGCCTACGAAAGGAAGGTTTCGCGCCTTTCCGTTCGCAGCATTTGAAATACCCTGAACCCACATAACAAACAGGAAAAGTGAAACAACAAGGAATATGAGTAAGAATAAGAATCCAAAGAACTTGCTGCTTAAGAAAATGATTGCAAGAATACAAGATGCAAAGAACCAGTATGTCATTGAAATTACAAATAATACAAGTGACTGATTAGCATGGAATCTTGCAAACTTTGAGTTTGGTGCAAAGATAAGTGGGATTAAAACAAGAAGTCCAAAATATCCAAGAATTGCAAAAGCTCTATTTTTCTCAATATCATCTTTATCAAATTCAGCTGTCTTATCCTCTGCCTCGTTCCACTTGGCAGCGAGTTTGTCAGCTTTTTCTTTTGCTTCCTCTTTGGCTTCAGCAGCTTTTTTCTGAGCTACGTCTGAGACTTCGCTTGCCACCTGCTTCGCCTCTTCAATCTTATCATCGAGAGTCTCATTCTCTTTCTCTTTTTCTTCCTCAGCTTTTTCCTCTAAGAGATCAGCCTCTGCCTTCTCGAGTTCTTCGATTATAGGCTCTTTCTTTTTTCTAGCCATTATTTTGCACCTCCTACCATCACATAATCTTTACTTGCTATAAAGTCTGGATAATTTTCAATTTCAAAAATACCATTCTTGTTAAATACGATAACACAGTTCTCTTTTTCAGTATCGAAAATAACGTAGATGCGATCACTCTCAACATCAACATTATTATCTTCAAGAATGCTGAAGAGAGTTGGAACTGTTGTTTCAGTCGCGTTCTCTACCGCAGTCTCATCTGTCTTCTCAGCAAACTGTGCCTCAAAGAGTTTGAAGAATTCTTCTGAGTTATCAATACCCTCTGGGTTGCAAATATATGAAGTCTTTGGAATAGAAACCTCTGGGTTCTCTTCCTCCTCTGGGACTTCCTTTTCAGTAAGGAACTTAGAAATACTTAATAACTTTGGAAGTTCCTTATAATCATCAATCTCCATATACTCAAACACGCCATTAGTTTTAGTGTTAGCCCATTTGAATACCTGGTCTTTCTTTTGATCAGCAAAGATATATCCAGCACCGAAAAGAATAAGTGCAATTAATACTTCAATAAAGAAGAAAGCGATTATACCTCTTGAGAGGTTAACCTTGTTCTTGTTCTTCGCAGCACCAATTGCCCAAAGAATAAGGAAAAGAATATTAATACCAGGAATTAAAAGAATGATAAAAGTACGGATGAATGCGCCAGTTGTCATAACTTCTCCATACTTACGTTTCTTTGCTTTCTTTTCAGCTTTTGTCTCTTTTACTTCTTTAGTTTCTACTTCACTTTTCTTAACTTCTTCAGTTTCAACAGGTTCTAATGCTTTGTTTTCAGTCTCAGCCAATTTTAATTCCTCCTTTAACTAAAGTAGCTTCTACAAATTGCGAGATTGTCCTCTGTTGAACCGGAAAGTGTAATTTTAAGCACATAACCGTTTACTTCAGATACAAGCACCTCTTTGTAGTTACCAAATGTATCTTTAAAAATTATACCCGAAAATTTGTTGCCTCCCCATTTTGCTACAGCGTTCTTATCTATAACAGAGTAACCATATGAGTCAATCATCTTCTGAGTTGATTCAAGGGAGTCATCAGCGTTTTTGTACCCATTTGTCTTCATAGATTCATACTGCAATGTTACGCTACAATTCATACCATTACCAGATGCAGACATATCCTTTGGAGATTTTGAAGGACTACTTGTTGCATAAGATGTCAATATCCAATCATTTGGGGCAACAAATGTAAGTCCTGAAAAATTACTTCGATATGTTGTTCCAGTAATAGTACCAAATTCGAAGTCGCTATTTGTAAGGCCTCCGGCGGTATTACTGCCGATATTGCTGCCGGTGTTGCTTGTTGAGCCGTTACCAAAGAGTTGACTATTAATATCATTAATCTCAGTAACGAGTTCCCTATTAATACTTGTTACCGGCTCAGTATTTATAAACTTATCAGCTGTCTTACAGAAGAAGACAACACCGGCAATAATAATAGCAAAGAAGCAAAATGCCACAAAAATTGATACACCGATAATTATCTTTTGAGTGGTATTATCATCATTTGCTGCATTTTGTGCTCTTTGGAACTGATCGTTTAAATCGCCACGCATATCAATTATCCTTTCGAATTCAAAATATCAATAATAGAACCTACAGCATCGAGATCATATGCAACAATACAAATATCAACATAATAGTCACCGAGGTCACGAGTGAAATCATACTGATAAATAACGAGAGAATCGTTACTAATTCTGCATGCAAGCTGAGAGTACTTCTCTCCACCTATAGTAATATTTGAGTTATCTGCAAAATCTACATCATAGCTTGTTACATTTGTCTTTGTATCATCAATGAGGTAGTTGTTAAACTCACTGATGTTTTTGTATTTGCTGTAATAATCCTTGTTGTAAAAGGCAATACAAATACTCTCACTAGAAATAGTATTATCAGCATAAAGATCATATACGAAAAGTTTATTATTTACGAGTTCTTTTCCATATCCATCATAATTATAAACACTCTGCAAGTCGCTTTCATCATAGATATCCCATGAAGCTGGAAGCATAAAAGAAAGACCTAAATAATCAGAGCTATAGCCATTATTCTTACGTGAGATTTTACCTGGTTGGAATCCTTCGTCAAATTTATTTTCGAAGTTCTCCTCAAAATAGTCTTCATCAAAATCTTTATATGAGTTGACCTCATCAACTATTTCATCAAAGGCAACATCCTTAAAAGCCACGGCAAAGAGGCCAACTAATGCAGCTCCCATAAGTCCGACAAAAAGAGCAGAGCACAAGAAAACAATAAAAATTATCTTCCCAGGCTTTATTTTCTTCTTCTCTTTACTCTGTTTGGTTTCTTTAGTTTCTTTTGTGTTTGTAGTATTGTCAGTAGTCACCTTATCATTAGGATCGAGATCCGCACCGCAGTTTGGGCAGAACTTTACGCCTTTTTCAATTTCTTTCTCACAGAATTCGCATTTCATAAAATGCACCTCCCGCCAAAAAAATTTGTCTATATATTTTAACATAATAATAAAGCGGCAACAAGTCAAACTTGTTACCGCTTTTCACTTATTTCAACAATTTTTCAAGTGCTGCAAGTTTAATTGAAATTATCAAAAGACTTGTAGCATCTGAGAGTTCTTCAACGCTTGGGAATGTTGGGGCAATACGGATATTTGTATCATCTGGGTCCTTACCATATGGGAAGGTTGCTCCCACGTTTGTAAGTTTTACACCCGCCTCTTTACAGAGTCCAAATACTCTAGTTGCGATTCCCGGCATGACATTAAGGTTTATGAAGTAACCACCGTTTGGCTCACTCCACTCAGCAATACCAAGACCTGAAAGTTCTGCTCTGAAAGCATTTAATACTACTTCAAATCTTGGAGAAATAATGTCAGAGAGAATTGACATATGTTTCTTTACACCAGCTAAATCTTTATAGTAAAGAACATGTCTATACTGGTTTGCCTTATCATAACCGATAGTCTGTCTCGCACAACGCTTTTTGATATATGTGAGATTCTCCTCATTTGCTGCGATTACAGCTACGCCAGCACCAGAGAGAGAAATCTTTGATGTGCTTGCAAACTCAACAGCGCGGCTAGGATTTCCAGCCTCCTCGCACTCAGAGAGCATATCGAGAAGCTTATCCTCTCTGCCAAAGAGATCATGGATACAATAAGCATTATCCCAAATGATTCTAAAGTCATCTGCTGTTTTCATAGAAGCAAGACGTCTTACTGTCTCATCAGAATATGTGACACCAGTTGGGTTTGAGTACTTAGGAACACAGAACATACCCTTTACTGCAGGATTTTTAACAAGTTCCTCGACCTGATCCATGTCAGGACCATCCTTTGTCATCTTAACTGGAATCATCTTTATACCAAGGTATTCCGCGATAGCAAAATGTCTATCATAGCCAGGTGCCGGGCAAAGGAAATATACCTCTCCCTGCATAATCCAAGGCTTTGAAGTTTCAGAAGAGCCTTTAGCATAGCACTGCATCAAGTAGTCAAACATAAGCGCAAGGCTTGAGTTACCACCGATATAGAGTTTTTCAGCTGGTACACCGAGAATCTGTGAGAATAATTCCTTGCACTCTGGAAGTCCATCAGGGCAACCATAGTTCAAAGTGTTAATACCACTTGGAGTTACGTAATCAGTGCTCGGATTCATAGCATTCAATATACCTAGAGTCTCTTTAATCTGTCCCTCTGAAGGCTTTCCACGAGACATATCCAAATTAAGTTTTTTAACTTTAAAAAGATTATACTCATGTGAGTATTTTTCCTTTTCGGCAAGGAGCTCTGCCCTTGTCATTTCTTTGTATAACATGTCTTATACATCCTTCTTTTTAAGTATGATTTAACCAACAAATACTATAATACATGAAGCCTTGTTTTGCAAGTTGTATGTTTTTAATCTTGCATTATGATATTTTCATTGTAACAAGCATATTATA
>JAGHSI010000058.1 GCA_018065925.1 Candidatus Limimonas coprohippi
GAAAAATAATGTATAATTAATAGCAACTTTAACACCAAAAGGAGTAAGAATATGAAGTATGATGGTGTTTGCTGTCCTGTCTGCAATGAGATATTTGATAGCAACTCTGACATCGTAGTTTGCCCTGAGTGTGGAACTCCTGCACATAGAGCCTGCTATGAGAAAAATGGTGGCTGTATTAACGCTGAAAAGCATGGTGATTTTGTTTGGGTTGATCCAAATAAGAAAGAAGAAAAACCAGTTGAAAAGCCAACTCTTGATACAGCAACTCCCGCTGCTCCAGCAGCTCAAATTAATACAACATTGAACAAAGAGAATATGCCTAAAAACGGTGTAATCGGTGAGAGAGGCGTAGATACTCAAATACATTTTAGAGAGATTAAGGGAAATGAGAAAATCGGCAACTATACCGTTGATGATTACGCAAAAGTTGTAGATAAAAATGTCGCAAAATTTATCCCAAGATTCATGATGTTTGATAAGACAAAGCGTAAGACATCTTGGAACTGGGCAGCATTTTTCTTCGGCCCATTTTATTTGGCATATAGAAAGATGTACGGATATGCACTTCTTGCACTCCTCCTTATCTTTTTCATTCCATTTGTTTGCTTTAATGAGGTAACCGACTATTACAATGAATCATTTACAAAATACAGTGAAGCATTGACTTCTGAAGCTTATTCTTCGGCTGAACAGATGGATAAAGCAATGTCCAATTTTGAGGCAAACTTACCTAAACAACCATTTGCTTTGACAGCTGCTTCCTATGTTGAAATGTTTGTAGATGTTGTTTGTGCAGTATTTGCAAACTATCTTTATATGAATCATTGTACAAAGGTGCTTGATAAGGCAAAAGACAACGAGAACAGAGATAAGTATTTGAAGAAACACGGCGGTAGAAGTATCCTAGGAATAGTCGTTCTTTTGGTGGTTTTCTATATTATCGCACTTGCAATAGGCCTTGCTTGCAATTATTTGGGGTCGGATCTTGCTACATTGCTTAGAAAATTTATTAAATAGGAGAGGCGTATGTTTATTGTCGTAGGCCTAGGTAATCCAGGCCGAGAATATGAACAGACGCGCCACAACATCGGCTTCCTCGCCATTAACGCTTTGGCTGAAGCTCATGGAGTAAAGATTGATCACTTAAAGTTCAACGCACTCACTGCGACCACTGTGATTGGCACTGAAAAAGTGCTTCTCATGAAGCCACAGACGTATATGAACAACAGTGGTGAAGCCGTGGGTGAGGCGGCGCGTTTTTACAAAGTTCCTCCAGAGAATATTCTTGTTATATCGGATGATGTGACACTTGAACCAGGAACTTTGAGGATTAGACGTAAGGGTTCTGCAGGTGGACATAATGGTCTAAAGAGTATTATTAATCACCTGAGTTCGGATGGTTTTCCAAGAATTAAGATTGGTGTTGGTGATAGGGTTCACCCTAATGAAGATCTTGCAGATCATGTGCTCGGCAAGTTCGCCAGAGAAGACATCGATCTTATGAATGAAACTATTAAGAAGGCAGTTGCTGCCGCTGACTTAATCGTTAAGGGCGAAACTGCCGAAGCTATGAACCTCTATAACACTAAGAAAAAGAAAAATAAAGAAAATGAAGACACCCCCGTTTAGAAAAAACGGGGGCTTAAGTCTTGTAAAATAAGAGGAAACAAATTAAAATGAGCGGATTTAAAAACGCCTTAAAAGGCACAAAAGATTTTAATAAAATATGTGATGATATACGCCTGGGTGCTCTACCTATCGGCGTTTTAGGCGTTGCGAATATCCATAAAGCTCTTCTTATTCATAGCACTCTTGACGATAAGCGACGAGCTATTGTTATCACCCCTGATGAGGCAACTGCCAGCAAACTTTGTGATGATCTTAAAGCTTTTGGCACGAAGGCTCTTTTATACCCTACAAAAGATATCTCTCTTGTGTCTGCTCAAACAAGATCTAAGGAATATGAGCAGCAGAGGATGGGAGCCCTCTCTGCATATATTTTGGGTGACTGCGATGTTATAGCAATGCCAGTTTCTGCTGCTCTGCAAAAGACTGTTGCAGGTCAGACCCTTAAGCAAAGAATGATAAATTTAAAGGTGGGCAATGAGGTGGATTTAGAAGACCTCATTTCTGCGCTTCTTGCTGCGGGATACAAGCGAGCAGATGAGGTTGAAGGTCACGGACAGTTTGCGGTTCGTGGTGGTATCGTTGACTTTTTCCCACCGGACAGAGAACTCCCGCTTAGACTTGAACTCTTTGGAGACGAAATTGATACAATTGCAGAATTTGAGACTCTATCTCAAAGAAGAACGGATAACGTAGATGGAGTTTTAATTACTCCGAGTTCTGAAATTTTTTCTGATAGTAATGAACTTCTTGCAGATAGGATTGATGAGATCGCAAAAAAGCTTAAAAAGGATGTTGTCAAAGAAAAACTTTATAACGATGCTCAAAATATTAAAGAAAATATTTCTTCAGTATGCCTAGACAAGTACATAAATCTCATATATGAGGATGCACTAACTCCTCTCTCCTATATGGGGGATAAAGACATTCTTTTTGTAATTGAGAGTGCTGCGGTAAAAGAGCGCGCAAATGCCTATGTGAAGCTGTTTCATGAGGATATCAAGGAGGCGCTTGAGTCTGGAGATTATGCAAAGCAACTTGGAGATTTGATAATCACTTTTAATAATCTTTTAGAGGATTATCAAAATGCTAATACAATTTATCTCGACAACTTTGCAAGGGGTAGTTTTGACACCCCTGTTCACGCTCTTTACAACTTATCACTCGGTCAGATGCCTATGTGGAATGGTACAATTTCTGCTCTTACAGATGACATATTGACTGAGAAAGCAACTACTGTTATTGCCGCTGGCACTGAAAAGGGTGCTAAGGCGATTGCAGAAGAACTTAATGAGCGTGGATATAAGGCAATTTATTCGATTTATCCTCCAAAAGAATTTCCTAAATCAAAGATTACAGTTTTGCCAACAACATTTTCGACTGGTCTCACAATCCCAGAAGTAAACTTTGAACTTGTCACCCACGGGCAGGTGAGCGGAGGAATTAAGAAGAAGTATAGAAACAAGGCTGAGAATGCTTTTCACAGTCTTGATGAACTTCATAAAGGTGACTATATTGTCCACAACATACACGGCGTTGGTGTATTTGAAGGAATTGAAAACCTCGCTGTCGGAGGAATTCAAAAGGATTATATAAAAATCAAGTATGCAAAAGGCGACGTTCTTTATGTCCCTGTAACTCAGCTTGATCTTGTATCAAAATATATTGGTCCAAAAGATGAGGCAAAGACCGTAAAGCTTAATCGTCTTGGTGGAAAGGAATGGGAAAAATCCAAACAAAAAGTTAGGACCGCAGTAAAAGATATGGCGGATGAACTTACGAAGCTATACGCTGAGCGTATGGCAACCCCTGGTTATGCCTTCTCGCCAGATATTGATATGCAGAGTGACTTTGAAAGACGCTTTGAGTTTGATGAGACTGAAGATCAGATTCGCTGTATAAATGAGATAAAGAAAGATATGGAACGTCCTGTTCCTATGGATAGGCTTCTCTGTGGAGATGTAGGATTTGGTAAGACAGAAGTAGCTCTTCGTGCAGCATTTAAATGCATTGCCGAGGGTAAGCAATGTGCTTTCCTTGTGCCTACAACAATTCTTGCTTTCCAGCATTACAATACAATTTTAAAACGTTTTGATGGGTTCCCTTTTGAGATAGAGATGCTCTCTCGTTTTAGAACTCCAGCACAGCAGAGAAAGACAGTAAAAAATATTAAAAATGGATATACAGATATCGTCGTTGGTACACATAGACTTATTTCAAAGGATGTTGAATTCAAAGATTTAGGTCTTTTGATTATCGATGAGGAGCAGCGCTTCGGTGTTGCGCAAAAGGAAAAACTCAAAGAAAAATTCCCAAATGTCGATGTTTTGACACTGTCCGCAACACCAATTCCAAGAACTCTCAATATGGCCATGACGGGAATTCGCGACATGTCCATTATTGAGGAAGCGCCGCTCGATAGGCACCCTGTTCAGTCATATGTTATGGAGTATGACCCATCCGTTGTAGCTCAAGCTATTGAAAAAGAACTTCGTCGAGGCGGACAGGTTTACTATATGCATAATAATGTTGAGAGTATCACTGGATGTGCAGCAAGAATACATGAAATGGTAGCGGAGGCAAGAATCGGAATTGCTCACGGAAAAATGGGAGAGGATGAACTCTCTGATGTTTGGAGAAGACTTGTTGAGGGAGAGATTGATGTTCTCGTATGTACAACTATCATTGAGACCGGTGTAGATGTGCCGAACGCTAATACGTTGATAATTGAGAACTCAGATCATCTTGGTCTGTCTCAACTTCACCAGATAAGAGGGCGTATCGGTAGGTCGGCTCGAAGGGCGTCTGCATATTTCACTTTCTACGGTGGAAAAGAACTCACAGAAATTGCATATAGAAGACTTAATGCTATACGTGAATATACAGAGTTTGGCTCGGGCTTTAAAATCGCTCTTCGTGACCTAGAACTTCGTGGAGCGGGTTCGCTTCTCGGTGCTCAGCAGCATGGCCATATGGAAGCGGTTGGATACGATATGTACCTAAAGATTCTTTCAGAGGCTATTTCTGAAAACAAAGATCTCAAAGAAAACAAAAAGATAGAAGAAAAAAAGGAATGTTTAATTGATATTCAAATCAATGCACACATTCCAGATGGATATATTGAGAGTGTTCCAGCAAGACTTTCAATTTACAGACGTATTGCAGATGTTAGGACAAACGAGGACGCGATGGATGTAACAGACGAGTTGATTGATCGTTTCGGCGAGCCACCTCAGTCTGTGCTGGGCCTTATCGAGGTTTCGCTCCTTCGTAATACTGCAGCGAACCTCGGTATTTATGAAATCGGCCAGCGCGGAGAGAACCTTATTCTTTACTGGAATAATATCGATATGAATGCCGTGGCTCGTCTCAACGAAACCATGAGAGGTAAGATATTAGTGTCGGGAGGTTCAAGACCTTATGTTTCGGTCAAAGTTGCCTCACCTAGTGAAACTATTAAAACATTGAAACACGCTCTTATGATTCTCACGGCAGCAAAAAAAGAAGTTTGAACAATTTGTATACTATTCACTTTTAATTTTAGTGACTTTTAAGATTACGTGCATATTTAAACATATGTTAAAATAAATTATAAACACGCATACACCGCATAAGGAGAGATGAATTTTGGATAGATTGCTTGACTTTGTTACCAAAAGTCTTTGGGATAAGAACTATCCTCGAACACTTATCATTTTTAATATTAATAACCTTTCTGAAGCACTTGCAGGAATACTTGTTTTTATCTTCTCTTTTGTTTTTCCAACAGAGGGAATTTTGGGGCATTTTGCTAGCGCCTTGATTGTTGTTGTTCCTGTTAGTGGATCTTTGACGGCATTATTCAATCGTGACGAATATGAGAAAGTGGTTATTTTCACACACTTGATAAATGCGTTTGTCGTAATTCCACTATATTTCTGCACGATGGGTACTGTTTATGGGCTTGGACTATTTATGTTTATGCTCGCAGTAATCCAATCTTTTGTTTTGGTAAGGATATTTGCGCTCGAAATTCTAGTTTTAACTGTTCAAAATACTCTTTATGGGTTCTTAATTAGTTTTGCTTTTTATAAGCCAGAACTTTTTATAAATTATGAGACATTAAAAATACATAACCCATTGTTTTATATTGGTGCTGTTGCAGCGAGTATATATATATCTTTCCTTGCTAGGGTCTTTGTATATGTATTTAAACTTGATTATGAAAATACAATTCAACTCGCAAAAAATGTTGAAGAGGTAAACTCAATGGACGATTTGACTGGTGCTTATAATGAGAAAACCGGTCTTGAACTTCTTCAAGCATTAATGAATAACGCATGGAAAAGCAGGGATGCTCTCTCGGTAGTATACGTTGATGTAGATCCGTGTCTTGATGGTGATGATGATAACAAATATATGGAGGATTTAGTTGTTGTAAATGCGTTTGACGCTTGCAGAGATACCATATCTGCAAACGGCGTAGTTGCACGCGTTAATAATAAACGTTTTCTTTTGATTCTTCCGGATTGTAAGGGTGTTGAGCAGATAGAAAGCATAATGTCTGATATTAATTCTCAGTTTTCACTTCTTAAACAAGTTGCAAAGATTGAAAATGGAACACTTAGCTTTGGCTGTGCAAACCTCCTTCGAGGAATGTCGATTAACGACTTCTTATCTCTTGCGGAAAAAGATCTTTTGGCAAGGAGGACAACAAAATGAACAAAGCTTTAGCAGATAGTTTCTTTTCTATTGTTTCTGGACTTGCAAAGTATCAATTCAATCTTGAGGTTCGTAAAGAAAGATTCAAGGATGAACTTATTAGCTGTATGATTCAGTTCTTGTTCCTTCTCTTTGCCGCCTTTATTCTTGGCGATGTGGTTATTGCAATGTTGCTTGTTGCTGGCTTTGCTTTTACAAGCTTAACATTGTTTATACATCTAAAAACTGGAACAAAGCATATTGATCTTAAGACTGGTTCTTTCTATTTTGTTTATATGGGACTCTTTCTTCCTATCATCTTCTATTACTGTGGTAGGTACTCAATAGGAATAGTTTTTCTTTTAATTCAGGCATATTTTTCGCTGTTCTTTATTTTGAATATTTTGTCTGCATTATTGCTTGGCTTTTTTGGAACAGGCGCTTGGTTTATTGTATTTAAGTATTACGATAAATTTTCTGCATTAGGTATGTCGACAGCTAATTCACATAATCTTGATATGGTCTTTGCAATAGGTGGATTCTTTATAGCTGTACTTACGATAGGCTCACTTATTCATAAGACAATTAATGCATATGATAAGGAGCAGAATGAAGCAAAACGTCTTTTGAATGACTACAATAAGAAACTTTATATGTCTGGATCAAAGAACATATATAATGATCGATATTTACTTTCAAGTGTTGCAACTCGTGGCGTCTTAACTGAAAATGGCGATATTCCTGGATTTACAGCGGTTGTTTTTTCGGTTGATAATATCGAACTCATTGAAAAACTTTCGAAAGAAGAGAGTGCAGAAACTCTTGAAGTCTTCTCGCGAAAAGTAAAGTCAGTAATTTTTGAAGATGAGATTTTTGTAAGACAAAAGAAGAACTATTTTGCTTTAATTCTTAATACGGTTGATGTGTTAGAGGCAGAGGAAAAAATAGATGAATTAATAGCAAGCATTAACATGACTATCTTTGAACATTTGCCAAAAGATCGACTTTCAATTAGCGTAGGATATTCAATCCATACAGCGGGTTTATCTACTGCTCATACAATGCAGGATGCAGCAGACAATATGCTTGTGGCGAGAAGAAAAGGTGGAAATTGTAAAGTTGGAGGTAATGACTGATGGTAGGACTTATCGGTACAGCCAAAGCCTTGTATATTTTAATTGATCTTCTTTGTGCAGGTATTCTCGCAGGCCTTGAAATAGCAACTCTTGGACGAGGAGTTTCAAAAACAGAAAATAGAATTATGTATGCTGTGCTTTTAAGCCAAAGTGCGGTATTTTCTCTTGATGCTATTTGGGTAATTGTTGATGGAAATGCAAATCTTCCGATAACAGTAAACTATATTATTAATGGCTGTTATTTTGGAATGTCTGCAATTTGTTCTCATGTATGGCTCAGATTCGTTGACTACCATATTGATGGTAAATTGCTTAAACGAAAGATAATGCGATCTATTCTTGCGTGGCCGATTCTCATTGTTGCTGTTCTTGGATTTTCTGCATATTGGAATGGATTGATTTATACTATTTCACCTGAAAACATATATGTTCGAGGACCACTCTACCTTCTTCAGCCGATTATTGTTTACGCATATATCATTTTTGGTATGATCGACGTTATGATCAGTGCGTCTACTTTTAAACTTAAGAGACCTGGAAGTGTTGAAAGATCTATACTTTTACTTTCGATAATTCCTTTAATTGGCGGTGCTGTTCAAATATATTCACCTGGACTTCCTGTCCTTAATGCCACAATGACTATTTCATTTGTATATGTTTATATCATCATTCAAAATGAGAGAACGAATTATCAAGGCGCAATAATTGATACACTTTCGGATGATTATAAGATGGTTGGTCTCATAAATATCAAGAGCCTAACATTTACTATTTTTAGGGGACAGAAGTACTATGAATATATATCTAGTAAAGTTCCTGTTTCAAAAGATGTAACTATATCTTCTCTGATAAAACTATGTGCAAAAAGATTTGTCTATGAGGACGATAAAGAGAATTTCTTAAATGCTCTCTCGATAGATAAGATTATAAATGAACTTGCACGACACGGGGAGTATTATGTTGATTTTAGAGCCCTCTATAAGGGGGAATATGCATACTTCCAAGTTAAACTCGCAACCCCTTCATCGGCAGCAGTTTCATCTGAGGTAATTCTTTTTGGTATCAAGGGTACAGATATTTCTATTAAGAAAGAACTTATTGCCAAGGAAGAACTCGATAAAGCTAGAAGAGAAGCAGAGTATGCGAATAGATCAAAATCAACATTCCTTTTTAACATGTCACACGATATCCGTACTCCAATGAATGCAATTCTTGGATTTACAGAAATGGCGGAAAAGTATATTGATGACAAAGAAAAAGTTGTTGATAGCCTTGAAAAAGTAAAGACATCCGGTGAACATCTTTTAAATCTTATCAATGACATTCTCGATATGGCCCGTATTGAAAATGGTAAGATTGAAATCTCTGCTGTGCCAACAGATATTAATGCTTCTCTTGAAAAACTTACATGCATTATTGGCGACATGGCCAAAGAGAAGAATATTAATCTTGTAATTATGAATGAGGGTCTTGTTCATCCATATGTATATTCTGATGAACTTCATATGAACCAAATTTTGCTTAACATCATTTCAAATGCTGTTAAGTATACAAATGAGAACGGAAATATAACAGTAACTATAAGTGAGCGCCCTCAGATTGAAGAGGGAAAGGCTCGTATTGAATACGTTGTTTCTGATACAGGAATTGGTATGACTCAAGAGTCTCTTGATCATATTTTTGATGCCTTTGAGAGAGACAATACAAAATCAGCAAAAGTTATTCAAGGCACAGGCCTTGGCATGTCAATCACAAAGAGACTTATAGATTTGATGGGTGGTACAATTCATGTTGAGAGTGTTTTGGGACAGGGCTCAACATTCACTGTTGTACTTGACTACGATATCTATGAGGGCGATTTCGAGGAAGAGCGTATGAGCGCAGAAGAGAAACTTGCAAGGAAGAAAGAAATTTCTCTTGAAGGAAAGCGAATTCTTCTCGTTGACGACAATGACTTGAATAGAGAAATCGCCGTAGATATTTTAAGCGATACTGGCGCGACTGTTGAAACTGCTGTTGATGGTTTGATGGCAGTTGAAATGGTTAGGGATACGGAAGAGAAATTTGATCTTGTCCTTATGGATGTTCAAATGCCTCGTATGAATGGTTACGATGCAACACGTGCAATTCGAGATCTTCCTGACCTTTTACGTGCAAGCACACCAATCATTGCTATGACAAGTAATGCTTTTGATGAGGATAAGAGAGATGCACGAGAGGCTGGAATGAATGCTCATCTTATAAAACCAGTTGATATCGCAAAACTCATGGAAACTTTGGCTGAATTTATTTAAAAAGTACAAATAAAAAGGCTTAGGAGAAAACTCCTAAGCCTTTATTTTATCTCTTAGTCGAGATTTAATTTGTGTTTCATGATATAGCTTGTGAACCAGAAGAGAAGGCCGCCAAGTAAGAGGTTGATAATTGAGTTACCAATTACTGTGATCTGAAGAGCCTTGCCTCCGCTTGATGCTAATACCTCATAATAGTTCGGAAGAACGCTTGTCGCTACTGCAAGGAAAATACCGATAAGGATATATGATGCAATATCAAGAATGATGTAGGCGATTATTGTTCCGAGCACTTTGTGTTTCTTTGAGAGAAGCATTCCAAATCCTACAGATGTGTACCATGAGAGTACATATCTTGAAATTAAAAGGAAGAAGAATAAAACAAGTTCTACTGCAAATACCCAGAGAGGAACACCGAGTTCTTCACGGAGGAAGTCTCCTTCTCGATTTACAACGTCTTTAAAGGAATCAAATATCCTGTCAATGATATCTACCAACTGGTCATAGTGACCGAGAGTGATATAAAGTGAACCGATAGCGATTATTGCACTGAAGAAGATGAAAACCCAAGCATTAATAAGCTTAGATGTGATGAGGCTTACAGGACGAACTGGAAGTGTCATCATAAGGTAGCCTTCATCGGTGAAGAAGTTCTTAAAGAATCGATATACAAGGAATACCAAAGTCAAAACAATCAGTGCTACGAAAGCGATTACGTAGACTGTTGAAATGAGCGAAGAAAGAACCTTGATAATCTTTACAAAAGTTGTTGGAACGTGATCAATTAAATACTGACGGCTTGTGAGCCATGTGAGAAAACGTCCAATAGCTGCGAGTACAAGCATTGCAATATATGTTGGAAGAGCAACGCGTCCACATGCTAAGAATTCATGTTTTGTAAGTTTGCCTAACATCTGAACACCTCCCTGAAGAGGCCGTCGACAGTTTTGCCTTCTGCCTTGACAGATTCAACACTGTCGTGCATTAAAATGTCACCTTCGCGGATAAATACAAATTCATCAAGTACTGGCTCAACATCTGCGATAAGGTGAGTTGAGATAAGAACAGTTGAATCTGCTGGGTGGTTGTCGATGATGGTCTCGAGGATATAATCTCGAGCTGCAGGATCGACACCGCCGATAGGTTCGTCGAGAAGGTAGAGCTTTGCGTCACGGCTCATTACAAGAATGAGCTGTACCTTCTCGCGGTTACCTTTTGATAAATCTTTCAAAGGACGCTTTGGATCAATTCCAAGACGATCGAGCATTTCATATGCTCGGTCCTTGTTAAAGTCTTTATAGAAATCTGCCATAAAGGCAATTTGTTTGTCAATCTTCTTTGAGAGATCGAGATAGTTGCGCTCTGGAAGATAGGCAACAAGTTTTTTTGTCTCAACGCCCGGTTTCATATCGTTTATAGTGATTTCACCGGCAGTTGGGAGAAGAATGCCACTTGCAAGTTTTATGAGTGTTGTCTTACCGCTACCGTTAGGTCCGAGAAGACCAACAACCTTACCTTCAGGAAGTTCAAGGTTGATGCCTTTAAGAGCGGTAAAGCCACCATACTGCTTTTTTAAGTGGTTACATCTAAGTATGTCAGCCATAGCTTTCCTCCTTATAAAAATAACGTGGTAATTTTAGCATAACTTTATATTTTTGTACACCCTAACAAAGATTGACACTAAACTTAAAATTATGTATTATAATTGCGTATTTTTTATTTAAGGGGATAATTATATGAAAGGACGCGACTCAAGAAAGCAGACTATTATAACTGCAGCCGCTGCGGTTGTTGGTGCTGCTGTAACAGGCGCTGTAATCGGAATTACAGCTGTTACACCTTTCGTTTTAACAAAGGGCTCAGAGGCTGCAGGTAAGGCTATTGAAAAAGCAAAAGAGAAACATAATGAAGGTATGCCAGCAGCCAAGGCAAAGAAGGCTGAACTCGATGCTTTGAAAAAAGAAAAGAAGCAGCTTGAAAAAGATAAGAAAACTCTCGAAAAGAAAAAGCAGAACGCTCGTAAAAATCAGGCAAAGAAGATTTATGAAGAGCGCGTAGCAAACGGATATGAGGCATCTCTTTCACTTGTTGAAACAGAAGCAGATAAGGCTATTGCCGAAGCTGATAGTTTCACTCTTGATGAGAAAAAATCAAAGGCAAAGAAAACTAAAAAAGAGAAGAAGCAGGATAATGTTGTAGCTATTCCAGAGAAGGAAAAGATTACACTTGGTGCTCAGACTGATGAGGAGTATACTTCATCTGCTAGCATGTTTAAGGGCATTAGCTTCTAATAGTTGACTTTTTTACACAATAGTGTCAAAATATACTCACAATTAAACATTACTCCGAGTCAGTTGACCTAAGGCTTATGCTATGGTCGCTGAACAGGGCGGTTTGGAAACGAACTAGCCTTCCGTATTTGAAAAGGGGAAACGAAAACAGGCTTAAACATCTTTGTTATGGATGTGTTTTAGGAGCTCCTTTTCTATATGAGAAGGAGCTCTTATTTTTATATTTGAAATTCCAAGCGTATAGTCTCCCATTACGCTTTTGGATACGAAGTTGTATAATCACCACTAGTACAATTTCACACCCATAACACTGAATGCCGAGCATATTTGCTCGGCATTTGGTTTTAATTGACTTAAACTCTTTAATGTGTTACTATTTTTCAGTGGTGAAACATAAATGAAAGGGAGATTGAAAATGTTTGAAATAATTAAGAAAATCGTTAAGATCGTTCTTAAGGTTGTAGGTCTTGCATTTGCTGGTCTTTTCGCATATATCGTTTGGGCAATCAATCCTTGGAACATGCCAGCTATTTTCAAGAGAAATTATCCAGAAGCTTTTGAAAAGATGCCATTGAGCCTTATCAGCCCATTTATTAAGATCTATTAATTAAAAATTTTTAAATTAGAAAAAGTGCTTGCCTTTTTATATGAAGTCTCATATAATAGACAAGCACTTTAAATATCGCGGGGTAGAGCAGATGGTAGCTCGTCGGGCTCATAACC
>JAGHSI010000112.1 GCA_018065925.1 Candidatus Limimonas coprohippi
ATATAATGTTTAAAGAATTGTTTTCAAAAAATAAAAGGAGTAATACTATGTTTACAAAAGATACATTAATTGGTGATCTTCTTGATCAGAACCCAGATGCAGCACCATACCTCTTAGAGATGGGAATGCATTGCCTCGGTTGTCCATCAGCAAGAGGCGAGTCAATCGAAGATGCTTGCAGAGTTCACGGCGTAGACGTTGACGAGCTCCTCGCAAAAATCAACGCATAAGAAAGACTAAGGGTGAAGGTCAAACGCCTTCACCCTTTTTGGTATATTATATGAAACTTGATATTAGGCTTCGCATGGTGGCGAGTCTCGTGCGTCCTGGCAAAAAGTTGGTCGATATTGGAACAGACCATGCGTATATACCTGCTTTCCTCGTGGAGAATCATATCATTCCAAGCGCTATAGCTTCAGATGTAAGAGTTGGCCCTCTAGCTAATGCTAGAAAAACTATCGCCTCATATGGCCTTGAAGATAAGATTGAGGCAATACTCTCAAATGGATTGACCTCAATTCCTCAAGATGAGACTGATTTCTGTATTGCTGGAATGGGTGGTGAACTTATTGCGTCAATCCTTGAAGCATCACCTTGGGTTAAGGTAAAAGACAATCATTTTGTACTTCAACCTCAGACACATCCCGAGGATCTTAGAGCATTTCTCTTTAGCAATGGCTATGAGATAGTCAAAGAGGACGTTGTAAAGGATAAAAGACACCTCTATCTCGCTATGGAGGTGCTTTATACTGGCAATATCAAAGACTTTAGCGAGACTGATAAATACGTCGGCGAATTAAAAAATTCTAAGAGTATTTATAAAAATGATTATTTAAAGTACATAGTTAAAAGACTTGAAGTTCAACTTGCGGCAACGCATAGAGAGGATCTTAAAGTGCTGATAAATGCTATAAATGAATATATAGACTAAGGGGGATTTATCGTGGCAACAGTTCTTGATATCTATAATTTTATAGACTCGATTGCACCTTTTTCATCACAGGTTGAATGGGATAATTCCGGTCTCTTGATAGGGGATAAAAATGCTGATGTTAAAAAGATCGCAGTGTGCCTTGATGCTACAAGCTTTGCTATAGATGAGGCAATTAAATTTGGTGCCGACCTTATCGTTACGCATCACCCTATTATTTGGGATCCTCTTAAATTTGTGCCTTCAGATACGCCGGTTGCAAAAGCAATTAGAAATAGGCTTAATGTTATCTCGTGCCATACAAATTGGGATGCGGCAGATGGTGGTGTCAACTGTGTGCTTGCAACTTTACTCGGTCTTAATGAAATAGAAAAAATGGGAGAGGGAGAGCTCTCTATGCTTAGAGTTGGAACACTTCCTGTAACAATGACTGCAAAGGATTTGGCCGGTCTTGTTTCTGATGCGCTCGATACTGTTGTATCTGTAGCCTTGCCGGAAAAGGAAGTTAAGACAGTTGCTGTTTGCGGAGGAGCGGGTGCAAGCTTCCTCCCGGATATACTTGGGAAGGCTGATGTTTTAGTAACTGGCGAAGCAAAGCATAACCAGTACCTCGATGCAAAAGAGATGGGTATATCCTTGATTTCTGCTGGACATTATGAGACTGAAAATATCTCTATGCCAGTTCTTTTGAATCTCTTAAAGACAGAGTTTTCAAATCTTGAATTTACTTTTATTGAGGAACCAACAGTTTTATATGTTGGATAAATGATTTAAAAATTTTCAAACGAGAGGAGTGGCCTAAGTGTCATTCGATGGCATATTTTTACATTGCATGAAAACTGAATTAAAAGCCACCCTCATCGGTGCAAAGGTAGATAAAGTCTTTGAGCCTACGCGAGAAGACTTAATTCTTTCTATCAGGACACGCGAATTTGGCACGAAGAAACTTCTTTGTTGCGCGAGGGCAAATTCGCCGCGTGTATCTTTGACTACGGCTTCATATGAGAATCCGGCACAGCCTCCGATGCTTTGCATGCTCCTTAGGAAGCGCCTCTGTGGTGCGACCCTTACTGACATTCGTCAAGAGGGCTGTGACCGAATTTTATATATCGATTTTCTCGCGACCAATGAGATGGGTGAGAAGGAAACTTTGACGCTCGTCTGCGAGATTATGGCGCAATATAGTAATGTTATCTTAGTTGGTTATGAGGATGAAATACCGGTAGTAATTGATGCGTTAAAGAGAGTTGACTATTCTAAATCTTCAAAGCGACTTGTCCTACCGGGCGTAAAGTATGAATTGCCCCCTCAACAGGATAAGCTGAATATATTTGATGACAGCGAAGAGAACAAAAATGCTTTAGCAAAACGTTTTTTGAATTGTTCTAAGGATTCTTTTGAGTCGATTTCAAAGAATTTGATGTCATCGGTTATGGGTCTTTCTCCGATAGTTTCAAGAGAGGTACCTTATCATCTGTCCAATTCGAATGATTTGGCAACAAGTGTGCTGGAATTCTTTAATGAGTATAAAGAAGGCTCATCAAAGTTCTATCTTTTAAAAGATGAAAACGACAAGCCCTTTGAGTTTTCATATATGCCTATTGGTCAGTATGGAAGTGGGGCGGCGGCTTTAGAGTATGACAGCGCGTCAGCTCTTCTTGATGATTATTACTCGATTCGAGAAGCAAAAGAGCGCATGTCGCACCGTACATATGATACCCGCCGCGTTCTCGTTAACGCGCGTGAACGTATCTCTCGCAAACTCGACATTCAGCGCGCTGAACTTGAGGCTTGTGATAACAGAGAGACACTTCGTATCTCGGCTGAACTTATAAATGCAAATTTATATCGCCTCGAAAGAGGAGCGACATATTACGACCTTGAAAATTACTATGATGAGAATAAATTAATGCGAGTAAAGGCTGATCCGGCACTCTCGCCAGCACAGAATTCTCAAAAATATTTTAAGGATTACAAGAAGACATATACCGCTGAAAAGAAACTTAAGGAACAGATTGAATCTGGAGTTGAAGAACTCGAATATATTGAGACAGTTCTTGACGCACTCTCCCGTGTGGAGAGCGAGAAAGATATCGCTGCCATTCGCGAGGAACTTCGCGACCAAGGATATATAAAGAATAAGTTTGATGCAAAAGGCAAACTTTCAAAGAAAAATGCAAATCAAAAAGTAACTACAGGCCTTCCTCCGATTGAATATGAGACTACAGATGGTTTTAGAGTTTTAGTTGGTAGAAATAATCTTCAAAATGACAAACTTTCAATGAAACAGGCTGCAAAGCTCGATATGTGGATGCATACAAAGAACTTTCCTGGTTCACATGTAATCATTGAGAATAAGAATGGTGAGATTTCAGATCAGGCTATTGAAGAGGCAGCGGTTATTGCTGCTTTTCATAGTACAGCAGGTGAGTCGGGAGCAAAACAAATTCCCGTAGATTATACCTTGGTAAAGAATCTTAAGAAGCCAACAGGTGCGAAGCCTGGAAAGGTTATTTTCCACGAAAACTGGACGATTTTTGTAACTCCAGATGAGGAACTTATTAAAAAATTAAAGCAAAAATAAAAACAAAAAGGACTTAGGAAGCAATCGTTCCTAAGTCCTTTTCGTTTATTTTAAATTCAAACGTGATTAGCGATAATTAACCTTTAATTTTCTTGAGGATGCTATAAATCTGCTCGCGAGTGAATACAGTTACTGTAGGATAAACGATATTCTCAAGCATGATTGAATCAGCAATTTCTTCAAAGTCTGCTTCGTTGATTTCTGGAATTGTAGCAGCGATGCCGTATTTAGCATCAAAGTCGCGAATCCAAGCGATAATCTGCTTTGCCTGTTCTGATTCTGATGCATATGGATCAGAAATGCCGATTAAAACGCCGGCCTTTGCAAGACGCTTTTCAACGTCTTTGCCGTACTCCTCAAGGATTATTGGGAGAACGGCACCGATGCAACGGCCGTGAACAAGGCTGTATTTTGCACCAATTTTATGGCAGAAAGGATGAACATAACCTGTCATCTCAAAGTTCAAAACTTGGCCACCGAAGTAAGCTGCATTTGTAAGGTTCTGACGGGCTGTGAGATTTTTGCCGTCGTTAACAGCAGCTTCAATGTTTTCTTTGATGAGTCTCATGCCACGAATCGCATATTCGTCTGTACGTGGGTTGTGTGATTTGTTGAGATAACCTTCAAGGCAATGGCAGAAAGCGTCGATTGCGGTCTCTGCTGTTGGTCTTGGTGGAAGGCCTGCGGCGAGAGAGGCGTCGAGTATAACAGCCTTTGGACGCATAGCGATATCTGTGATAGTTACCTTCTTATCAATAGCGTGGTTTGACACAACTGCTGCTACAGTTGACTCGGCACCAGTGCCGGCTGTTGTTGGAACTGCAGCAAGGAAAGGAACTTTCTTTGCGTCGCCAGTGAGAGTAACAGGGAAATAACCCATAAGACGACTCATTTTGATAACTGGCATGTTTGGCTTTGCCACACGGCAGGCAACTACTTTTGCACAGTCCATTGATGAACCGCCGCCGAATGCAACTATGCAGTTACATCCGTTATTGATATAGGTGTCAAAGCAAGCTTCGATATTTTCAATTGATGGGTTAGGTTCTACGCCGTCGAAAATTGCATAAGGGAAGTTTGCGTTGTCCATTGCTTCAAGCATTGGGTTTATTACGCCGAGCTTTACAAGCATAGCATCTGTAACGATAAGGGCCTTTGATCCTTTGTTTGCTTTAAGCAAATCAACCGTGCGAGTTGAAGAACCTGGTCCCTCGATAACGTCCTGGAAAGGAATAATGTCCTGGAAAAGGCCGTATTCTGTCGCTGCTGTGATACATTTGAGAGCTTTGCTTGCAGTTGTGCTCTCAGACATTTTTGACATAATGTCTTCTAATTTCATCTTTTAATCTCCTTATGGTGAATGATTTATGTAAAAGATTGTTACAATTTTAACAATCCAAAACAGAAATATAAAGGGCCCCCGCTGATTAGAGCGAGAGTCCAGGGAAATTGCTAAGTAGTATGTTGATAGTTTACTTGATTGTTAAACTTTTGTCAACAGGTGTGGTACAAAAAGTATTCCTATACTTTTTCTCAAGTTCATTTGCACATGCACGGGCTTTGATTTCACTGTCAAAGAGACCATACACAGATGGGCCGGAGCCACTCATGCAAGTGGCTTTTGCACCATACCTGCGCATGATTGCTTTGATATCAACACGGTCTGGCACTTCAATAAACTGTTCAAAGACATTTTGAACATATCCAAAATAATCCTGTCGGTTTGCGAGGGCGTGAATGATGCCATTTGTGTCACAGTGACGAATATCTGTAGCATTGTCAAAGGCATCGTAGGCGGCTTTTGTTGATACATTTTGATCTGGCTTTACAAGAACGATATAGGTGTCTTTGATGGGTGGGAGTGGAGCTAGAACTTGGCCGATATCTTGGGCTACCATAGTGCCACCTTTGAGACAAAATGGCACATCAGCACCGACTTTTACACCTATGTTGCAAAGTTCCTCTAAGTCGAGATTTGCATTTAATATTTTATTAAGTCCGAAAATGACAGCGGCGGCATCTGCGCTACCGCCAGCAAGGCCTGCTGCAAAAGGAATATTTTTTTCGATGTGAATTTTTATTCCAGGGTTAATCTTTTCTGAATTGTTCCAGTAACTAAAGAAAGCTTTTGCAGCTTTATATGCTATGTTTGATTCATTTGTTGGGAGCGCAGGATTTGAGCATGAGAGAAAAATCTCGTCTGGTTTACCATGGAGTTCAATAGTGACATCGTCATAGATGCCGATAGACTGCATAATCATAAAGAGGCTGTGATATCCATCTTCGGTTTTTCCAAAGATATCAAGCATCAAATTGATTTTTGCAAAAGCTCTAATTTTCATAACTACACTCCTTTCGTTAATATAGAAACATTCTAACACATACCCCAATATACATTTTGAACAAATTATTAACAACTTTATAGTGCAATATCGTCAAAGCAACTCTTGAACGCTTTATAACTATATGTTATTTTATTAGAGTATTATGAGCATTTATGTTAATAGGTGATAAAAGATGATTAATAACAGAGCTTTTAAGTGTGTTTTAGCACTTGTTTTAGTGCTTGCACTTATTATTGCACTCTCTGTTTATGCTCTGGCAGAAGAAACAACTGACAAATCACCAGTTTTTGTTACTCAGGGCACAACGGCAGTAGATGAAGAGACAGTTGAATATGAGGATAAGACTCCATTTGCAGCAGCAAAATCTGAGCTCTCAAATGTTGATGTTTGGGGTGATCTTGGTTCACAGTCTGTTCCCGAGCAAGATGGATCAAGCGATAAAGCATCTTTCGATAAGGTAGGGATTATTGTTCCGCTTGTTATTCTTGCTGTATGCTGGATGACTTTTATCATCACTAAAGTTATTAAAAATAAAAAAGAGAACTAAACAACACCGCTTGAGAGCGGTGTTTTCTTGTCGAAAGGGGGAAGGAATTTGTTTAAAGAATTGCTTGAATCATATAAAGAAACTTCTAAACGGGAAGGCAGAAAGTTTTTTGTACATATCTATGTTTGCTTTAAATGGATTCTTTTCTCTATAGTTATCGGACTTGTACTTGGCCTTATTTCCAGCGGATTTGCGTATGCATTGTCATATGTCACAGATTTAAGACTTGAGAACGGCTGGCTCATATATCTCTTACCTGTTGCAGGTCTTTTGATTGTTTTTCTCTATGAAAAACTTGGCTCTGAGGTATCACGTGGCACTAATACTGTTATAGCCTGCATAAATTCTGATGATAAGATGCACTTTATAATGACTCCGCTTATCTTTGTTTCATCTATTATTTCACATATGTTTGGTGCATCAGTTGGCCGTGAGGGTGCGGCTCTCCAGATGGGCGCATCAATGGGTCATACCATTAGTAAACTTCTTAAACTTAATGAAAATGATGAGAAGATGCTCATTATGACTGGCATGAGCGCGGCTTTTGCGGCGCTTTTTGGCACACCGCTTGCGGCAGCAATTTTTGCGATGGAAGTTATCTCTGTTGGGGTTATGTACTATGCCGCACTTGTGCCTTGCCTTGTCTCCGCGCTCACTGCGTATAACCTCGCAAAATTTCTTGGCGTTAAATATGCTACATATACTTTGGGACCTATCCCCGATTTTACGCCTTTTACTGTTTCGATGACTGGACTCTTAGGTCTCCTCTTCGCAATGCTCTCAATATTAATTTGTGTCGTATTTGCATTGACGGAGCGTGGCTTTGGTCGTTTTCTTAAGAATCCTTATATAAGAGTTTTAGTATCTGGTGGTCTTATTATCCTTGCTTATTTAATTATTGGAAATCAAGACTTCAATGGGCTTGGAACAAGTGTAATACTCTCGGCCTTATCCGGTAAGGTTATTTGGTATGCATTCCTTATAAAACTAATTCTTACGGCTGTTTCACTTGCGGGTGGCTATAAAGGTGGCGAAATCGTGCCAACACTCTTCATGGGTGCAACCTTTGGTTGCCTCGTTGGTGGGATAATTGGAATGCCGCCTTCATTCTGTGCGGCTCTCGGCATGGTTGCTGTTTTTTGTGGTGTAACTAACAGTCCAATTTCATCGATTATAATTGCAATTGAACTCTTTGGTGGTCAGGGGCTCTGGTTCTTCTGTCTTGCAATTGCATTATCATATATGCTCTCCGGATACTTTGGTATTTATAAGAGCCAACTTATTGTTTATTCAAAATACAGATCAGTTTATGTTCACAAAACTGCAAAAAGATAGTGGGGGAAATTTTTAATGGCAGAACTTAAACAAGAAAATAAGATGGGTACTATGCCTATCGGAAAACTTGTTGCAACTATGGCTGCTCCTATGATTATTTCGATGCTTGTACAGGCCCTTTATAATATCGTAGATAGTGTTTTTGTATCTCGCGTTTCACAGGATGCTCTCTCAGCGGTGTCACTTGCATTCTCTATACAGAATCTCATGATTGCCGTTGGTACAGGTACAGGAGTTGGTATCAATGCTTTCCTTTCAAAAAGCCTTGGTGAAAAGGATTATAAAATGGCAAACAAAGTTGCAAATCATACACCTTACTTTGTCGGCATTTCATACCTCATATTCCTTATTTTAGGTCTTACAATAACGAACATCTTTTTCGCATCGCAGACAAGTGACCAGGCTATCATCTCCTATGGTGTTGCCTATACAAGGATAGTACTCTGTTGCTCATTTGGCTTATTTGGTCAAATGTTATGTGAGAGACTTCTCGTTTCAACGGGAAGAACAGTTCTCGCTATGGCAAGCCAGGTTACAGGTGCTGTCATTAATATTATCCTTGACCCAATTTTGATCTTTGGTTACTTTGGTCTCCCAGAACTCGGAGTCAAGGGAGCTGCTATTGCTACATGTATAGGACAATGCATTGCCTGCATTCTTGGTATCTTCTTGAACATCAAGCTTAACAAAGAAATTGAGTTTGGATTTAAGCACATGAATCCTGAAGGATATATCTTTAAGCGTGTATATCAAGTAGGTATTCCATCAACTGTTATGGTATCAATTGGTTCAATTATGACCTATGGAATGAACAAGATTGTTATTGGTTTTACAAAAACTGCGGTTGCGGTATTTGGCGCATATTTCAAACTTCAAAGTTTTATATTAATGCCAGTTATCGGTCTTAATAACGGAATCATTCCAATTATCGCCTACAACTATGGCGCAAGAAACCGTGATCGAATTATTAAGACTCTTAAACTTTCTCTTACAGTTGCTGTGATTATGATGACCGTCGGCGTTATAACTTTTGAATTTATCCCAGGTGCTTTGCTTTCTCTCTTCAAATCCAACGATCCTTTGGAAAATGCGGCATTTATGGAGATTGGAATCCCAGCACTTCGTATTATCGCTTCACACTTTTTAATCGCTGCCTTCTGTATCGTTATTGGAGCTACATTCCAGGCACTCGGTAAAGCAACTTTCTCAATGGTTGTATCGTTGATGCGCCAACTTGTAGTACTTGTTCCGGCAGCTTATTTGCTCTCACTTACAGGTGAACTCTCAAATGTATGGTTTGCATTTCCAATTGCAGAATGTATGTCGCTTGCTGTTACACTCTTCTTCTTTAAGACTAGAATTCTTAAGATGATTGATTTTGATAGAATCAAACCAATTACAGAGAGTGAAAAACTTGAAGGCGAAATAGTTTAATATAAGCAAAAAACCCGCTCGGTGTCGAGCGGGTTTTCTTTTATCTTAATTATTTGTGATAAAGAGAGTTTGTCTGGTACTCTGGTTCGCATGTCAAACTGATGCCGAGTTTCTTGAAGATGTTATCATCAACTGAAGATACGATAACTGTTGAGTGAGCTTCGCAGCCACGGAGTTTTGGCAAACAGCTCATAGCTTTTGCGGCATTCTCATCTGTTGCAGCTGCAATTGAAAGAGCAATAAGAGTTTCATCTGTGTGAAGACGAGGGTTCTTACTGCCGAGATCTTTAGTCTTAAGGGCCTGAATTGGTTCAAATACCATAGGTGGAATAAGATGTACATCGTCATTGATTCCAGCAAGTTCCTTAAGTGCATTGAGGAGAGCTGCGGAACAGCCACCGAGGAGGTCTGTTGTTCTGCCTGTTACGATGTGGCCGTCTGGAAGCTCAATAGCAGCGGCTGGAACACCTTCATTATCGCGAGATTTTGCAAGTGATACTGCGATAACCTCGCGGTCATCAGCTGAGAGGCCAGCCTGCTTGAGCAAGAGCTCAAGTTTTGAGACAACGGATGCATCAATAAGTTCCTTTTTCTTGTCACAAAGAGCTTTGTAGTAGCGGCGGATAATCTCTTGGTTTGAAGCCGCTGTACAAGCATCATCGTCAATGATGCAGTGGCCAACCATGTTTACACCCATATCCGTAGGTGATTTATAAGGTGATGAACCGTAGATCTTTTCGAACATAGCGTTGAGTACTGGGAATACTTCAAGGTCACGGTTATAGTTTACTGTTTTAACACCATATGCATCGAGATGGAAGTGGTCGAGCATGTTGATGTCATCGAGGTCTGCAGTTGCAGCTTCGTATGCAAGGTTTACTGCATGACTAAGTGGCAAATTCCAAACTGGGAATGTCTCAAACTTTGCATAACCAGATTTGATGCCACGTTTGTTGTCATGATAGAGCTGTGAAAGACAAGTTGCCATTTTTCCAGAGCCAGGGCCTGGAGCGGTAATTACAACAAGCTGACGAGTTGTGTGGATGTATTCGTTTTTGCCGAAACCTTCGTCAGAAACAATAAGCGGAATATTTGAAGGATAGCCTTCAATAGGGTAGTGTCTATAAACATCGATGCCGATACTTTCGAGGCGATTTTTGAAAGCAGTTGCTGCTGGCTGATTGCTGTACTGTGTCATTACAACTGAGCCAACGTAGAGGCCGATGTTCTTGAAAGCGTCAATAAGTCTAAGGATTTCAAGGTCATAAGTGATGCCGATGTCGCCGCGAACCTTGTTCTTTTCGATGTGGTTTGCATTGATTGCGATTACGATTTCAGCTTTATCCTTGAGCTCGCAAAGCATTTGGAGTTTTGAGTCGGGTTTGAATCCTGGAAGTACTCTTGAAGCATGGTAGTCGTCAAAGAGTTTTCCTCCAAATTCAAGGTAGAGTTTGCCGCCGAATTGTTCGATACGTTCGGCAATATGAGCTGATTGTGTTCTTAGATATTTGTCGTTATCAAATCCTATTCTTTCCATAAATTTTACCTCTTCCGCTAAAATATTCAGTTTTAAAAAAACTAGATTACATACTATCATAACGAAAGAGCAGGTGCAACCTTTTTTTTGCTTTATTTTTGGGCTTTTAGAGGCTATAATAATTATAATATTATAAAGAAGTATTTTTATAATGAGGTTAAAAATATGCAATTAAAATCACGACGCATAGTTGCGATTTTGCTAATTGCTCTTATGTTGATTTTCTCATTTTCTGCGTGCGGAGATGATAACAATCCGACCATTGAGAAAACAACAGAGTCTGAAAAGACTACCGAAACGACAACCTCTAAAAAGACTCCTGAAGAGGAGTCAAGCGAGGCTGAATCAACTACTTCAGATTCTTCTAATATGACTAGTAAGACAACGAAGCATGTAGGTGGTCAATCAACAACTAAGAACTACACTTATGCAAAAACTACAAAGCAAAGTGGTGGACAGCAAACTGGTGGACAGACTAAGAGCACGACAAAATCAACAACAGTTGCACCGAAAAAATCAAACACTTATTATGCTCCGCAGGTGTATTCAAACTCTGCTCCTGGTACAGCAGTTGAGACTTTGAGCGATGGCACACAGATAGACTATTCAAATGCCGCAAATGGATATGTAATGTTCAAATATTCTGGAGGTCATTCCAATGTTCGTTTGCAGGTGACAGTGCCAGGTGGTTCAACGCCAACTTATCCGATTTTCTCTAGGAATTGGGAAGCGATTCCATTGACAAACGGAAATGGAACATATACTTTTAGAGCTCTCGCTAACGATGGCGGTAATTCTTACTCGGTTGTAGGTAGTGTGGATATCAATGTAGAGCTTTCTTATTCTACAGCTGCTTTTTATAGACCAAATATTTACTGCGATTATAGTGGAGGCACTTCGTGCGTTACATACGCAGCGGAACTCACAAGGGGCTGTGACAGCGAAGTTGCAAAGATTGAAGCTATTTATAATTATGTTGTAAAGAACTTCAGGTATGACTACGGCAAGGCATCTTCGGTAGCTTCCGCTGCATATGTACCAAATCTTAACAGTGTTTGGTCATCAAAGTCAGGCATATGTTTTGATTACGCTTCGACTATGGCGGCAATGCTTAGAACACAAGGAATTCCAACTAAAGTTTGTATTGGTTATGTAAATGGTAGTACATATCATGCTTGGATCAGTACCTACGTTAAGGGCTCGGGTTGGGTAAACGGAATTATTCAATTTAACGGAAACACATGGAAACTTATGGATCCTACTTTTGCTTCAACCGGTGGTAACACCTGTGACTGGTCGCAAAAGAGTTCATATTCAGCCATGTACTACTATTAATATTAAGGAGATTAAAAAATGAGTATTAAACAGCTTGATGGACCTTATCTCTCATCATTTTGTATGGAACTCTCACTCTGCCTTAAAGCGGGCATCTCACTCACTGAGGGACTCTTTATGCTTTCGCAGGATGAGACAGATAAAGATTTAAAGGAGATGCTTACAGGTCTTTATAAGAAAATGGATGCCGGCGTAAGCCTTGAAGAAGCTTTGACTGAAGCTGGCTGTTTCCCAAAATATTTGATTGATATGATTGAAATTGGTTCGAGAACAGGTAGACAGGAAGCTGTTCTTTCAGCTCTCTCTGCTTATTATACGAGACAGGTTCAAATCACAAGAAGCATTAAAAATGCTGTTGTTTATCCTTTCGTTTTGATGTGTATGCTTCTTCTCGTAATAGGAGTGCTCATCACTAAAGTGCTTCCTATTTTTAATGATGTATTTAACGAACTTGGTGCAGAGATGAGCCCACTTGCCATCTCAATTATGAATTTCGGCACAGGCGTTACAAAATATTCTGCAGTAATTCTTGCAGTTCTTGTTGCTATCGCAATTGTAATCATATTCATAAGCGCAATGCCAAATCTTTCACTTAAGTTTGTAAATTTTTGGAACAAGTTTACATCTAACAGAAAACTTGCAAAGAAAATTGCGTCTGCCCGTTTTGCAAACGGTATGGCTATGACATTGGCTTCAGGCCTTGACACTGAGGAGTCACTTGACATGGTTGAACGCATCACAGAGAACCCTGTAATGCTCGGAAGAATTGCAAAGTGCCGTGAACTTATGAAGAGTGGCGAACTCTTCGTTGACGCCGTTGCAAAATCTGAAATATTTAGTAGCATGTATTGCCGTATGCTTTCAATTGGTTTTAAGACCGGTACTGCAGATCAGGTTATGGATGAAATCGCTCGTCGTAGCGAGATGGAAGTAGACGAGAATATTGAATCTGTAATTAACAAAGTAGAGCCAACGCTCGTAATCATTATGTCGATTATCGTTGGCGTTATTTTGCTTTCAGTTATGCTCCCACTTATGAGCATTATGACCACAATAGGTTAAGGACTTTGGGGGTAAGATATGGAAACTAAAGTAAGGAAACGTGGAGTGCTTGAAGTGCTTCGCGGGCACCTTCTGGCAATAGTTTTCTTCGTTATGATTTTTGGCTTCTTTATCTATGGTGTAAACACTGCCGAAAAGAGTTCGGCTGCTGAAGGCAAAAATGTCCTCGAAGAAAACCTCCATAAGGCTGTCGTGAGTTGCTACGCACTTGAGGGTGCATACCCATCAAGTGTTCAGTATCTTGAAGACAATTACGGCCTTACCTATGACAAAGATAAATATGCTATCGGATATGTTGCAATTGGTTCAAACATTATGCCTGATATGCAGATTATTGAACTTGGCGTAGAGGAGGATGTGTCAGAGTGAAAAAGAGAACTGGTTACACAGTAGATAGTATCTTTGTGCTTGTTCTCTTCGCTGTTTTCGCTGTAACGGTACTGTTTGTACTTATGAGCGGAGCGGGTGTTTACAAGGACACACAGAGTGTTATGACTGAGAGATATCAGGAACGTACTGCGCTCTCTTACATAACTGCTAAAGTCAATCACTATGACTCAAAAGACAAAATCTATGTGACTGAAATTGATGGCGCACAGGCTTTGGCAATTGATGAGCTCATGGGCGGTACAGACTACACTACATATATCTATTGTTATGAAGGTTCAATCATGGAAATCATGGTTGAAAAGGGTCAAGAATTCGAACTTAAGGATGGCCTTGATATTATTGAGGCTAAATCGCTTGAGTTTGATGTAAGTGAAAACTTAATAAAAATAACTTGTGTTGGTGAAAACGGTACAACTGCTTTTGCCACACTTCATGTTGAATCTCAGTTGGGAGGTGACGAGGCATGAAAACAAATTCACGTTCAAAGTCATCACTCTTTTTGATGGAACTTATTATTGTTATCATGTTCTTCGCGCTCTCCGCTGCAATTTGCATGAAGGTATTTTCAAGTGCAAAAGTGAAAACAGACCTTGCAAGGAATATGACAAATGCAAGTTTTGCTGCCGAGAGTCTTGCGGAATGCTATAAAGCGGAGAAACTTGATGGAACAGATCTCTCAAAGGTTTACCCTTATGCCACCGATTATAATGATGTATATACTGTTTATTATGATGCTGATTGGACTATGGCTAAGGAGTTTGAAGGCGAATATCGTGCAACTCTCGTTGAACACGAGGAGGAATACTATACACAGGCAAAAATTGTTGTGTATGACAAGAGCGGAGCAGAGCTTTTCTCTATGGATTGCGCGGTTTGTCCAGAAAAGGGGGTAGACTGATGCAACAGAATGAAAGAAAGTCATCCGGTATTAATATCGGCAGCGCAAGTATAATCATGGTGTTCTCAGTACTCTGCCTTACAATTTTTGCCGTACTTACATTTGTTACAGCAAACAATGAGTTTAAACTTGCTGAAAAGTCTTCAAATGCAATCAAGACATACTACGAAGCTGACACTAGAGCTGTAATGACTGAAGGAAAAATTAAAGAGGCTCTCGCAAGGGGCGAACAAGTTGAAATTGATGGTGTTACTGTTACTGTAGAAGATGATGGATATCATTTCAAATATGCAGAGACGGTTGATGAGAACCAGGAACTTCAAGTCGAACTTTGCTATAATGGACTTCGTTCCGATATGCCAAATGCTTTAGAAACTATAAAATGGGAACTTAAGAATGTGGCTGAATGGAGCCCAGACGCTGAAATTCAACTTTGGGATGGTGTGAACTAATGGACTTATTAACATTACTTAAAGGTGCTGTTGAACAGCAAGCATCTGATATTTTTGTAATTACTTCATTGCCACTTAGCTATAAGGTTAACGGCATTATAGCTCCGGTCGCTGGTGAGGAGAATGAGAGGGTAAGCGTTGCTTCTGCTCGTTCACTTGTTGAAGAGATGTATGACACTGCAGGTCGTCCAATGGACAAACTTTTAAAGACTGGTGACGATGACTTTTCACTTGCCATCTCTGGCCTTTCGAGATTCAGAGTGTCAACATATAAGCAACGTGGTTCACTCGCAGCTGTCATTCGTCTTGTATCTTTTGACATTCCAAATTATGAAGAACTTGGTATCCCCGAGTCAGTAATGTCTATTGCTGAGAAAACAAAGGGTCTCGTGCTTGTAACTGGTCCTGCAGGTGGAGGTAAGTCTACAACACTTGCTTGTATTATTGATCGTATCAACAAGACAAGGAATGGACATATTATCACTCTTGAAGAGCCACTTGAGTATTTGCATAGAAATAACAAGTGCGTAATCTCACAGCGTGAGATTGGCTCTGACTCAGAGGATTATGTTGCTGCACTTCGTGCTTGTCTTCGTCAAGCACCAGACGTTATTCTTGTCGGTGAGATGCGTGATTATGAGACTATAAAAACAGCTATGACAGCTGCGGAGACAGGACATCTTGTAATTTCTACACTTCATACAGTAGGTGCTGCAAATACTATCGATCGTGTAATCGACGTATTCCCACCAAACCAGCAACAACAGATTAGAGTTCAGCTTGCACAGCTTCTTCAGTGCGTTGTATCACAGCAACTCATTCCTACAGTTGATGGTTCTTTGACACCTGCATTTGAAGTTATGAATCTTAATAGTGCTATTAGAAATATGATTCGTGAATCAAAGGTTCATCAGATAGACTCAATTATTTCAACCTCAGCTGCTGAGGGAATGGTAGCTATGGATTCAAGTATTTACGATCTTTTTAATGCCGGCATTATCTCGGAAGCAAATGCTATAAAATTTGCTTCAAACGCCGATCTTTTGAAGAAAAAAATTGCTCTTAAGAAATAAGGACATAATAAAAACTCCTTGTACTAAAGTAGTACAAGGAGTTATTTTTTTGCTATTAAACGATTTCTTTAAGCGAGAAAATGACAACTGGATAATCATCTGAATATTCAGGGAATTTTGAGATGGTCATCTCATACGCCCTTCCAGCTTTGTCTCTTAAAACTAATACAAGACGTTCTTTTTCTTTGAGCTGTTCACTGACATATTTGTAATCTGCAAATCGAGCGAAAGAAACTTTAAAGTCATCAGCGACATATTGCTCACAAGAGTCCATCATCATGTCGTAGTGTGAATCAAAACCTTTGGCGTATTCGTTGTATGAATTTCCTTCGTTTGAGAATACAAGACGGCTCATACCGTTTGAAAGATCTATAACATAGATGAGAAGATAATTGCTTATAAGTTGCTCGATAACTGCTTTGTTAAAGAGCTCGGCACGGTTGTTCTCAAATCTTCTAATATCATCGTCGACTCTAAGAAGGTTTAAGAAGAATACAACGTGACCTGTGCCGTCATCTATCGGGATAAGACGAAGACGGTTCCAATGATATTCAGTCTTTTCGTGAAAATCTTGTAGGAGGACCTCTACGCGGATAGTCCTTCTGTTCTTATAGGCAAGTTTTAAGTTCTCAATATTCAAATCGGTCTCAAGTTTATTCTTGAACAACGGATGTGTGAGGGATCTTGCGACATCTACAAATTCGGAGAATGTGCGTTCAACAAAACGGTCGGCTGATGCAAAAGTAATGCAGTAGTCGTCTGTTAAGTCAATAATAGTGTTATAAAAGAAAGATTTGCCGATAAAACTTGAAACGATTTTCTCAACTCGAACAGGATCAATTTTCATAAGATCACTTCCTTTTAAAATGGAGCTGGAAACGTGACTCGAACACGCGACCTGCTCATTACGAATGAGCTGCTCTACCAACTGAGCTATTCCAGCAAATAAGAAGTTTCACCAATTAAATATAATACACATTTTTAGGTATTGTTGCAAGATGTTAAAAGCCTCCGAAAGTAAAACTTACGGAGACTTTTAAGAATTTTTATTTAGTTGTTTTTTCAAGTTTCAATTTAGATAGTTATTTCTTGAAAATAACAC
>JAGHSI010000065.1 GCA_018065925.1 Candidatus Limimonas coprohippi
ACATTATACTATAAAATAGCACCATTCGTCCATCACGAATGGTGCTGAAAAATAGTACGAACGGTTAGCTAAAATGCTACGTGCGGTAGGCATTTTAGCAACCAAAGGTATTCAATTTTATCCCCATTCGTTGTAATACAAATTCCCAGCGGTATTACTTCTTCAACATGCAACTAAAATCATTGTTATGTAATGCTGCCTTGCGGTGTTCTGTAAGCTGCTTCTGCTGTAGAATTTCTTGGTTAGTTATGATGTTTTTTGCTTGTCTGTCGTACTCAAAAAGTTGTGGGTTATGCTTGTTGTATTCATTGTTATTTTTCATAGGTATACCTCCCAACGGTACTATTATCACATATCAGTGGTACGAATTGTGGGACTTTAGTGACCGTTCGTAGCGACGAATGGTAAAGTATGGTATAATGTCTGTGACTATTCTGATAAAGGTTGGTGCAAAGATGAAAAAGAAGTATTCACAGGGTTTGGTAATGGATCCAGAGACAGCAACACTCAAGCCAGTTAAGCGTGGACAGTACATTCAGCAGTGGATATATGGATTTGTAGAGCCAGCAATCCTCAAGACTACAACTTTCATGTATGACAGTCCGATAAGGACTAAGCTTTATAACAAGCTTGCAACACCAAAGTCACTTCCACGTGAAGTAGTTGTATCTACTGAGGCTGTGTGCCGCTTTATTGACTTCATATATACGCAGAATGCTGGTAATGAATCACCACGTATGGCTGTTACTAAGTGTGTATGTCAGACAGCAACCAATACTTTCAAAGAGCCAGTAGAAAAAGATATGGCCCTCCTCTACACTGCCAACCTTTACTCTCAACTTGATGTAAAGCGCAATGGTGTTGGTGAGCCATACAGAATTATAGAGACAGCAGAAGAAGCAAAGGATATGATTCACTATTTCGATGAGTGTGGTCTTGTACACTCAATCCTCTATTGCCATAGCAGTGGTAAATGGACTTTTGTTGTATGTAACTGTGATGATGAAATCTGTGTTCCAATCCGTGCTTACAAGGCCGGCCGTAGGGACCAGGTACTTGCAGGTCCTGAAGTTGTAACTCAGGACGCAAGCAAGTGCACTGGCTGTGGCAAGTGCGTAAGCCGTTGCTTCTTTGATGCAAATAAAATGATAAATGGCAAAGCCGTACTCGATGCTGAGAAGTGCCTTGGATGTGGCCTTTGTGCATCAACCTGCGAAGGTCATGCACGTACCCTCGTCCCACGTCCAGACTATCATAATGAGGATACAGTAACTACTAAAATTTTACTTGGATAAATCTTGTAGCTATTATTGAATTGTTTTCGTATAAAGAAATAATTTGTTTTTTTAAGAAAAAATAGGTTGAGGTAAATATGGGAAATTCATATTTAACAGTTGAAAAAGAAACTTTTGATGAATTCACCGAGAAAAGATCAAGGTTTATCGGGTATATTAAACCTGTTACTACTGAGGCTGAAGCACTTGAGTTTATTGAAGGCATCAAGAAGAAACATTGGGATGCAAAGCATAATGTGTATGCATATGTATTGAAGTCGGGTGCCAGTAGATTTTCTGATGACGGAGAGCCACAGGGCACGGCAGGTATGCCGGTGCTTGACGTTTTACAAAAGTCAAACGTCGTGGACTGCGTCGTAGTCGTAACTCGATACTTTGGCGGAATCTTACTTGGTGGAGGCGGCCTTGTGCGAGCTTATTCGCACGCTGCGTCTATCGCAGTGACTGCTGCCGGAGTAAAAGAGATGAAGCCTTACACCAGGCTATCTGCCGTTGTTGACTACAACCTTTATGGAAAGCTTGAAAACATTATTAGCAGTAATGGTGGTAGTGTTGAGAATGCTGATTTTAAAGAGAATGTCGAAGTAAGTTTTCTTATTTTAGAGAATATGGTTTCAAAGTTTGAAAAGGATTTATCTGAGATTTCTCTTGGTAGTGTTAAGTGTGAAGTTTTAAGTGAGGATATTTATAGGTAGAATAAAGGCGGTAGGAAATGTCCTACCGCCTTGTTTTTTATTTTGTTTTTGATTAATTGTTATTCTTCATCACGTGGGTCGGGAAGGTCGATGAAGGTTGGTTCGTGGTTGGTTGATTTGATATATTTGAACATGTCTTCTTTTTTGAGTTTGATGGTTGAGGTGGAGATACCTGGATGACCACTGATGAATTCATCTTTGAGAAGGTCGTTGTCAATTACGAGTTTAACAACGTTGTCTGTGTCAAAGAGAAGTTCAAGAGCACTGGCTGAACCTGGGATAGTTTTAAGATATTTTTGCATGTGTTCTGGTGTTGCAAAGGAGAGCCTTGAACAACCGAGAGGTTCAGTGATGTATTTTGTTTTGAAAGGTTTGTCGCCAGGCATGAGAAGAAGGTAAAAATCTGTCTGTTGGCGATTGGTCAAGAAGAGATTTTTACAAATTTTGGCGCCAAGCGTTTTTTCTATTAGACGACAAGCTTCCATATCGTCGGCATGGTCGTGATCGACCCGCTCAAAAGGTATGCCGAGTTCTATGAGCTTGTCGTAGATTAAGTATTCCTCTGGAATACGGTTTGTGTCTTCTGGTTTAGTTGTGTATACGTGTTCATCTATGTACATACTATTCTTCCTGTTTCTTATCTTTAATCATGTTGATTAATGCGATGAGGTTTGTAAATGTTGTAATGGCGGCAAAGGTACCACCTGTGTATGATTTAATTGCAAAGAAGTAGAAGCACCAAGGCAAGAAGCTTGCTGTCACTAAAATTTTAAATTTGATTTCATCCTTGATATCCATGAAGATGACAAAGACTGTACAAACAATAAATGGAATCCAACCAAGTGCGCCTTGAGTGTTAAACTTTATCGTCATTACAAGCTGGATGATTATTAGGATGATTTTGATTGGCCAGTTCAGTTTTTCTTTATAGCAGAGATAGTTTCGAATGCAGGAGATGATGTTGCTGATGGCACCTGTGATGCCGCCGAGCATGAACATGCTGACCGTCTGCATCGTGAGCATTACAATCTGCGATATCAATATTTTACTTTTACTTTTTAAGACTCCTGAACCAACCTGAACCATCGATGCAAGAAAATCTATAATATTTGCAATTAGTATCATTGTTTAATGCACCTCATAATGGTATAATACATTACGGTGATTGATATGGCAAAACTTTATTTTAAGTTTGGAGCTATGGGTAGTTCAAAAACAGCCCAAGCATTAATGACAAAATTTAACTACGAGGAAAAAGGTAACAAGGTTTGGCTCGTTAAACCTTCTGCTGATACGCGTGACGGCGAAGCCATTTTGATGTCGCGTATTGGCCTTAAGGCTATCGCAGATGTTATCGCGCCAACTGACAACCTAATTAATAGATATGCGGATTTACCAGAGCGCGTGGACGTTATCATCTGCGATGAATGCCAGTTCTTAACTGAAGAGCAGGTTGATCAGCTTAAAAGTATTGTTGATGATCTCGATGTCCCAGTCCTCTGCTTCGGTCTTCGTACAGACTTCAGAACTAAGATGTTCCCAGGTAGCACAAGGCTCTTTGAAATAGCGGATTCTATCACTGAGATTAAATCAGTTTGCCAGTGTGGTAAAAAAGCTACTGTAAATGGTCGTTTTGATGAAAATGGTAAGATTATCATTGAAGGAAACCAAGTATTTATGGGTGGCAGTGAAAGCTACCAAGGTCTCTGCTATAAGTGTTACAAGGAACTAATAAAGAAAGATCATAATATTGAGATTTAAATAGAATAGAGAAAGCGCCCTTTTGGGCGCTTTTTTATTTATTCTTTGTTTTGTTGGCGTGCTTTATCATGGCGTTGAAGGTGGTGTCGCTGATGACGTGTTCTATGCGACAAGCATCGGTGGAGGCGGTTTCTTCGTCTACGCCGAGACGCATGATGAAGTCGGTGAGAAGAAGATGCTTTTCATAGACTTTTTCTGCGATTTGACGACCGTTTTCTGTGAATGCGATATACCCATCTTGGTCGGTTATGATTAGCTTCTCTTCTTTGAGTTTGCTAAGTGCGCGACTTACTGCAGGCTTAGAGTAACCCATTGTTTCTGCAATATCGATTGCTCTAACAACATTATTCTTTTTTGAAAGAATCAGTATTGTTTCTAAATACATTTCTCCAGATTCTTGAAGAGCCATGGGTTATCCCTCCCCTAATAGATGCTTAAATCTTATCATATTTTGTATCTTAAATCAAAAAAATCTTAAAATGGACTTGATTAGTTAACTGAGGGTAACTATAATAGAGATGCAAGTTAACTATGGGTAACTTGTGGAGGTGAAACATGAAAACATTAAAAGAAGTTCAGGTTGGAGAAACCGTCGAAGTTGTAAAAGTTCACGGCGAAGGTGCTATTAAGCGCCGAATTATGGATATGGGTATTACAAGAGGAACAACACTTTACGTACGCAAAGTAGCACCGCTTGGTGATCCAGTTGAGATCAACGTGCGCAGCTATGAACTCTCCCTTCGTAAAGCCGATGCTGAAATGATTGAAGTAGGCTAAAAAATTTTTGAACAGTAGTTAACCTTGGTTAACTATCAAAGAAAGGAACTATCATGGAAATCAAAATCGCCCTCGCGGGTAATCCGAACAGTGGTAAAACTACATTGTTCAATGCTCTTACCGGTTCCAATCAGTTCGTAGGAAACTGGCCAGGAGTAACAGTTGAAAAAAAGGAAGGTAAGCTTAAGAATAACGATAACGTTATCATCACTGACCTCCCTGGCATTTATTCTCTCTCCCCCTACACACTTGAAGAGGTTGTTGCAAGAAACTATTTGATTGATGAGCGTCCAGATGCCATTCTTAACATCGTTGACGGTACTAATCTTGAACGAAACCTCTATTTGACAACACAACTTACAGAAATTGGTATCCCCGTTGTTATCGCCATCAACATGATGGATGTCGTAGAAAAAAGCGGAGATAAAATTGATATAGAAAAACTCTCAAAACATTTAGGATGTGAAATCGTTGAAATATCCGCCCTTAAGGGAACAGGAGTAATGGAGGCAGCTGAAGCTGCAATTCTCGCTTCTAAGGACACCGGTACCTCACCAGCACATATTTTCTCTGGTCCTGTTGAACACGCCATCGCCCATATCGAGGAGGCTCTTCCAGAAGAACTTGAGCGTTGGTATGCTATCAAGATTTTTGAACGTGACAAAAAAGTCATCGAAAAGTTTAACATCGATGTTGAAAAAGAAATTAAAGCTACTGAAAACGAAATGGATGATGATTCCGAAGCCATCATCATAAACGAACGCTATAACTACATATCTTCTATCTTAAAAGACTGTTATGAGAAAAAGAAAGTTGGTCTCACAGTTTCAGATAAGATCGATAGCGTGCTTACAAACAGATGGCTTGGTCTCCCTATTTTCGCTGTTATTATGTTCTTCGTTTATTGGATTTCTATGGTCGGGGTCGGCGCCGCCGCAACCGATTGGGTGAACGACGGACTTTTCGGTGAAAATGGCATTCCACTCCTTATTGGTAGACTTTTAGATAAATTAGGTGCCGGTCCTGTCGTTCACGGCGCTATAATCGACGGTGCTGTCGCAGGCGTCGGCGCGGTACTTGGATTCGTTCCACAAATGATCGTTCTCTTCCTCATGCTCTCCTTCCTTGAGGCATGCGGATATATGGCTCGAATTGCTTTTGTACTTGATAGGCTTTTCAGAAAATTCGGTCTCTCAGGAAAATCCTTCATCCCTATGCTCATTGGTACAGGATGTGGCATTCCAGGTATTATGGCCTCACGCACAATTGAAAACGAGCAAGACCGTCGTATGACAATCATTACAACAACCTTTATCCCTTGTGGTGCAAAGGTTCCATTCATAGCAATGATTGCGGGTGCTCTTTTCGGTGGTTCGGCACTTGTTGCAACGTCGGCATATCTTATCGGTATGCTGGCAATCATCACATCCGGCATAATGCTTAAGAGAACAAAAATGTTTGCCAGTGAGCCATCGCCATTCGTTATGGAATTGCCAGCATATCATATGCCGACATTAAAGAACGTCCTCCGTGCAACTTTTGAACGTGTCTGGTCATTCATCAAAAAAGCTATTACAATCATCATGCTTTCAACAATCCTCGTCTGGTTCACAAGTTACTTCGGCTTTGTCGGCAACAGCATCACAATGCTCACTGAAGATCAACTCGATAAGTCAATCCTTGCAAGCATTGGTAAGCTTATCTCCTGGATCTTTATTCCTTTAGGTTTTGGTAACTGGCAGGCTGCTGTTGCATCCATCACAGGACTTGTAGCCAAAGAAAATATCGTAAGTACTATGGGAGTTCTTTACAGTGGCTCGCTCTATGAATCACTCGCCTCGAGTTTCACTGGTATCACTGGATACTCATTCCTCGTTTTCAACTTGCTATGCGCACCTTGCTTTGCCGCTATCGGTGCAATAAGGCGCGAGATGAACAGTGCAAAGTGGACTCTCTTCGCTGTCGCTTATCAGACTGGCTTTGCATACTTAATCTCGCTCATGATTAACCAGTTTGGCAACCTGCTCAGTGGCACCGCAAACGCAGTAGGCGTAACTGTTGCTTTCGTAGTTTTAGTCGCTATGCTTAGAATGATTATTGGTCCTAGAAAGAAAAAGTGCTGCGACTGTTCAAAGTGTAATTTATGTTGTAAATAAAAGAAAGGAGCTCTGCTGTGCAGAGCTCCTTTGTTGTTTGTTTGTTGTTTATTTTTACCAACGATTTTCAACGTATTCGCAGAATGCGTACATGTCTTTGATTTCAAGAACTGTGCCATCGTCGAGTGTTACGGTACCGTTCCAGAGACCGTGAACTTGGTGGCTGTGCATACGCATAACGAGAACGTTTAAGTCTGAGTGGTGATCATAGAATGGAGTCATTGTGAGATTAAAACGACCATCTCTTGAAATGAATTTCCATGGTTCCATATATTTGTCAGGTTTTGGGAATGTCTCAACATCTACTGCTTCAAACTTGTGTCCTTTTCCATCATAGAACATCATTGTCTCAGTAGCGTTGCGCTCATCGCCGATACCCCATGTGATTTCAAAACCGAATGTGTGCTTGTTGCCGTCCTTATCTGTGAGATATGTTGAGCCTGAACCCCAGTACCAAACAAGGCTGTATGGAGTACAAACACGGCCCCAATCGAGAGAACCAAACATAGTGTCCTTTGTGAAGTTGTATGTCTCACCCTTACACTTTACATAGCCCTCAGCTGGCATACACATCTGCTTTGTTGTCATGAAATATCTGTCTGGATGTCCTTCAAAAGGAAGAACTGTTGTGATATTTTCATGGTTCTCATACTGATCCATCTCAAAGTGACATTCTGACTTTGGAGATCTGAAGTCGATTATTCTCTTCAACTCAGTTGTTTTGAAGTCAACTTCTGCCTTACCAATCTTGAAATGGATGTGGTTTGGAACGTCACCCTTTGGAGGAAGTGCATATTTATCTGTCTGACCGATAAAGAGGTTCATATCTTCCGAGATAGTCTTACCCTCTTTGATGTCAACAAGTACAAGTGAAACATATCCACCAAGTGAGATGTTAGCGATTGAGAGCTGAACCATATAATGTCCATCAGAGAGCTGATAGAAGTCCCACTCTTTACGACGCATCTTATGGAGAACCTTATTTCTATCATACTCAAAAACATTATGCTTTGCATATCCTGGACAGAGAAGTTTACCATTTTTACCGAACATAGGTGTAGACTCCGTATACTCCTTCTGAGCTGAAACGTAGTCAGCTTCCTGCCAACCTACATAAGTCTTTTCCAAATTTAACAACCCCTTGCATAAAAATTCAACGAGAATATTATACCATACTAAATACACAATTTGACAAGTATTCTTTATTAATATATACTTTGAAAGTAATTTTTATTACATGAAAGGAGAGTTTGATCCGTATATGGACGGCGACAGTCGAGGGTCACTCATAATAATTTTAATCTTACTTGGTCTTGCAGCATACTTTGCAATTACCGAGACCGCACTAGCAAGCGTATCGAAGAATAAGATAAAGCTTGATTTGGAACGTGGCGACACACGTGCAAAGCGCGCACTTTATGCGCTCGATAATTTTGATAAGGCGATAACTACTCTCCTTATCTGCACAAATATCGTCCACATCTCTATTGCCTCTATAGTTACAGTTTTCGTAACTAGAAATTGGGGCCTTAGTGCCGTGTCTATCAGTACCATCATCACCACTCTCATAGTATTCTTTCTTGGTGAGATGCTACCGAAAAGTTTTGCAAAGAAGAACAGCGAAAGTTGTATCTTGTCATGCGCAGGGCCTCTTGTTATTTTTATGAAGGTCTTAGCACCTCTCGCTCTAATGCTTTCAGGTATCGGATACCTTGCAGGTTTACTCACAAAGAGCGAGCCAGAAATAACTGTAACTGAAGATGAACTCTATGACATCATTGAAGATCTCGAAGAGAGCGGCGTAATTGACGAGGAGCAGAGCGACTTGCTCTCGTCCGCCCTACAGTTTGAAGATGTCACAGCGATGGACATCTCCACACCGCGCGTTGACCTCATAGGTGTTAATCTCAAAGATGACCCAGAAAAAACCTTTGAGACCATCATCGAGTCAACGCACTCAAGACTTCCAGTATACGACGAGAGCAAGGACAACATCATCGGCGTCCTCTCAATTCGCCGCTATATGAAGCGTTACCTTAAAACAAAGAAGTATCCTACCATCAAGAGACTCATTGATAAGCCTCTCTTTGCTTCAAAGGATACTCCTATTGATGAACTCCTTGAAGAAATGTCACAGAACAAAGTTTCACTCGCTATCGTAAAAGATGAATTTGGTGGAACCTACGGCATCGTGACCATCGAGGATATCTTGGAAGAACTCGTCGGAGAAATCTACGATGAGGACGACCAAGCACCATCAGAGGAAGGTGGTGAGGAAGAATGATTCCAATTATCATCACATCCCTCGGTATCCTCCTCTGCGTTGCGCTATCAAACTTCTTCTCATCCTCTGAGATGAGTTTTTCAGCCGCTTCCACCGTTCGACTTGAACATGAGGCAGAAGCCGGTAAAAAGAGCGCACAGAAAGCTCTCTTGATATCAAATCGCTTTGATGATGCACTCAGCACAATTTTAATTGGTAATAACCTTGTAAATATTGCCGCATCATCTTTGATGGTTGTTCTTTTAACTTTGGTTCATGAAAAAACTGGAATGACATTCCCAACTTGGCTCGGTACTGTCATCATTACAGTTTTGATCATCATCTTTGGCGAAACAATTCCAAAGATCACAACAAAGAAAAAGCCAAATGTTAAAGCAATGCTTTTCGCCTATCCAATTCGTATTCTAATGATTATCCTCTACCCGCTTGTTTGGATAACTGTAAAAATTGTTAACCTCATCGTTGGCAAAGAGAAGACAGATGAAGAGGAAGAGGATGACGAGGCTGTTGAAGAATTCCAGTCAATCATTGAGACAGCAGAGGATGAAGGCGTCTTAAGCAGTGATTCCTCAGAGCTCATTCAGGCAACCATCGACTTTACTGACACCTCTGTTTCAGAAGTCATGACATCACGAGTTGATATGGATGCTATCGACATCGACGACGATGAAAAAGAAATCCTCAAAATAATTGAAGAGACTCCTTATTCACGTCTTCCAGTATATGAGGATGATATCGATAATATTATCGGCGTCCTCCACGTAAACCACATTCTTCGTTCCCTCGCTGACGGCGACAAGTTCAAGATTAGAAATCTCTTGATGGAACCTTGTTTTGTATATAAAACAATGAAACTCCCAGATGTACTTGCCACTCTTAGAAAGAGCAAGCAGCATATGGCCATCGTTACAAACGAGTACGGTGGTACCCACGGTATCGTAACTATGGAAGATGTACTTGAGGAACTTGTCGGCGAGATCTGGGATGAATCCGATGAGGTCGAAGAGGAGCTCATCGAGCACGGCGACGACCTTGAGGTCGACGGCGACATGATCCTCGAAGACCTGTTTGAGGAGTTCGACCTCGAAGCCGACGAATTCGAGAGCGAAACCGTCGGTGGTTGGTGTATCGAGCAGCTCGAACACTATCCAGAAGCTGGTGAGACATTCAAGTATGAAAACCTTAAGATTACTGTCCTCGATACAGATGAGAGACGTGTAAATAAGGTCTTTGTTGAAGAACTCGAGCCAGAAGAACCAATTTCACAAGAAGATATTATTATTGGATAGAAAAAGAAGAGTGGCCTTGCGGCCACTCTTCTTATTTATTGAGACTGTTTCAAAACAGCAATCATCAAATGTGTCAAATAATATATTGCAAATCTGTCAAATTAGTCTGGAAGATTGTCGAGATAGTTGATCCAGTAGTCGTAGCAATCTACAAACTTCTTACCCTTGCCAGGACCAATGAATGAGAGAGAACCACCGATGATAGTACCGTGGTCACCCCAGCCGTTTGGAAGTGCATTCCAAATGCCCTTTTTAGGTGCTGCCTTAGGGTCAAATTCCTGCCACTCCTCTGTAAGTGGATGACGGCCTGATGCTACAGGTACGATACCGTCGTTCATTCTCCACTCGTCTGTAAATTCAACGCCTGCAACAGGTGCTCCTCTGAACTTACCAAGTGACTTTGCAAATGGAGCAAAGAGTGGGAACATGATTGAATCTCTTACCCAGTTGCCATTTTCATCCTGCTTTGTACCGTTACATGTAACAGCATAGAGATAAGCATCTGGAGTTGTGAGCCAATCATTGATTTCCTTTGCTCTATCAACATGGATATCTGCAAATACATGCTCATATGCTTTCCAGTATTTTCTAATTGCTTTGATATTAAGAATATTCTTCTTATCGCGTGGGCCTTCATATGGACCTGTGATTCCCCACTGTGTCATCTGGAAGTCATAGATACGACCAGAGCCTAAATTGCCAATGATAGATGCAAAACCTGCGAGGCCATAAACAAGGCCGTAGTCAACAAGCTTTGGAAGTGCATGTGGGAAAGTGATACCATCAAATGGACCTGCAAGTGATGTAATTGACTTAATTAAATCACCGTGGCCACCTTCGAAGAGTGGTGAGAGTTCACCAGCCGGTGTTGCCTTACGCTCCTCCTCTGAACCGTTTTTAAGAAGTTCAGCGAATACACGCATTGTTGGGCCACCAAACGAGTGACCGAGAAGATGAATGCTTCTCTCCGGACACCAATTTTCAAAAAATGGCTTCTCAAATTTCTGGCCATATCTCTCATGACCATATTTTTCTGAATGTGCTTTACCATAGTCAACAGTAGTACCGGTAAGCTGAGCATAAAGTTCACATGAACGATCCCATGCAGAACCGAGTGGTGAAACTGATGGAGCATAAGCCTCAAGGCCACGAGCCTCCATCTTCTTTAAGTAACTACCTGTTACCATGCCCCAATACGGAAGAACTTTATAGAGCTTTTTGTCTGTACCCCAGCCCATCATGCCGTGTACAAAGACGAAAGGGTGCTTTGCCATGATAAATCCTCCTTTTTTAAGATACCCATATATTATATAACATATCATATTGAAAAACTGCAC
>JAGHSI010000085.1 GCA_018065925.1 Candidatus Limimonas coprohippi
GGCGAGGTGTGCAGAATGCCGACAGTTAAAACTATATACAGCGTAAACGATGACATCTATGAAGTCAGCGGGGAACACTGGAACAATGAAAAAAGGACATGGAGCAGTTACATCGTTGAGAAATATAAAATCAGAAGTATCGCTATATCTTGCAACTCCAAAGAAGAATGGAAGTTGAGCTATAGAGTGCAGAAAGTTGTTGATGGAAAAACCGTGAACTATGGTTTCAATTTTTGCGAAAGCGATGTCGGAGATTTTATATTCACAAATTATGAAGATGCTAAAGCACGCTGTGATGAGTTAAATAAGGGAGATGTGCAGAAATGAAGAAACTGAAGCGCATTATCAAGCGGATAAAGTATTGGCTCATCCGTAAGCTTGGTGGTTACACAGAGCAGAATTTTGTCACTATGCCAAGCCCCATAATATACACGCATCCCATAAATACCCTTGAGGGTACATATTCCGTGCCGATGGAAAGACTATCGGATATGTCAGCCCACGAGATTGAAGAGTGGAGCTGTCGTCACATAGCAGACGAATTAAGCAAGAAACTGCTTGAGAGCGATGCCGTAAAGGTCGAGACCGAGAAAGACCCGCTCTGGAGGGTTATAAATTTTAGATGGAGAGTGCAGTACATAGGAAAGGATGGTTGGGAGTATGAGTGATGTGATAAGCAGAAAGGCGTTGATTGAAAAACTTAAAAAGTCAATCAAATGGTGTGAGGACAACCTTGAAAGCAGTACGGCGAGTTTTCAAAGCGGTTGTATTGCGGCAATTAAAGATGTAATCAGCACCGTAAAAATGGAAGAAACTTGCCCATCAGTCGATGCTGTGGAAGTTGTGAGATGCAAAGAATGCAGAAACTATACAGCAGATTGTTATTGCAAAGTGCATGACAATTATGTAATGTATGATAATGATTTCTGCTCCTGCGGAGAATGCAAAGAGGTGACGAAATGAAAGTTGGATATATATCTCGTAGCAGAGATGAAAACGGAAAAGAAATATTTAAATACAGAGAAGGTAATGCCACACGCAGAATTGGTACTCGTTCAGATACTATCAAAGTTAGCTTTCTGTATGGAACAACTCCTTATGAAGAAGTCAAAAGAAATACTGACTTTATGGCAAACGGAAAGCTCATAGTTGTACAAGAACCGTTTTTTACAAATGACGAATTAAAAGAACAATTAGAAAAATGGTGCGAATGGGCTAACAATTGCGAACACAGAGAATATTCGCTCTTTGGGGCATGAGGTAAGTGAATTATGGCAGATTATAATGAGGTAATTAAAAATTTGCAAACAATACAGGGTATGCCGCTGACAATTCGGCTGGCAATCGAAGCCATCGAAAAGCAAGTGCCGAAGAAGCCTAAAAACCATAGCGGTCATTATACAGATAATTTGTGTCCTTTGTGCGGCAAAAGAATTAAGAGCGGGCAAGGAAGTAGTAGCAGAGAACGAACTAATTGGTGTAATCATTGTGGGCAATCCATAGATTGGGAGTGATGATAAAGCATGAAAACCATAGAATTTATTGAATTTGGAGAGGCTGTCTGTATTATCGAAGATAAACAAAGAGAACTTTGTCCTCGTGGCAGATTTTCAAGACGCTATCTTGATGGTACAGACCGAGATACTTTTGATATGTATCAAGAGATGATAGATACTCTGTGCGCTCTACCGAGGTATAAAGTTGAAGTTCACGAATGATAATCAGAGAAGCGATAAATAAATAGGAGATTAAATATAAATGAGTGTTTGTTCAAACTATTATATTGACGAAGCAGGTCAAGGATTTACTGTGCCAAGATGTTCTCTTGGTAATTCGATAGAAGAATGTCGTTCGATGTGTAATCCAGCTATGTCTATGGTTGCATATTGTAATGGTAATTTTGATAAGTGTGATATCATCAAAGAGGTTAAGAGTTGGGAGCAAGATAATGGAACATAATTTATGTACAAACAATTTTATGTGTAATACATTTGAGGGGTGTCGAAATTGTGCAAGGCATGTTTACGAAGCCTATTGTGAGCGGGGAGAAGAACTGCAAATAATGCGACAATTCATTCACTTTGAAGGTTTGGATTTCGCACTGGCAGAATATTATAAAAAGATTAAGGGCTATTAATTTAGTCCTTATTTTTTTTATATCTCTAAAAAAGACGCTCCCTATTCC
>JAGHSI010000056.1 GCA_018065925.1 Candidatus Limimonas coprohippi
CTTTTAATAGTACGTATTTAATAACTGCTTTTATTCGTATATTGTTAATCATTTTAGTTTTGGGAATAGTTGCTTCTCTTGCATTTTATGCTATTTATACGAAGTGGTTTAGGAAGACTATTTTTGCAAAAAAATGGGCGAGAGCAATAATAGGAGTTTCAATAGTTGGATGTTTCGCTGTTCAAGTTCTCCTATATGGTCCTTTCTCGGGATTTAGAACATGGTTCATTATTGCTTCGATGAATACGATGAATCATAGTTATTTTTGTCAATGGTTTTATAACGATGACCAAATTGCGGAAGTTTTCAAAGATAATTATTACAAAGAAATAGAAGAGGAACAGGAGTTAGGGCTTATTAGTCCTAATGGAATTAGTGTTGGAAAACTTGAAAAAGAGCTAAAAAATACTATAAAAAAATGGGATGCAACTGTTGAACTTAAAAACGAGAATTATGTTTTAATCAGGCAAGAGGTAAATGGACAGGATGCATATGTCGTTCTCTGCCTTGACCCTTCAAAGGTTGTTCTCGGATATTCTACAAAGCTCTCATCTGGTGCCGGAGAATATGTCACTAAGCAGGCTGAGAGAAAAGATGCTTTGCTTGGAATAAATGCAGCAGGATTTTATGATCCTGATTCAAGCAGTGCTGGTGGTAATCCGATGGGACTTACTATTTCACAGGGCAAGGTTATTTCAAATGACAAATCAAGTTATCGTTACGATGGTGGATTAATAGGTTTTGATAGCGAGAATCGATTTGTAATGATTAAGCAAATAAGCGCGAGCGAAGCGCTCGGCCGAGGCATTCGTGATGCCGTAACATGGGGACCATACCTCGTAGTAAACGGAAAGAGTTTACTCGTCAAAGGTACGGGAGGTATGGGCTATGCAGCACGAACAGCGATTGGCCAGCGAGCAGATGGCGTAGTAATCTTCCTTGTAGTTGATTCCAATGCGAGTCGTAGTAAGGGAGCAACAATGCTAGACCTTGCTGAGATAATGGTGGATTATGGTGCTATAAATGCTGCAAATCTTGACGGTGGAACTTCTTCTGTTCTTGCAATGCCTTCAGATATTGCGCGTTCTATTAATCCAGAAGCAAAGACGGACAATTATTCAACAGCATATCGTTTTGTAAATGATCCTATTGATAGTACGTTATCTCACAAGACTAGACCAATAGCTGACTCATGGCTTTTGCTCAAGTAAAGATATTTATTTTACGCAGTATTTCATTTTAAGGGGGAGAGTGTCTTGGACGAAAAGCAACGACACAAACTTTTCTGGGCTTTTGCGCAGATAATTGATAAGCCACTTATGAAAATTCTCTATAATTTAGAGGCAGAGAAGTGTGAGTATTCGGGTCCTGCACTCGTTATTGCAAATCATACAAATGATTTGGATCCTCTTATTCTTGCAGCTTCATTCCCGAAGAATCAGATGTATTTTGTAGCATCTGAGCATATTTTTAGACTTGGATATGTTTCAAAGATTTTAGAGTATTTGGTTGCACCAATTCCAAGAAAGAAGGCGTCGTCTGGAGCGGACACCGTAAAAGCATGCCTTCGCAACTTGAAAGGTGGCAACAGCGTTGCCCTTATGGCAGAAGGTGAAGCATCTTGGGATGGTCGCTCAATCGACGCCTTCTCTGCAACAGGCAAACTTGCTAAGTCTTCGGGTGCATCATTGATAACTGTAAGAGTTACCGGTGGATATCTTTCAAATCCACGATGGGGAAATGGAAACAGACGAGGAAAAGTAACATCAAAGATTGTGCACATTTATTCTCCTGAAGAACTTGAGTCAATGACTGCTAAGGAAGTTCAGGCGGCTATTAACGCAGATATCTATGAGGACTGCTGGATTAAACAAAAAGAAAATCCAGTTAAGTTTGAGAGTGATAAACGTGCAGAGCATATTGAACGCGCAGTATTTATGTGCCCTAAGTGTAAAGGCATTGGTACTATTCATAGTTCTGGAAACTTCTTCCACTGTGATTCCTGCGACTTTAAAGGTGAAGTTACAAGACTTGGTACTTTTAAGCCGGCAGATCCATTTGAGAATATTGCGCAGTGGGATGAATGGCAGAAGAAACAAATTGCTCGTAAGAAAAACTGGTTCTTCTGCGATGACAATGTGACTGTTACAAAAATTCCAAAGGGTCACGAGGAGGAAGTCCTCGGTACTTCTGTGCTCACTCTTAATAAGGGCATTATGAAATGTGCAAATGTTGAATTTGACGTTTCAAAAATCAATAATATGTCTATAGTTCAAGCAAAGCGACTTCTCATTTCCTATGAGGGAAACTATTATGAACTTAAGGCAAATGATATTACATCGCTTCGCAAATATCTTATGTATTGGCAAAGCAAAGTCTTGGAGGCAAAATAATGGATTTCTCAGATATTAGTGTTTGGTCTTTTATTATTCAAATGGGAATAATAATGGGGTCACTTCTCATAGCAAACTTTATGAGAAATGTTAGCCCGGCAATTAAGAAAACTTTGATGCCAGTTGCGGTTATTGCGGGATTTATTCTTTTGGCATTGAAGTACATCTTTAGAGGCTATGGTATCGAAATGATAAATGGCCCTCTTTATGAGATGTTTGTTTATCATGCTATTGCACTTGGATTTATCGCAATGTCGCTTCGTACAACTGACGAAGCTGATAAGAGCGGTGGGAAACTTCTGGGCATCAAATCCGGCGCAATAATTGTCAGCACGTATTTAATTCAGGGAATGGTTGGTCTTGCAATTTCACTTGTCCTCTGTAAGACACTTATTCCTGATTTGTTCCCAGCATCTGGCTTGCTTCTTCCTATGGGCTTCGGCCAGGGACCTGGACAAGCTAATAACGTTGGAACAACATATGAACTTGCCGGTATGAGCGGTGGCCGAAGCTATGGTCTCGCAGTTGCCGCTTGCGGATATATTCTCGCTTGTACTGTTGGAGTATTCATTCTTAATATTCTTAAGAAGGATGGAAAACTCAAAGATAGAAAAGCAGACGGCAGTGCGGATAAGGTAAGCGTTGGTTTCTTCCAGGATGAAGACGAACTTCCTGTATCTGATTCTGTTGACAGACTCTCGATTCAAATTGCTCTTATCTTTGTTGTTTATATCATTACATATTTTGTAACTATTGGTCTTACAACTGTGTTTGACTCAGTCGGTATTGGAGGAATGCTCAATTCAATTCTTTGGGGATTCAACTTTATTATTGGTTCAGCAATAGCTATTCTTGTAAGGATTATTTTCAAACAGGGTAAGCAGAAAAACATCATTAAGAAGCAGTATCAAAACAATTATATTCTTAATAGAATTTCTGGTTTCTTCTTTGATGTAATGATTGTTGCAGGTATTGCCTCAATTGATCTTGAAGATTTGACAGGTTACCTTCTTCCGTTCGTTCTTATGTGTGGCCTTGGCGCTATAGCAACGTGGTACTGGCTCGCGGTTGTATGTAAGAAGGTTTATGGAGATTACTATTATGAGGGCCTTGTTTCGATGTATGGTATGCTTACTGGAACAATTGGCTCGGGCGTACTTCTTCTCCGTGAGATAGATCCAAACTATGAAACCCCAGCAGCTAACAATTTAGTTCTTGGTAGTAGTTTTGGTATTCTCTTTGGAGCGCCGATGCTTGTTCTTATAGGTCTTTCAAAAGCAGGATTTGGAAAATCTCTTTTGACTTTTGTTTTGGTAGCAATTTACTGGGTTATCTTGGCTGGTGTAATTTTCTTTATAGGAAGAAAAGATACAAAAGCAGAAAAGGGCTCGGGAACAAATAAAGAATAGAGATATATAAAATAAATCCCCAGGTGCTTTGAGCATCTGGGGATTTTCTTTTTTAATTACTGATTAGTTTTTCTTTACGCCGAGCTTTGTGCTTTCGCCGTTAATGTTCCAATCAGCTGTATAACCATCGAGTGAGCCGATGATAATTTCGTCACAAAGAACATCGCCAATGATAGCGGCTTTGTTCTCTTCGGCGATGGCTTTGATTTTTTCAGAGCCATCAACATAGATGTTGATGCGGTCCATAACCTCAAAGCCAGCGTCCTTACGCATTGTCTGTACCTTTGAGATAATCTCACGAACAAAGCCCTCAGTGATGAGTTCTTCTGTAAGTGTTGTATCGATAGCAACAGTTACGCCAAAATCTGAAAGGCTGTAGAAGCCTTCTGCCTGTGCTGTCTCAATGAGGAGGTCTTCCTCTGTAAGTTCGATTTCTCCGATTGAGATGTTGAGATGAAGTGTGCCTGTTGCATCAAGTTCTGCTTTTGCAATAGAACCATCAAGTTTCTGGAGAGCTTCACGAATCTCGCCGAGCTGTGGGCCATATTTTGGACCAAGTGTTCTCATCTGTGGCTTGAAGTTATATGTGAGGAGAGATGCTGTATCGTCAACAAACTCAACTTCTTTGATGTTGAGTTCCTCTTTGATGATATCTCTGCAATAGTCATCAAGCTCGCGGGTAGCTTTAACATACATCTTAGCAAGTGGCTGACGGTTCTTAATGTTTGAACCGTTTCTGCAAGCACGGCCAAGACCAACAATCTGAAGAACTTCCTCCATGTTTGCTTCGAGTTCTTCGTCAATCCATTCTGCCTTAACTTCTGGGAAGCTGCAGAGGTGAATTGATTCTTCGGCGGTCTTATCGTTTTCACGTACGAGATTCTGGTAGATGTCTTCTGCCATAAATGGAATCATTGGAGCTGCTGTTTTAACAGTTGTGAGAAGAGCTGTGTAGAGAGTCATGTAAGCATTGATCTTATCCTGTGTGAGTTCTGTTGACCAGAATCTCTCACGGCAACGACGAACATACCAGTTAGAGAGTTCATCGATAAAATCAGAGATGAATTTAGCTGCTTCTGGGATACGATAGTTTGCAAGGTTTTCATCTACGCCCTTAACCATTGACTGTAATTTTGAAAGGCACCACTTGTCCATTATGGTAAGTTTGTCATATTCAATCTCATACTTAGAAGCGTCGAAGTTGTCGATGTTTGCATAAAGTACGAAGAATGCATATGTGTTCCAAAGAGTACCCATGACTTTACGCTGACCCTCTGTTACTGCCTTGCCGTAGAAACGGTTTGGAAGCCAAGGGGCAGAGTTAGTATAGAAGTACCAACGGATAGCATCTGCGCCGTAAGTTTCAAGAGCGTCAAATGGGTCAACAGCGTTACCCTTTGACTTTGACATCTTCTGTCCGTTCTCATCTTGAACGTGACCGAGTACGATTACGTTTTTGAATGGAGCCTTGTTGAAGATAAGAGTTGAAATAGCAAGGAGTGAATAGAACCAACCACGTGTCTGGTCAACTGCTTCTGAGATGAAGTCAGCTGGGAACTGTGCCTCAAAGAGATCCTTGTTTTCAAATGGGTAATGGTGCTGAGCAAATGGCATTGAACCCGAGTCAAACCAGCAGTCGATAACTTCTGGAACTCTGTGCATTTCCTTGCCACAGTCAGGACATTTAATTGTTACTGCGTCGATGTAAGGGCGGTGAAGCTCGATATCATCTGGGCAGTTATCTGACATTTCTTTAAGTTCAGCAATTGATCCGATTGCGTGTCTCTTACCGCATTCGCATTCCCAAACGTTAAGAGGAGTACCCCAGTAACGGTTTCTTGAAATAGCCCAGTCTTGAACGTTCTCAAGCCAGTCGCCGAAACGACCTTTACCGATTGATTCTGGGATCCAGTTGATTGTTGCATTATTTTTAATAAGGTCATCTTTTACGGCTGTCATCTTGATATACCAAGATTCACGAGCATAGTAGATGAGAGGAGTGTCACAACGCCAGCAATGTGGATAGCTGTGCTCAAACTTTGGAGCAGAGAAGAGTGTTCCCTCTTTATCAAGGAACTTGAGTACTTCTGGATCTGCATCCTTTACAAAGAGACCATCGAATGGTGTGCCGCCAGACATATTACCCTTTGCATCAACAAACTGTACGAAAGGCATGTCGTATTTGCCACAGACACGTGCGTCGTCTTCACCAAATGCAGGAGCACAGTGAACGATGCCGGTACCGTCTGTCATTGTTACATATGAGTCGCACATTACAAAGTGAGCTTTCTTATGCTGCTTCTCGACAGGAGCTTTTACGCATTCGAAGAGAGGCTCATATTCTTTATATTCAAGTTCTGAGCCTTTCATAGTCTCGAGAACCTCATATGCTTTTTGGCCTTCTTCTTCAGCGAGAGTACCGAGTACAGTGTCGAGAAGGGCAGAAGCCATATAGTATGTGCGACCATCAATAGCCTTTACTTTTGCATACTCATCATCTGGGTTAACGCAAAGAGCGAGGTTTGATGGAAGAGTCCAAGGAGTTGTTGTCCAAGCAAGGAAGTAAGCATCCTCGCCTACAGCCTTGAAACGAACGATAGCCGAACGTTCTTTTAAGTCTTTGTATCCCTGTGCAACTTCGTGAGAAGAGAGAGGTGTTCCGCAACGAGGACAGTAAGGAACAATTTTGAATCCCTTATACATGAGTCCTTTTTCGTAGATCTGTTTTAATGCCCACCACTCTGATTCGATGAAGCTGTTGTTGTATGTAACATATGGGTTATCCATATCTGCCCAGAAACCAACTGTTCCTGAGAAATCTTCCCACATGCCTTTATATTTCCAAACGTTTTCCTTACACTTTGAAATGAAAGGTTCGAGGCCGTATGCCTCAATCTGTTCTTTTCCATCGATGCCGATTTCTTTTTCAACTTCAAGTTCTACTGGGAGACCGTGAGTGTCCCAACCGGCTTTTCTTGGAACATAGTAGCCTTTCATTGTACGGTAACGTGGGATCATGTCTTTAATTACACGAGTTAAAACGTGACCGATGTGAGGTTTACCGTTTGCTGTTGGAGGACCATCGTAGAAAACATAAGATGGACCCTTTACTTGTTCTGTCTTTTCGAAAATCTGTGCTTCTTTCCAGAATTTCGCAGTTTCTTTTTCACGCTCAACAAAGTTGAGGTCTGTTGATACTTTTTTGTACATCTGTGTACCTCCTAAGAGAGATGCCTTTATCTTCGACAAGTCCCTTTTATAATATTAAAGCAAAGAAAGTTTATCATAATACCTTTAAATGGTCAAATGTTAATTGAGAGTGATTGACAAAGCAATTTCAAATAGGTAAAATTTACTATACTTATTTTCGGAGGGGAAAATTATGGAAAATAAAAGCAAAGGCAATGCTATTGCATTGCTCCCAATTTTAGTCTTCCTCGTTCTTTATCTCGGACTTGGAATTCTCTTTGAATATGTGCTTAAGATCCCAATGGGATTCTACAACATTCCAATTGTTGTAACTTTCATTGTGGCATTGCTTGTAGCATGTCTTCAGAACAAAAAAGTAAGTTTTGACGACAAACTTGAAATTATGGGTAAGGGTGTTGGCGACAAGAACATCATTACAATGATTTTGATTTTCTTATTTGCCGGTATGTTTGTTGGCGTAGTAGGAAGAAGCAGCGCAGAGAGTGTTGCATATTTCATGCTTTCAATCATTCCAGCTAAGTTCTCTGTAGCTGTACTTTTCGTTGTAGCTTGTCTTGTATCTGTTGCTATGGGTACATCAGTAGGTACAATCACACTTATTACTCCTATTGCAGTTGCAGTTTCAACAGCTTCTGGTTTCGCTCTTCCACTTTGTATCGCATCTGTAATGGGTGGTGCAATGTTCGGCGATAACCTCTCATTCATTTCTGACACAACAATTGCTGCTTGTAACGGACAGGGCTGCCAGATGAAAGATAAGTTCAGAGAGAATTTCTGGATTGCTTTACCAGCAGCTATCGTAACTCTCATTTTAGTTCTTGTTGTTTCACTTAGAGCATATGAGGGTGGCGCTGTTATAAACGAGTACAACCTTATTCAGATCATTCCTTATGCACTTGTTCTTATCGGCGGTATCGTAGGTATCAACGTATTTGTTGTACTTATCATCGGTATCGTTTCAGGTACTATTATTATGTTGGCAACTGGTGCTACACAGGCAACTGATATTCTTGCAAATATGGGTGCTGGTGCTGCAGGCATGTTTGAGACAACAATGGTAGCTATTCTTGTTGCTGCTATCTGTGCTCTTATTGCAAACTACGGCGGATTTGATGCATTGCTCGCATTCATCAAGAAGGTGTTCAAAGGCAAAAAGGGTGGCCAGCTCGGTATGGGTCTCCTCGTTGTTGCAATGGATATCGCTACTGCAAACAACACTGTTGCTATCGTTATTTCAAACCCAATTGCAAAAGAAATGTCAGAGGATTATGGCATCTCAAACAAGAAAGCTGCATCAATCCTTGACACATTCTCATGTGTTGCTCAGGGCATCATTCCTTACGGTGCACAGATGCTTGTTGCAATTTCAGCAACAGCTGCACTTGGATATGAGATTTCTGCATTCCAGATTATTCCATATCTCTTCTATCCATACATTCTTCTTTTAAGCTCACTCTTATTCATCTTTGTGATTCCTGAGCGTAAAGAAAAGGAAGCTAAATAAAAGTGAAGATTTATAGTAGTGTTATTGAACTCATTGGTGGGACGCCTCTTTTTAAGCCTGAAAATTATATGAGGGCTCACGGCTGTTGCGCCAACATTTTCGTAAAACTTGAATATTTAAATCCGGCCGGCTCAATCAAAGACCGCGCAGCACTTTCTATGATTGAAGATGCTGAGAAGTCAGGTCGCTTGTTGCCGGGCGGCACCATTATTGAGCCGACGTCGGGAAACACAGGAATCGCTCTTGCAGCGATTTCGGCTTCCCGCGGATATAAAGCGGTTATTGTTATGCCCGACTCCATGTCGGTAGAGCGCCAGCAACTTATGAGAGCATATGGAGCTCTTGTTGTTTTGACCCCTGGTGCGGAGGGCATGGCTGGCGCTATAAAACGTGCTGAAGAGATTCAAAAGGACACGGAAGGTTCTATAATTGTCGGACAGTTTGTAAATCCTGCAAATGTTCTTGCACATATTAATACGACAGGTCCAGAAATTTGGGAAGATACCGATGGCAAGATTGATATTCTTGTTGCTGGTGTTGGTACTGGTGGCACAATTACAGGTCTTGGAAAGTATCTCAAAGAGAAGAATCCAAGTATAAAGATAGTTGCAGTTGAACCAGAAACTTCGCCTCTTCTTTCAAAGGGATTTGCAGGAAAGCATGGTCTTCAGGGAATAGGTGCAAATTTCGTTCCTGAAATTCTCAATAAAGATATTATTGATGAGATAATAACTGTATCTGATGAAGATGCTTTTGAGACAGGAAGAGAGATGGCCTCTCGTGAAGGTATCTTAGTTGGTATTACATCGGGTGCTGCGCTTTATGCTGCAAAAACACTCTCAAAAAGGTCTGAAAACGCCGGTAAAAATATCGTCGCTATTTTGCCTGATACTGGAGACAGATACCTTACAACCGCAATGTTTAATGAATAAATATAAAGCTCGATCCTAAAAAGATCGAGCTTTATTTATCTGGCCATATATAACGATATATAACGACTTGTTGACACGAGCCCATATGTTGTTATAATTGAGGTGTATTTTTTGATGAAAGGGGTCCAAAATAATGGGTAAATATTTTGGCACGGACGGTTTTAGAGGTAAGGCAGGAGTGGATTTGACTTCAGAACATGCTTTTAAAATTGGCCGTTACCTCGGCTATTATTATAAACAAAAACACGAAGGCGCAAAAATTGTAATTGGAAAGGATACAAGACTTTCTTCATACACTTATGAGGCGGCTCTTGCATCAGGTATCACTGCTTCTGGCTGTGATGCATATCTCCTTCACGTTACAACAACACCTTCAGTTTCATTTATTACAAGAACAGAGAACTTCGATTGCGGTGTTATGATCTCTGCTTCTCACAATCCTTTTTATGATAACGGCATCAAACTCATGAATGGAAACGGTGAGAAGATGGAAGATGATCTTCAGGATGAGATTGAAAAGTATATTGATGGAGAAATCCCTCAACTTCCATTCGCTTCTGAAGATAAGATTGGTAAGACTATCGACTTCTATAATGGACGTAACCGCTATATTGGTTATCTTACAAATATTGCAACAAAGAGTTTTGAAAATTGTAAGGTTGGTCTCGACTGCGCAAATGGTGCTTCTTGGATGATTGCAAATTCGGTTTTCCAGGCCCTCGGTGCAAAGACTTATCTCATTAACAACGAGCCTACAGGCACAAATATTAATAAAAATGCGGGTTCAACTTGTATGGAGGGTCTTCGCAAGTTTGTTGTAGACAATAAACTCGATGTTGGATTCGCTTTTGATGGCGATGCAGACCGCTGCCTCGCAGTAGACGAATTCGGCAATGAGATTAACGGTGATATTATTATGTATATCACTGCTAAATATTTAAAAGCTCATGGACAACTTCCTTCAAACACAGTTGTAACAACTGTCATGTCAAACTTTGGTCTTTATAAGGCTCTTGATAAGTGTGGTATTGGTTATGAAAAGACAGCTGTAGGCGACCGTTATGTCTATGAAAACATGAAGGCATATGATCATATGCTTGGCGGTGAACAGTCGGGACATATCATATTCCGTAAGTATGCTCATACGGGTGATGGTCTTATCACAGCTATCATGCTTATGAATATTCTTGTTGACACACAACTTCCACTTTCGGTTCTTGCATCTGGTGTTCATGTTTACCCACAGGTGCTTAAGAACGTAATTGTTGATGATAAGGATGCAACTTTAAACGATCCTGCAGTAATGGCATCAGTCACAAAGTGTGTTGAAGAACTCGGCGAGAACGGCCGTGTGCTTCTTCGTAAATCTGGTACAGAACCAGTTCTTAGAGTTATGGCTGAGGCTTCAACACATGAGGAGTGTGAAGAGAAGGTTGACTATATCATTGATGCGATGAAGAAGTCTTCTCACTTAATTGAGGTAAAGAAATAATGGCTAGTATTAAGATTAAAGATCTCTATGACCTTGACCATACGCTCGCATCTGAATATCTTTCAGGATATACATATCCATGGGAAGCGCTTTCGGGAATTTCTGATTTGATTCTCTCAATAGGTGCAACTTTAGATCTTTCAGAGTATGATCACCCAGAGGAAGATGTTTGGATTCATAAAACATGCAAAGTGTGGCAGACGGCATATATTCATGGTCCTTGTATAATTGGCAGGGATACCGAAGTTCGTCAGAGCGCTTTCGTTAGAGGCTCTGCACTTGTTGGCGAGAATTGCGTAATAGGAAATTCGACTGAGCTAAAAAACGTTATCATTTTTGACAACGTTCAAGTTCCTCATTTCAACTATGTTGGAGATTCAATTCTCGGATATAAAAGTCACATGGGAGCGGGTTCTGTAACTAGCAATGTAAAAAGTGACAAAACAAATGTTGTTGTAAACAATGAAGGTGAAAAAATCGAGACAGGTCGTAAGAAATTTGGCGCAATGCTCGGTGATTTTGTCGAAGTTGGTTGTAATAGTGTTTTGAATCCAGGCACAATTATTTGTAGGAATTGCAATATCTATCCACTCTCTTCAGTTCGTGGAGTTGTTCCAGAGTCACACATCTATAAGGACAAAGAAAACATCGTAGAGAAGAAATGATTTATGGTAAATAAACAGAGTGCAATCCCTCTTTATAATCAAGTTCTTGATGGTATTAAAGCAAAAATTGAAGCTGGAAATTACAAAGTAGATCAAAAGATACCGACAGAGCCAGAACTATGTGAAGAGTATGGCGTCAGTCGCATCACAGTTCGAAGAGCTGTCGAAGAACTTGAGAGAGAAGGCCTTTTGATTAGGCGTCAGGGAAAAGGAACTTTTGTAAGTGAAAAATCAATAAAAGTAATAAAAAAGGCTGAAAGAAGCTTTAGCGAAGCATGCGTTCTTTTAGGAAAAGAGCCGTCGGCTAAAGTTCTCGGTGCACGCGTCGTCCCTGCAACGCAGGAGGATAAAGACTGCCTTGGCCTTCCTGACGAATCAAAAATAGTTGAAATTGATCGCCTGCGTTACGCCGATGGCGACGCTGTCCTTCTCGAACGAAATCATTTTCCTATGGTTTTCTCATATCTTCTCGAGAGTAACCTCACTGGCTCGCTCTATGAAATCCTTCACACGTACGGTGTAAGACCTTCCTGGAGCACCAAAGAAGTCTCTCTAATAACAGCAGATAAAAACAAGGCTTCTCTCCTCGGAATCACAAAAGGCAACTACCTCATTTACATAAAACAAACTGTCTACGATCAAAAAGACAGACCTCTTCACACATCAGATATGTACGTCCTCGGTGAAAAGTTTACTTTAAAAATTTAACAATCATATAACGATTATAAAAGCAGCCGTAGGGCTGCTTTTTTATATTATTAATTACATTATAATAAAGTTTGCATATTTTGTGCTTCGGGGGTATAATAAATTGATTATGTTTACTTGGAGGCGCGTTTATGAAAAGCGAACCAAAAAGAAAAAGAAACAATGATGAGTTTAACAAAATTTCAAAGTTCGCTGTAACTCTTTCCATACTTGTACTGTTAACTCTTGTGTTTGCAAAGGTTTGGACGTGGATTAATGATAATCTTGTTACTATCTGGGCCTTTGACACAAAGGGTAACTACCTTATCATCGCACTTTACTTTGTATTTCAATATGTACTCTCACGTGTATATGGTGCATTTAAGGTTGGCTTCTATAAGGCATGGGACATCGTTTATTCGCAAGCTCTTACGACTGTAATAGTCGACGCTTTGATGTTCGTTATTATGTGTCTTGTAGCAAGAACAATTCTTCCGCTTGCTCCAGTTGGAATAATGTTATTAATTCAACTTGTAGTAATCATTATTTGGGCATGGATATGTACTTTTTTGAATAACAAGTTATTTCCACCACGTGATATGATTCTTATCTATTCGAACCGTTCAGTTACAAATTTAGTTCAAAAGATGGCTTTTAGAGATGATCAGTTTCACGTTTGTGAAGCACTTAAGATAGAAGAAGGTCTTGAGTATATTAACTCAAGAATTGATTTGTATGATGGCGTAATCATATGTGAAATACCAGGTTCAGATCGAAATGACATCTTGAAATATTGCTATGATAACAACAAACGCGTTTATGTTATTCCAAAGATTTCAGACATTATGATTCGAAGCGGAGAAAACATTCATATGTTTGACACACCACTTCTTCTTTGCCGTAACAGTGGTCTCACATTTGAGCAGCGCTTAATTAAGCGTGTAATGGATATAGTTCTTTCGATAATTGGACTTATAGTAATGGCAATACCAATGCTGATAACAGCAATTGCCATCAAGCTAAATGATGGCGGCTCAATATTCTTTAAGCAAGACCGAGTGACCAAGGATGGCAAGATTTTCAAAGTTATCAAGTTCAGGTCAATGATTGAAAATGCCGATGCCGACAATGGTGGCAAAGCTCATTCGGCTGTAAAAGACGATGATAGAATTACTCCAGTTGGTAAAATTATTCGTGCTTGCCGTATGGATGAATGGCCACAACTCTTTAACATCCTCAAAGGCGACATGTCAATTGTAGGCCCTCGTTGTGAATGCGTTGAGAATGTTAAGAAGTATACTGAGGAAATGCCGGAATTTAACTATAGGCACAAAGTTAAGGCAGGACTTACAGGTTATGCTCAAGTATATGGTAAGTACAATACAACACCATATGACAAACTTAAGCTTGACCTTTATTACATAGAGAATTATTCGATCCGTACTGATATTCGTCTCATATTTATGACAGTCAAAGTTTTATTTATGAGACAAAGTACTGAGGAATTTGCAGAAGATACAAAAACAGTTGAGATAAAGGAAGAATCAAATGACGAATCAACCACTTGTTAGCGTAATAATGCCAGTATATGGCGTTGAAGATTATGTTGGCAAAGCTATTGAGAGCATACAAAATCAAACATACAAAAACTTTGAGTTCTTCTGTGTAGATGATGGCACCAAGGATCGAAGTGGTGAGATATGTGATGAGTATGCAAAAAATGATAATAGAATAATCGTTATACACAAGGAAAATGGTGGCGCTCCAACTGCACGAAATGTTGCAATTGATCAAGCAAAAGGCAAGTACTTCTATTTCATGGATTCGGATGACTGGACCGAACCAACTATGCTTGAGGATATGGTAACGCTTGC
>JAGHSI010000081.1 GCA_018065925.1 Candidatus Limimonas coprohippi
TTATTAAACAATTTTTCATACATTTGGAGGACCATTTAATGGACGAAAACATCTTAGATCTTGAAGCATTACAAAAAGAAAACAAACTTTTAAAAGAAAAGAACGAAAAACTTTATAAAGACTGTGTTTCTTTTGCAAAGAAAATTAAAGCTTCTGAAAACTCTAATGCTAGAATTGAAGAACTCGAAGCTGAGGTTGATAGCCTTAAAGCTGAGATTGCAAGCCTCGCTTCTTCTGACAGAATTAGAGAATATTTAGGTGCTGATGATGATGCACCAGAGGACAAACCTTTTGTTCTTGAAAACAGTGCCATCGATGAGCCAGAACCTGCACCAGTTTACGAAGATATCGCTCCTGCCCCAGTTCCTGCTGAAGAGGAACAGGCATATGCTGGCGAACAGGTATTTCCATCATCCTTCCCTTATGCAAAGTATGATGATCCCGACTCTGAGGAGCAGCCAATTCCAAAGAACCATGCAACACACAAGAATTCTCCAATTAGAACTTTTGTCAGAACTTTCCTCTGGATTTTCTTTGTAATTGCTATCCTTGTAGGAATTGTAAGCCTTGTTTCTTATCTTTTCTCTACAACTTTTGAAGATTATTCTATCGCAAATATGCGTTTTGCATCTGTTTATAACAGCTCTTTGAGCCCTGATTATACAAAAAACGATGTTGTTCTTATCAAGTACTCAGACTTCAACGGCATTGAGCTCGGTAGCCCTGTAGTTACAACAAAGAATACTCGTTCTCTCGCTACTCTTTCAAGCGTAGACGTTATTGACGGAGAAAACATTGCAACTGTAAAAGACAAAAATGGCACATATACAGTTAATGAAGATCAATTCTACGGCAAAGTAATCTTTAAGATTCCTTTTGCTGGTCAGGTTGTTCAGTACGCATCAGCGAACCAGTATAACTATCTCGCCATTGTTGCTGCATCAAATCTTGTTCTTCTCGCTCTTCTCCTTTTAATCCCATCAAACAAAGCAAAAGCTCCAAAATTTGGTAAGGATTATACTGTAGAAGACTTCACTATTTAGTCATTCTTTTTTTTAACACAACATTGATATATTCATATCAGTGTGTTAAAATAGTAACGCTTTTTTTAAAAAATTATTTATTTTGGAGGCAAAACCATGGCAAACAAAAAGGTATTTATTACTGGCGCTTCTGGTAACATGGGTTGGGCTACTTTCCAGCAGATCTATAATAATAGACCTGAGCTCAACATCGCTGTTCTTCTTCGTGATTCACAGAAGAACCGTGAAAAGTTCGCTGATTATCTTGGCGACCCACGTGTACAGATCGTTTGGGGTGACTTCAACAACTATGAAGCTATCTTAGAATGTACAACAGGCGCTTCTTATGTTCTTCACATTGGTGGTCTTGTATCACCTGCAGCTGACTACTATCCTAAGAAGACTCTTAAGACAAACGTACTCGCTGCTGAGAACATCGTAAAAGCTATCAAAGCACAGCCAAATCCAGATGACATCCGTTGCGTATACATTGGTACAGTTGCTGAGACAGGTAACCGTCCATATGGTATCCATTGGGGTCGTACAGGTGACCCTCTTAAGGCATCTGTTTATGATCATTATGCAATATCTAAGATCCGCGCTGAGCGTGTATTCGCTGAGTCAGGTCTTAAGTATTGGGTATCAATGCGTCAGTCTGGTATTCTCTACCCAGCTATCCTTAAGAACATGGACCCTATCATGTTCCACGTTCCAATGAACGACGTTCTTGAGTGGGCTACAGTAGATGATTCTGCTATCCTTATGGAACACTTCTGTAATGATGATATCCCAGAGGACTTCTACAGAAGATTCTATAACATCGGTTCTGGTGATTCTTACAGACTTACACTTTATGAGTTTGAAGACCTTCTTCTCCAGGCTATCGGTATGGGCAAGGACGCTTCAAAGCGTATCTTCAAGCCAAACTGGTTCATCGATAGAAACTTCCACGGTCAGTGGTATGCTGACTCTGACGTACTTGATGATTATCTTCACTTCCGTCAAAACATCCCAGCTGAGCAGTACTTCAAGAACATGTCAAAGCAGATTCCTTGGTTCTATCAGCTTTCTATCGTAACACGTGTCCCTGGTATCTCTGATATCACACGTTTTGCTCTTGGTAAGATTGCTAAGGATAAGAGATTTGGTACTCGTACTTGGATTGCTACAAACAACTCTGAGCGTATGAACGCTTACTGGGGTAATACAGAAGACTTTGGTATGGCTCACTACAAGAAGCTTCCATCAAAGTGGTCTGATTGGGATCTTACTCCTCCATCTAACGATATCAAGGAAGCTGACAAGTTCAAACTTGATCACGGTTATGATGAGTCTAAGCCACTTGACAAGCTCACAGCTGCTGAACTCAAGGACGCTGCTAAATTCCGTGGTGGTGAATATCTTGATTCTAAGAAGCCAGATGACGTTTATGCTCCTTCTCACTGGAAGTGCGCATTCGGTCACGAGTTTGACATGAGCGTTAACACAGTACTCAAGGGTGGTCACTGGTGCCCAGAGTGCGATCCTATCCCATGGAACTACGATGCTATCGCTAAGGTTAACCCATTCTTCGCTCAGGTTTGGTACCCAGACCACGGCAAGAACGAAGACCTTGTTCAGGGTGAAGAGATCTACAGAGATTACGACGAATACAAGAAGTAATTCAAATAATCAAAGTTATCTAATAACTAAAAGACCTGTTGGAGAAATCCAACAGGTCTTATTTTTTAAAAGGAGCACCTCAATTCGAGGTGCTCCGTAATAATTAAACTTAAATTAAACCTCAGCTGATTCTTTAGCTTCGGCTTTCTTTGTTTTCTTTACATCCTTAGCATTAGCTGATGATGAGAGTGAAGCACCAGTGTCAGATGGTGCATCCTCAGCGAAGTCGTAGTCTTTTCCTGGAAGTACTGCGTTAAGAACGATACCAGCGATTGAAGCTACTGCAAGAGCTGAGAGTGAGATTGTTACACTACCGATAACGAATGAGAGACCGCTTGTAAGGCCAAGGCCTGTTACAAGGATTACAGCTGCAATGATGAGATTTCTGTTATTAGCGAAGTCTACCTTTGTATCAACAATGTTTCTTACACCGGCTGCAGAAATCATACCATAAAGTACGAATGAGATACCACCGATTACTGCTGTAGGAAGAAGTTCGATAACTGCTGCGAACTTAGGGCAGAATGCAAGGATTGTTGCGAAGCAAGCTGCAAGACGAATTACGAATGGATCGTAAACCTTTGTAAGAACAAGTACGCCTGTGTTCTCACCGTATGTTGTATTAGCAGGACCACCAACGAGTGAAGCAAGAGTTGTTGCAAGACCATCACCCATAAGTGTTCTGTGAAGACCAGGATCCTTGATATAGTTCTCACCAGTTGTTGCTGAGATAGCTGATACGTCGCCGATGTGCTCCATCATTGTTGCAAGAGCGATTGGCATGATTGCGATTACTGAGCTCAATATGAGAGCAGTGTTCTTAAAGTCAACTGCAAGAACTGTAGCGCTCTTGTGGATTGGAAGACCGATCCAAGCAGCATCCTTAAGGTTCTGAAGAGCTGATACTGAGAAAAGAGCGAGGTTGTCTTTACCGTTGATTGCGATGTATGCACCGTCAGCTGTTGGTGCACCAAGTGCGATTGCAAGAACTGTAGCAACTGCTACTGAACCAAATACACCGATGAGGATTGGAAGGATCTTTGCCATACCTTTGCCCCAGATGTTGAAGATGATTACAAGTGCAAGAGCGATTAAAGCGACTGGCCAACAAGTAGCACAGTTTGTGATAGCTGAACCCGCAAGACCAAGACCTATGCAAACGATGATAGGACCAGTTACAACCGGTGGGAAGAACTTCATAACCTTGTTAACGCCTACTGCCTTAATAAGACCAGCGAGAACGAAGTAAAGAAGACCAGCACAAGCTACGCCGAAGCAAGCATATGGAAGAAGCTGACCCATTGTCATATCTTCGTAACCAGCTGTACCAGCAAGACCTTTGATTGCTGCATAACCGCCGAGGAATGCGAATGAAGAACCGAGGAATGCTGGAACCTTCATCTTAGTGATTAAGTGGAATAAAAGTGTACCAAGACCAGCACAGAGAAGTGTTGTTGAAACATCAAGACCTGTGATAAGTGGTACGAGCACTGTTGCGCCAAACATAGCGAATAAGTGCTGAAGGCCAAGAACGAGCATCTTAGGCCAGCCGAGTTGTTTTGCGTCACGAATTGGTGCGTTTTCTGACATTTGGATTCTCTCCTTTTAAGTTTAATTTAATTATTATTTTGAATAAGAGCCTTATCTGAGATGGCAATTTCATTTATGCCATCAACATCAAATACTCTTACACTAATAAACTCATCTTTTGATGTTGGAATATTCTTACCAACATAGTTTGCAGCGATCGGAAGTTCTCTGTGGCCTCTATCAACCATTACTGCAAGTTGTATCACCTGAGGTCTACCAATACTCATCACTGCGTCCATAGCAGCTCTAGCAGTTCTTCCGGTATAAAGTACATCATCAACAAGAATTACTGTCTTACCATTTATATCAAAATCAATTGATGAATCATTAAGATGTGGTGTTGAATACTTCATACTAAGATCATCTCGATAAAATGTAATATCAAGTTCACCGAGTTCAACATTAATATCCGAAAACTTTTCAATATTTTCTTTAATGGTTCTTGCAAGAGGTACTCCTCTTCTTTTAATACCAATTAAAGAAAGGCAAACAGAATCAGGATTACGCTCAATAATCTCATGAGAGAGACGTGTAAGTGTTTTTTCCATGGTTGTCTCATCGAAAATAACCTTATTAGCCATGATTCAATCTCCTTTAAAATTAAGAAATGCCTTGTCGCAGAGTACGACAAGGCATAATTAGTTCAAGACTGTTATGTCACCCTTGCCGGCCTCTCGGACCGAATTAAAGGTATTTAACTTGCTACATAATAACACAAGATATAGTGTTTGTAAATAGATAATTTACACAAAATTAAAAATGGTGCGGACGATGGGACTTGAACCCACAAGGAAGCAATTATCCACAGGAGTCTGAGACCTGCGCGTCTGCCAATTCCGCCACGTCCGCATATCAAACGCCCTTGATTATAACATACGACCAAGGGCGTTTCAAATAGTTTATTTATCTATATGATTCCCAGAATTTGATAGCGTCATCAAGCCATCCCTCTGGATCCTTATCAGTACCAAGGCCACAACCGTGCTTACCCTGCTTATACTGGTGGAACTCATATGGAATGTTCTTAGCCTTAAGAGCATCTTCATACTTCTTCATAGATTCTGCACAAACCATAAAGTCCTCACCGCCACGCCAATAGAATATTGGTGGGCAATCATCTGCAACGTGAAGTGCAGGATTCATATCGTTTGGTGTGCAGCCAGGTCTTGTAAGGCCGAGAAGCATTGCCTTTTCAACATAGTTCTCTGCTGCACAAACAGGATAAAGAGAGATAAGAGCTGCTGGAACAGGATCTCCCATTACTTTACAGCCGAAGTTATCTGAACCACAAAGGCATGTCATAAATCCACCTGCGGAACCACCTGCGATAGCAAAGCCTTCCTTATTGAGTGGAAGATCTGATTCCATGATGTACTTAAGGGCGCGTGAGAGGTCCTGGCGAGCGCTCTTTAAACCACCGTGGAATGGATAAATACACTGTGAATAGTTGATGATGAAGAAGTTATAGCCGCGAGCTACGCACTCACGCGCCATGTTAAGACCATCACAGATATTTGCATCCATAAGGAATGCACCGCATGGGTTAAAGATGATAAATGGCTTATCAGGGTCACCTCTAAAGTAAAGAAGACGTACACCCTCTTTGTATGGCTGCTTTAAGATATCCTTTTTTGTATAGATACGGCGTTCAACACCATAACCTTTCTTAAGTTCATCAGCAAGCCAATCAAGTGACTTTTTTGTATCTCCTGCATGTACATCAAAAATTGGATGCATAGCAGCATGGTTAGTAAAAATTGAATAGAAGTGACCAGCAACACCTGGACCGTTGAGAATTCTATTCATGTTTGTTCCGAGGAACTGTGGATAAAGATTTAACACTGCATAAGGTAACACTCTAGGATAATAAGAAAATTTCAAATCAGTGTATTTCATATTATTCTCTCCTATATTTTTGTAAATTTATCTGAACGTATCTGTGAGACTGTGTCGCTGTGTACAATTTGTTTAACAATATTACGGCAGCAACGGTCAACATCTACTTCATTTATGAAAGATAATTTAGTTCCGAGCAAAATCTGAAGATTTTGTGTTGGAAGGCCTGGCATAGATATATCATTTCCGGCATGCATTGCAAGGATTGGTGAGCCAGAGAAAGCATCGCCGAACCAGTCGGTCATTACTACGCCAGTAAAACCGCATTCATTTCTAAGGAATGTTGTACAGAGGTCATACGAATTTGGTGGGTTAACACCATTTACTTTATTATATGATGTCATTATACCAGAAGCATTGCCCTCTTTAACAGCAATTTTAAAGCCTCTGAGATAAATCTCACGAAGTGTTCTCTCCTTAACATTACTGTTTACGAACATTCTATTATCCTCTTGGTTGTTACAGCAAAAATGCTTTGCAGCAACATAGAGGCCAGGAATGCTCTGTACGCCTGAAATTACAGCGGCAGCACACTTACCGGTAAGAAGTGGGTCCTCAGAGTAATACTCAAAATTACGACCGCAGAGAGGATTTCTATGGATATTAAGAGCAGGTGCAAGCCAATATGTAATACCGAACTCCTGCATCTCAACAGCGATAGCCTCACCCATCTCATAAAGAAGATCCATATTCCAAGTCTGGGCTAAAGCAACCTCAACAGGGAAAGCAGTTGTATACTGATATGCTGTTTTGCACTTATTTCTATCGGCATAGAAAAGCTTTTTAATATTTTCAGGAAGAAGATCGAGACCTGCGAGTGGTGAGTCGATCATCTTAACCTTACCATTATCATATACACCAGCAAAGCGAGTAAGACGAAGCCCTGCAGGTCCGTCAGAGAATTCTACAGAATGAAGTCCATACTTCTTGAAAAGCTTTGATGTCGAGTGACCAACAGCACCCTCAATCTTTGTCACACGGTTACCAGCAAGCATACCAGCACCAACACAGACAGTCGCTTTTTCAAAAAGGCTCATCTTATCAACTATAGCATCTACTTCAGGATCGTGATATGGCTTTGGTGCGCTATAATCATGAATTATAGTTTCAAAGTCTGAAGCTTTAACTTCAAGATGAGAGAGTTTTGATAAGTCCTCTTCACCTCTCTCTGGAATATCAAGTTCTGAAAACTCATGAATAATCGGAGATATGTTCTTTGCTTGCTCAACTACAACAAGTTCATCAAGATCAAGAACGAAACTATTAAATGTATTTCTTGAAGAATTACCAACTTTTACTATATATGCGCCCTTATCAAGGATATATCGAGCACCGAGTTCTTGATAACTTGCACAGTCGCAAAGATCAAATGAGATTTTAAACTTTTCTGTCTCTCCAGGATTAATAACACCCGTTTTCTTGAAAGCTACAAGTGACTTGTGTTCCTTCTTTAATTCACCATTTGGAGCCGAGAGATATACCTGAACGACTTCCTTACCAGCAACATCACCAGTGTTTGTAACTTCAATATCGATAGTGACAACTGTCTTTTCAACAACAGCATTAGTTGTTTTAAATCCGAAAGTTGTATATGAAAGGCCATAACCGAATGGATACTGAGGTTTAACATCGTAAGCATCAAAATACCTATAACCTACAAGAAGACCTTCCTTATAATATTCCTCTTTAAGATCACCATTTAAATATGAGTATTCATTAGAGAAAGGAATATCCTCATAATTTACAGCCCAAGTATCAGAGAGTTTACCAGATGGATTTGCTTTACCAGTGATAATATCAGCAAAAGCGTGTCCGCCTTCTGTGCCCTGCTGGCACATATATATAACGGCGCCAAGACCTGGAACTTTTGACAAAAAGTTCATATTGATACTACAGCCAACATTTATTACGAGAATAACGTTTTTGTAGGATTCTACAAGGCGCTGAAGTGATTCGATTTCAAAGTCGGTGAGATCGTTCTCACCCTTTTCAATATGTCGGTCAGCGCCTTCACCGGCTTGGCGCGAAACAACATATATAGCAGTATCAGATGGAGCTTTTGCGATATCTGACTTAATAATCTTCATGCTTGGATATGCAACAGTTCCCATAAACATGCCCATGATGTCACCGAACTTCGCATGTTTAACCGAGTTCATAAAGTTATCAGATGCATCCTTTATTGTCTTATCATGAAGAGCATCATATTGTGAGAGCCAATCCTCTGATGTAATCTCAAATCCTGCATCTAAAAGACCTTCATAGATAGAGACTGAATGTCTCTCGTTAACATCACCAGAACCAGTTCCACCTTTAATAGTCCATTTTGCTCCAGTTCCGAAAAGAGCAACTTTTCCTGGCTTTATTGGAAGAACGCCATTATTCTCAAGCAATACTATGCTCTCGCAAGCGATGCGATAAGCAATTTCTTTATGCTTAATTTCTCGTTCTGAAATGTCATTATTAAAGTTTTGCCTAATATACTGTGCCATTTTTACCTCCTACTCATAATCAAAAATGGCCTTAGACATAATCTTATCGCCATATTTTTCTTTCCATGTCTTATGAATTTCCGACTGATTCCAAAATTCGAGTTTATCCTTCTCGATTTCAATTTGAATCATAATGTCATATCTGTTTTTTATATCAATACAATTTTCAATAAATGTAACACCTGAAATTCCAGGAATATCTAAAGCTCCAGAATAGAGTTCTTTGATAGGAATAAGAATATTTTTCTTATCAACGTCTTCGTTCCATTTAACAATAATACAA
>JAGHSI010000071.1 GCA_018065925.1 Candidatus Limimonas coprohippi
TATCAAAAAAATGGTATTTTTTTCTTGCAATCTGCCTATATATAATATATAATTCATTTTGATAGTGGATACAATTCTGCTCGGAAATTTCATTAATTTGAAAGTGAGGTTATAGAAATGGACGATAGGAGACGCACCATTTCTTCTGAGGAACAGATGATCGGCGAAGCTCTCATGCGTGTTTCCAACACACTTGAAGCTCAGCGACTCACAAAATCCTTGGATTATCAGGAAAAATTAAGATCACGCTCAAACATCAGACTCATTATTGCAATTATCTGCTTGTTCACAGCAATGATGATGATGGTAATCAGTGGCGCACTTCTCTTTGTACTTTGGAGATATGCAGACCCTGTACTTGATGTTGTAATGCCATTCCTTAAGGGAATGATGGGTGACTTTGGCGTTATTTGGGACGGCCTTGTTGAGTCACTTTCATATGTTCCAGTTATGGTTGAACAGCTCACAAGACTCCTTGAGCAAGTTATTATCATGCTTGAAGGCATCAACTCAATTGACCTTGCAGGCCTTATGGGTTATCTTTCTAAGATGCTCGGTGGTCTCATGACAATGATGGACGACCTTAAAGCTGCTCTTGCTCCAATGATGGATGCACTTGGAAATATGTTACAGACACTTTCACTTGAAGGTATTGACGGTGTCATCGTTGATCTCTTTGGTGAGGATGCTGCTGCTAACATCCAGAGCTTCATGCAGGGCATGATGGAGATGCTCGGCGGTACAGGTAAGACATTCGCAGGTCTTGGTAAGACTATGGGTGCTCTTGGTGATTCACTCAGCGAAAACGTTTCACAGGATGACCTTGATAACCTTATCAAGTCTCTTGGTAACACAATCAACATGGTTGGTGATTCTATCAAAGAGAACGTTAAGAAGGAAGATATTGACAACCTTATTAACGGTGCCGGCAGTGCCATCAACGGCGCAGGTGACGCACTTGATGGAACGGGTAATGCACTTTCATCACTCGGTGATTCAATGAACCAGATGGCTGAAGACCCTATTGGATTCATCCTTGGTTTGTTAGGAATTGGCGGCTAACATTTAGTCAAAATTAGACTTAATCTTTGAGCAGATTAATCACATAAAATGGGCCCACACCTTTTGGTGTGGGCCTTATATTTTTGTTATAAATATTTAATAAATGTTTATTTATTATTTAAGGTAAAAGTGGTAGTATGTATAACGTTAAAGGAGGGCTTTTATGAAGATTCTGAAGAAAACCCTTTGTGTGCTTTTATGCTTAATATTATGTATGAGTTTTGCCATTCCTGCAATGGCTACTGGCGATAAGTCACAGGGAGCTGCTGTCTCAGTAAGTAAAGATGAGACAAATGAAAAGATTATTAGTTTTATAAATCCAAATGGTAGGGTTTTGAGTGTTGCAAAGTATGGTAATGTTAGAGTATATCCAGCAAACTCAATTGAGGGTATTGTAAATTCGGTTGATCTTGGTATTGATATTGTTACCTGCAGTGTACAACTTACAAAGGATAACCAGCTTGTTCTCCTCTCGTCAAATGATCTTTCAAAGCAATGTTGTGGTAAAGATGGAACAACTGTCGCTGGCAAGGCATCTGATTATACCTTGAAAGACTTACAGAAGAATTTCTACCTTAAAGAAAAATTTGGTGGAAGTGACGCTGCACCAACGGAATATGGTGTTGCATCATTGGTTGATGCTATCGCGGCAGTGGATGGAAAAGCTATGCTTATGATAAACAATGGCTTTAAATATGCTGACGAGATAAATAGTTTAGCTCTTGCAAAAGATGCAACAAATAGCATTATTCTTCGTGGAGCGAAGAGTGCTGACGCGATTTCTGCCTTTACAACAAAGAACGGCACTTCTGCCTGCTATGTTGCGGCAAGCTATAACGACGACAACCAAAAGGGCGCTTCAAAAACTTTTGTCTCTGATGCTCTTGAAGCCGGCGCTTTTGTTGTCGAACTTGGCGCAGAAAAATCAATTTCAACTATTTTTAAGGATTCTACACTTGGGAAGTTTAATGGTAAAGGACGAGCTTTTATAAGCACTACAAGGGAAAGTCTCTGTGGTGGTAGAGAAGATCGCCAGGCCGCTTGGTCGGATCTCATTCAGAGGGGCTACAGCATCATTGAAACTGATTATCCGAGAGAACTTGCAAATTATCTTAAAGAAATAGAAACTTATAGAACTGAATTGACAGAACTCATTGCAAACGCAGAGTCTATTGATAAAGATAAGTATACTAAAGATACTATAGAGGTGCTTGAAAAGTCATTGGAAGAGGCTATGTCTGTCTCTTCAAAAGGATGCATTGCTCTTGATGAAATCGATACTGCTCGTTATCATATCCAGGAAAGTCTCGATGGGCTTGAACTCAAGACAGGCGATGAGAAGCATACGCTCCCAACTTGGCTTATCATAATCATTATATTTGCATCTCTTGTCCTTCTTGCAGTAGCTTACATATTTGGTATGAGAGCTATAAATAAGGCGAGAAAGAATAAGAGAAAACTTGAACGTTTTAAAAAGACGTTTAAGAGCGAAATACCAGTTGAAAATGATGAGACATTGACTACGAATATTGCTGAGGACGAAGAGTCCAATATGGGCCTCACAGAGGATGATTTAGCTATAGAAGATGAAACTTTACCAGCTGAACCAACGATCCTTGAATTTGAAGTCCCAGTATCTGAAGATACAATCCCTGAGGTAGAAGAAACTCAAACTTCTGTAAAAGAAATAGTAGAGATAGAACTTCCGGAAGAGAATAAGGAATAAAAGAACAGGTGCTAGTAAAAACTAGCACCTGTTTTATTTTTAGTTATTCTGTAAATTTTCTTTGACAACATCCGGTATAAGTTTATGATATGTTGTTCCGACGATTTTATTGCGTCCGGTTTCTTTTGCAACATAGAGGTTATCATCGGCTGATTTAATGAAATCTTCAGGAGTTTGCATTGAAACGGTGAGCTCTGCAACACCGCCACTTATGGTTACGGGCCTATCAATTTCACCTGAAATTTTGATGTCTTTAAAACTCATTCTAATTTGCTCTGCACGTTTGATAGCGATTTCTTCTGAAGCACCGGGCATAACGAGGATAAATTCTTCACCACCGTAACGGGAAACGATGTCATAGTCTCTACAGGCAGACATAAGAGAGTTTGCAAGGACTTTGATAACTTCGTCTCCAACAAGATGACCGTAGTCATCGTTTATGCGTTTGAACTTATCGATATCAAACATTACAATAGCAATATTTGTGCCTTTTTCTTTTGCATTTGCAATACTGCTTTCGAGATAACGGATAAGGAAACGCCTGTTATATGCACCGGTTAGTGGATCTTTTACAGATAATTCTTCCATTTGATCAAGTAGGTCGTTTGTTTTTTCTTGCTGTCTTTCAAAACTTATGGCAAGAATTTTAACAAGAACGGCGATGCAGGCTGATGCAACGACAAAGTCAAGATAAGCGTCTAGATAAAAACTCTTACCGCTCAAAACCGAAAATCTTGCCGCGATCTCATATTTTTGGTCAAGCTGCATGATTAAGAAATACCATGCATATGAGAAAAATGCAATTATGATATCAACTTTTTTGTTATCTATCATTAAGACGGAAAAGACGATGCCTACAACAAAGAAGGTAGGCATACTGCTTGTTATTCCACCTACGGTAAGATAAAGTACAGGGAGTACTGCAAAGTTCAATCCAAAAGCTACTACGTGTATAAGGAAATCAATATTTTTAAATAATTTTGAAAGAGGATATAGTCCAGCACAAACTACGGTGCAGATAACACAAGCCCAAAGTCCAAAGGATGAATTGTCTCCTCGAACTGAGCCTGAGATTAAATTTACAATTGTTGCTGCAAGGGAGAAGAGTGGCGCTGCAATACAAACAAAGTTGAAAAACTTTCTCTTTGTAGGTACATCATCGCCATACATTTCTTTGACAAATGCCCTTAGCTTTTCTTTCATTTTTGATTACCTCTAGTTTATAGATCCACGCCAAACAATACGGTTCCTTCCGGTTTCTTTTGCGGTATAAAGATGTTCGTCCGCTACGGCGATAAATTCTTCGACTGTATTGTATGTTGTGGTATATGTTGCGACACCGCCACTTACAGTGACGGGCCTGTCAATTTCATCTGAGAAACTTGTTGTCTCAACTTTTGCTCTAATCTGTTCTGCACGAGCATAAGCTGTTTCTTCTGAAGCGCCTGGCATAACAAGGATGAATTCCTCACCGCCGTAACGAGCGACAACGTCATAGTTACGACAGCTCTGAAGAAGTACTTCAGAGAAACCTTTGATGACGTCGTCGCCAACAAGGTGGCCAAAGTCATCGTTTACGCGCTTAAATTTATCAATATCAAACATTATGATTGAAAGAGGTGCACGGGTTTCTTTGTGCTTTTCAATACCTGATTCGATGTATCTAAGAAGAAAACGCCTGTTATAAGCTCCAGAAAGAGGATCTTTAACAGAAAGTTCTTCAAGTTGCTTTAAAAGTTCATTTGTACGTTTTTGTTGGTGCTCAAAACAAAGAGCAAGGACTTTTACGAGTACTGATGTTGAAATACCAACAGTGAAGAAGTCCATGGCTTCATCAAGGTACATAAGATCATAAGGCATGATGAAGAATATATCTTGAAGGGAAGTGGCATATTTTGCTGAAAAAGCAAAGATTAGGGCATACCAAATTGATTCGATAAAGAACATGATGAACATCGGTTTGGCATCGAGCATGAGGACTGTGAAAACAAGTCCCATTACAAAGTAAATTGGCATGCCGCTTCCGATTCCACCAACGGTTACAAAGAGACCTGGGAAGAGAACGAAATTAAGACCTATAAGGCATACCATAATGGCAAAGTTTAATTTTTTTGTGATTTGGAATATGGCAAATGTTAAAAGAAAGAAAATAATGCAGGCAAAACAAATTGTCATGCCTGGAAGCCCAACATTCCAGAAATCTAAACCGTTTTGAGCGGCATATCGTGAAATAGAAATGCCAGATGCGAGTGTTGCAAGAACTGTTGCTGCGGCACCGCCAAGGCTAGCAAAGTTAAAGAAACGTTCGCGAAGTGGCAAGTGATTGCCAAAGAGAGAAATCGCGAGGTTTTTAATCTTCTCCATAATTATCCTCCAAATCAACTTGTTACCCGTTATTATAACATAATAATGAAACCTATTACAAATAAATTGCACTATAAGTTGACGAAAAAAAGTGCCGTTTTTCGTCAAACGGCACAATTATTAAAAATCAATATCTAGTTCTACTGGGCAGTGATCACTGCCAAAAATGTCAGTGTGAATTTTTGCGTCGAGAATTTTATCTTTGGCGTCGTCCGACACAATAAAGTAGTCAATTCTCCAACCGGCATTATTGGCTCTCGCATTATAGCGATATGACCACCAGGAGTATTCGCTTTTGTCAGGATAGAGAAAGCGATATGAGTCGATAAAACCAGCATCTAAGAGCTTGTTAAACTTCTCTCTTTCTTCGTCTGAAAATCCAGGTTTTCCAACATTTGGTTTTGGATTCTTAAGGTCGATTTCATTGTGAGCAACATTTAAGTCGCCGCAGAAAACTACGGGTTTTTTCTCGTTTAAAGAAACTACGTAGTTGCGTACTTTGTCTTCCCAATCCATACGAAAATCGAGCCTTTTCAGTCCCTCTTGAGCATTAGGAACGTAGAAGGTTAAAAAGTAAAAATCTTTGAATTCTAAAGTGATTGCTCTGCCTTCACAATCATGCTCTTTAGAACCTATTCCATATGCGACGGAGAGTGGCTCTTCTTTTGCAAAAATAGCGGTACCAGAGTATCCTTTTTTCTCCGCATAATTCCAAAATTGGTGATAGCCTGGCAGATCCAGTTCTATCTGCCCTTCTTGAAGTTTTGTTTCCTGCAGGCAGAATATATCAGCATTGAGTTTGTTGAAAGAATCTAGAAAGTCTTTTCCTACGCATGCACGTATTCCGTTGACATTCCATGAGATAAATTTTTTCATTTTATTTCCTTAATCAGTGTTTATATTTTGTGTCCCATTCTGTCTGGAAATCATTATAACTATTATAAAAATGGAATCCATTGTCAGCATCCGTGAAGAAGAAATAGTAGTTTGAATTCTCTGGCCAAAGAGCTGCTTTAATAGCGGAGATAGATGGTGAGCCTACAGGGCCGATAGGTAACCCTTGAGTTTTATGGTCGTAATTGTCGTTTGTGCAGTAACCATCAAGATAAGCATCATAAGTTGCTTGCTCGATAATTATGTACTTATCATCACTATCTGTGGCATCAGGGTTCAATTTATAGATATCGTTATCAACAAAATAGTCGCCAAGTTTTGATTGGATGTACTTTCTTGTAGCGTCACTTCCGATATATGGGAATAATGCACGGTTGTTGAGACGGTTGTGGAATACTGATGAAACAAGGCACATGTTTTTAAAATCTTCGGCTGATGAACCGAGATTTGCTTCGTATTGGATAATTGATGCAAGAGTCATAACATCGTGCATGCTGTATCCAAGTTCTTCTGCTTTAGAATAGGCAGTCTGACCATCTTCGTTTGAAAGTTCGTCTATCGCCTTCTTAGTATAGTTCAAGAAATAACGAAGAGCATATTCTCCGTCTTTTTCTTGGTACATGTTATAAGTCTCTGGGAGGATGTATCCCTCGGCTGCAAAAACATATCCATGAGAGGAAGATAGGCCTTCTATCAAATTGTCATATCCTTCTGGAATTTTATTTGCTGCTTCAAGGAAACTTTTTGCTGAGCAGACATTTCCTTCTTCAAGGGCCTTAGCAATTTGATAAATTGACCATCCGGGAATAATTTTGATGTTTGATGTAGGAGCACCTGGTGAAGCAGTTGTAGGTTCTGGCCAAAGATATTCTTTTATACCTTCACCGCAACCTGTAAATGAGAATGCTATTATAACTGCGAGAAGTAATGCGGTTAATCTTTTTGAAAGCATGATAGACCTCCAAGTTAAATACAATATTACTCATATATAT
>JAGHSI010000057.1 GCA_018065925.1 Candidatus Limimonas coprohippi
TCCGAGTAAAGCGTAGCTTGTCGGTGTACCAAATTTAAAAATACCGAGACTACGTACTGCCATAATAAGGATCATTGATGCTCCATTTCTTGAGAGCAAGAGACCTACAATTACAGCAATTATACAAGTTGGTAAGATGCTGACAACAGTTTGATATATGATATCCTTTGTGACAAAGCCAAGAGACTTTAAAATACCATGGTCACGTTTCATATTTGCAAGTTGAAGTGATACCAAGATATAAAGGATAAATCCAGTTATTATGAGACTTACAATTACTACAATGATAGTCGCAAGCGATAAGACACTCATATATGAAGATGAAATAATATCAGATGCTTCCCTAAAGTTTGAATAATTCATAAGGGATATCTTCGTTGCCATCTCCTTATTGAAATCATCAATGTCTTTGCCATCTTTCAAATCGACATAATATGTGACCATATTCATCGGCTGAATCTTTGCATATCCGTCTCTTGTCAAATAGCAATCATTACCAGATGATGATGCACCTTGTGTAAGTCCACAGATTTTCATAGTCTGGTTTTCAAACTTTAGAGCATCACCAATTTTGAGGCCATTTCTTTTTGCATATGCACCGTTGATTGCAATTTCATCTGCTGTCTTTGGAAGATTTCCAGTCATGAGTGCACTATTAACGCATTCTTCCTCATCAAATGTATATGAATAAAGCTTTGGAAGTCCATCTGGATTTATGTTTCCGATAGTATACATATAGTAGTCTTCAATATCTTTATTCTCATTCAATTTATCTTTGAGAGCGTCCTCATTTTCAGCCAAAACAGTTAAGGTACTATCGGAAATATTTCCATAGATAAGTGCCATGACATGGTCACTATCAACTACGATATTCTGATAGATAAAGCATGAGAAACCAAGTAAAAATGCAACACCTGTAATAGATAAAAATACAACAATATTTCTTGACTTTGCCGCAATCCAAGTTTTAAGTGACAGCGCTGTGTTGAGCCCGAACTTTGTCCTGTCGAGTGGGAAAAAGTTCTTTCGTGCTCGCTTCTTTGTAGCGCTGTCGCGGATAGCAAGGATTGGGGCAATTTTTCTTATACGAACGACAGAGACAAAGGTTGTCACTGTCGCAGCAAGAACACAAATTGCCACAGAAACCAATGCTTCTTTGAGCATGAAATGAATTTGATAAGGAATACCCACCTGACATTCAAGTGCAGTATTAAGGATAGGCATTATAAGGTATGAAACCGCAACGCCTATTATTGATGAAATCAATGAGATGATGAAGAACTCTGCAACAATTGGAACTATAAGGTCTTTTGATAAATATCCCATGGCCTTTAGTGTACCGAGGTTCTTCATATTATTACGGATATAATTGCTTAGCGATACAACAATAATTACAAGAAGCACCGCAATTATAAGTATCGATGTAAGACTGATTATTGCTTGGAAAAGTGTTGAAGTTACGTATCTTGATGCTGCAAGTCTTATAGCGTTTGAAGAGCGAAGCGGCATCAGTGTTGGCGCGCCGTTTCGGATGCTCTGTGAGACTTTCGCCTCCTGCTTGTCAGCAGAATCAGGCTCGTTTACGAGCACGCTGATTCTGTAGCCGTCGGCACTCTCCTTTGCCACTTTCTCATAACAGTCATCCGTTAAAAGAAATACGATATCAGTGCAATTTATCGAACCGGTATCAACATTATTATAGAAACCAGCGACCTTAAAAGTATCCTCTCTCATACCGAGAGTTATGGTGATCTCATCACCAATTTTGTATCCACTATCTACAGAGAAAATATAGCCTAAATAAACGCCACTCTCTCCACTGTCCTCAAGGAGTTCATATTTACCAATCTCCTTATTTTGTGCTTCGGAGAGGCTCATATATGTCAAATTCTGTGAGATTTTTCCGCCCTTATACTCAGCGGTGCCGCTGTTTGTAACAACAGGGTTAACCTCGTAATCTTTAACATTTGATAATCCAGAAAGTATCTCACCTATTTTATCTACTTTTGAATTTCCGAGCTCGTTATCAACGAATAAAAGATCGATGTCCTCGCCGTTTAAACGAGTTCTCTCGACCTCATAATTACTGTTGTAATTAAGCGAGAGAAAAAGAAAGACATTAATAAGTGCAGCAGCTAAAATAAAAAGAATAGCAACAACAATAATTTGATACTTTGAGTAGCGGATGTTTGATTTAATAAAGTTTAAATACTTACCTTTTACCATCCCATTTCACCCAAGAAGCTATTAAGCTTTTCTGCTCTTTCCTCATTATTACCGTCATATTTGCCGAGGTCACATTCATCAAGGATTTTACCATCACGCAAATAGAGAACACGGTTACCACGAATGGCACTCTTAAGGTCATGAGTTACCATGATAACTGACTGTCCCTCCTCATTAAACTTAGTGAAGAGATCAAGTACATCCTTACCTGTTTGAGAGTTGAGTGCACCTGTAGGCTCATCTGCAAAAAGAATGTCTGGAGAATTGATAAGAGCACGGACGATACCGACACGTTGTGCGCGACCACCAGAGATCTGGGAAGGGAACTTAGACCATGTATGTTCCTCTACCTCTACAGACTTTAAAAGCTCTTTTGCACGGGCAGCAAGTTCTTTCTTATTACCTTTGAGCAAGAGACCTGCAGCCATAACATTATCAAGAACTGACATAGAATTCACAAGACAGATCTGCTGGAATACAAAACCGCAGTGTTCCCTACGGAACAATGCCATCTTATCACCGGAAAGACTTGCGAGGTCTGTATCACCGAGCCAAATATGGCCACTTGAAACTGTATCCATACCTGAAAGTGCATATAGAAGTGTTGACTTACCAGAGCCACTAGAACCCATGATTACAGTAAAATCACCTTTGTAAATAGTGAGATTAATATCATTAAGCACCCTCTGCACACCGCTGTCAGTATTGAATTCACGGCATAAGTTTTCAATTCGTAAAAGTTCTTCCATAACTTCCCTCTTTTCCATTAATTAATACCTATTATAGCAGATTTTCTGCGCCAAAAAAATATGTTGACTAGTTTTTTCTAGTATGCTAAAATGTCACCAATTTAATAAACCTAAATCAAACCGTTGAAGCGGAGATAACGGCAACTACGCCTTTACAGAGAGCCTGCGATGCTGAGAATCAGGCAAGAATACGAATTGTCAAATGGACCGCTGAGGGCGCGAGGAACGGGATCCCCCTAGTATTTCGCGACGTGAAGACATACGTTAGTTGTCAGGGATATGTTGGTATCCTATAAGAGCACGAAATTCTATCGTGAAGTTAAGGTGGCACCGCGGATAAGCTTTATTCGTCCTTGACAGATATTTTATCTGTCAAGGGCGTTTTTTTATATTCTAAAACAGGAGGTAACTATAATGGCAAACGAAAAAATCCCTTACAAAATCTATCTTGAAGAAAGCGAGATGCCTAAAGCTTGGTATAACATAAAAGCAGACATGAAGAAAAAACCAGCGCCACTCTTAAATCCTGCAACTGGCAAGCCAATGACTGCAGAAGAGTTGTCTGCTGTTTTTTGCGACGAACTTGTCGCACAGGAACTTGATGAAGAAAACGCATATATCGAAATCCCAGAAGAGATCAGAGACTTCTATAAGATGTATCGCCCTGCCCCACTTGTTCGTGCTTACTGTCTTGAAAAGAAACTTGGCACTCCGGCAAAGATCTACTATAAATTTGAGGGCAACAACACAAGTGGTAGCCATAAGCTCAATTCAGCTATAGCTCAGGCATATTATGCTAAAAAGCAGGGCCTTAAAGGCGTAACCACTGAGACCGGTGCAGGTCAATGGGGCACCGCTCTCTCGATGGCCTGCTCTTACTTTGATTTGGACTGCAAGGTTTTCATGGTTAAGTGCTCATATGAGCAGAAACCTTTCCGTCGTGAAGTAATGCGCACCTACGGTGCTTCTGTAACGCCATCCCCATCAACAGAGACAGAGGTTGGTAAGAAGATTTTAAAAGAGCATCCAGGTACTTCAGGAAGCTTAGGATGTGCCATCTCAGAGGCTGTTGAGACAGCCGTTTCAAATGATGGCTACCGTTATGTACTCGGCAGTGTATTAAGCCAGGTTCTTTTACACCAGTCTGTTATCGGTCTTGAGACGAAGACCGCCCTTGATAAGTATGGCATAAAGCCTGATATCATCATAGGTTGTGCAGGTGGCGGTTCAAACCTCGGCGGACTTATCGCACCATTCATGGGCGAAAAGCTCCGTGGCGAAGCAGACTATCGCATCATAGCTGTTGAACCAGCATCCTGCCCAAGCCTCACACGTGGCGTTTATGCCTACGACTTCTGTGACACAGGCATGGTTTGCCCCCTTTCAAAGATGTACACATTAGGTAGCGACTTTATTCCATCCGCAAACCATGCAGGCGGTCTTCGCTATCACGGTATGAGTTCTGTCCTTTCAGAACTCTATGACCAAGGACTTATGGAAGCAACATCTGTAAAACAGACAGAAGTATTTGAAGCAGCAGAATACTTTGCAAGAATCGAAGGTATTCTCCCTGCTCCAGAGAGCTCACACGCCATCCGCGTCGCTATTGATGAAGCACTCAAATGCAAACAGACCGGCGAAGAAAAGACTATCGTCTTCGGTTTAACCGGCACTGGTTACTTTGATATGGTAGCATACGAAAAGTTCCATGACGGCATTATGGAGGACTATATCCCAACAGATGAAGAGCTTGAGATATATCGCAAAAAACTTCCAAAAATAGGTTGAAAATAAGCACCTGACAAAAAGTCAGGTGCTTTTAATATTTACTCTACTCCCAAAAAAATCTGATCCCAGTATGTGACACCATTCTTTGTATAACAACCAAAGCCAACATGAGTGTACTCGGCTTTTACGATATTCTTATGATGGCCTGGTGAAGCTATCCAGTCCTCGGTAACCTCTTTGTATGTGCTCTGTCCATATGCGATGTTTTCACCTGCACACGACCACTTTTCAAGAGGAGTTCCTTTTAAACCATCAAGAATAGTTGCCCACAGTGTACCATTTGGTCTTATATGATCACTTCTATAAAGTGTGGCAAGTTCACTGGCTCTAGTTCTAGCCATACTATTAAGGGTTGAATCAAGTTGCAAAGCTGGTGCACCATATTTTGCACGTTCCGCATTTATCATTTTAAGCATCTGCTGTTCATAGCCAGATGTCTGTGCAACTATTGTTGTAGTTGTAGTCTGTTTTTTAGTTGTGGTTGAAGTTGTTTTTGTTGTCTGTTTTGTTGTTTGGTTAGTTGTTTGTTTTGCAGTCTGCTTTTCTGTAGTAATTATTTCCTTTTTTACCTTTGTTTCAGTTTCCGTTTCAGTCTCTTTTTCTGTCTCAGTTTCTGTTTCTGTTTCTGGCTCTACAGTTTTTTCCTCTACCTTTTTCTCAATTGCTTTTGTCGGTGCATTTGTTGTGATAGTCACATCTGGTTTGTTTATCTTTTGTGTGGCCAAAGTTTTTACGCCTAATGCGAGAGATGTAAGGATAAGGATTGCAAGGATGCATAGGGTAATTTTGTTCTTCATAAATACTTCTTTCCACGACTTCACATTATTTCGCAAGGTCCGCCACCGATAGATACAACATAGAAGTCAGCGGCGTAACCTACGACCTCTTTGTACTTATCACCGACAGCTTTGATGAACTCGTCAACGAATTCATCTTTTACGATGCTGACTGTACAGCCCCCAAAACCTGCACCAGTCATTCTTGAACCTAAAACGCCCTTCTGCTTTAAAGCTTCAGACACTAAGGTATCAAGTTCTATTCCAGTAACCTCATAGTCGTCACGAAGAGACACATGTGACTCATTCATGAGTTTACCAAATTCCAAGAGATTATCGTTCCGTAAAGCCTCACAGGCCTTTATAGTGCGATAGTTTTCATACACAGCATGCTTTGCACGTCTTCTGTTAATATCGTTTTTTATTCTTCCTTTTTGAGTTTCAAACTCATCAGGTGTTAAGTCCCCTAAGAAATTAATATCTTGAAGATCTGCTACAGCTTCTTCACATTCTTTTCTTCGCTCGTTGTACTTAGAATCTTTAAGGCCTCTTTTCTTGTTGCTACATGAGATTACAAGTTTATTATCCTTAAGATCTACAGGAATGTACGAAAACTCCAAGGTGCTTGTATCAAGATATGTTGCATACCCCTCTTTACCATTTGCAATGATAAACTGATCCATAATACCGCAGTTTACACCTATGAACTCATTCTCACATTTTTGACCTATGAGAGCGAGTTCCTTATTTGTGATATCAAGATTAAAAAGAACCTTTAAGAAATAGCCTGTTAGCACCTCTACGGATGCGGATGATGAGAGGCCACTACAATATGGAATATCGCCAAAGAACGCGACATCAAAGCCTCTATCTATTTTATATCCAGCTTGTCTAAGCATATAAAGGACACCAAAAGGATAATTGGAAAAATCTTTGGTCTCATCCTTTTCGGTCTCGTTTAACTCTCTATTTATTACGCCCTTTTCAGGGAAGTTCTTTGAATAAAAGTTTATCTCTTTGTCGTCTCTTAGACGAACTGCGGCGTATGTGCCTATGGTGAGCGCGCATGGGAAGACGTGGCCGCCGTTATAATCGGTGTGTTCACCAATTAAGTTTACGCGGCCAGGCGCAAAAAAGACGCGCGCTCCACGGCTGTCGCCATGCGCCGTAGAAAATGCATCAAGCACTTCATTTTTCATAAAATCTCTGTTCATAAGATACTTCATTTCTTTTAGTAATAAGTGATAATTAATTATAAAAAAAAGAGTAGACTCTTTCAAGTCTACCCTTTTATTTTTCAATTAGTCAATTGTTGGAAGTGCGCAAACATTAGCAACGAGAGTCTTCATGTACTCATCATAGCCTTCGTCTGTCTCACCAACGCCCATGTAAGATGTATGGTCTTTCCATTCTACTGGCATTACGTTCCAGATACCTGGCTTAACGTCAGCAATACCATTCTTAAGATCAGCAAATTCAACGAATGGCTGTCCATCTGGATGATGAGCTGCACCCATGTTTACGATACCATCGTTTGCCTGCCAAAGTTCACCTTTATGAGTATCATCACTATAGAGACACTCAAATGGGCTGAAGATTCGAAGTGGGAACCAAATATCCTTTGATGGATATTCGATGCCAGCTTTACGACGTGTTCTACGACCATAGTATGAGAAGTAGTAGATGTTGTCATAAGCCTTTGTCTTACTAAGAAGCTTTGGAGCACCCTCTGTTGAGAGTTCATAGTAGATATTATCTTCATCAAGATCAACGAGATGCTTAATCTTCTCCTTACCAACACTGTAAGGGATGTGCTCCTCTTTGCTTGTGAAACCGAACCATTCAAGACGGAAATCATAGAATCTTGAGAACCATGTGCCTGATGTCAAGTTACCGATAGTAAAGAGTGCTGTAGCCATTGGCTTAACAAGTGGACGACCAGCATCTGGAAGTGTTACACCATTATGTGTACCAGCAAGAGTTGTGCAAGAGTGAACCCAGTTCTTCTTACCACCCTTGAAGAGATCAGAAAGTTCTGAAGGATCTGTACCAGCAATTTCGTCAGCATCACCCTCTACAAGGAGATGAATAAGTGTACGAACTGTTGGTGTACCAAAGCTGTGACCGATGAGGTTGATTTTCTGAATCTTACCTGCAGCATCAAGCTCGCCCCAGTTTGGAACATATCCTGGGAATGTATCACCGTAACGGTCATGGCCCATCTTCTCTGAGTGAACCTTACCGAAATCTACGCGACCACCCTTAATCATCGCATAGAGAATGCATGCACGATCCCACATTGATGTGAAAGGACCTACGTGTGGAGTAAAGCAAGGTGTGCCAGCCTCCAAAATAGACTCACGTCCATTACCATGCCACATACCAAAGCAAGGGAAGAACTTGTTAATCTTTGATTCTGTACCCCAGCAAAGGAAACCATGGACCATAATAACAGGATAGTTATTAAGTTTCTCCATATTTTAAACCTCCCAAAAAATAAACAATTTTTTAGCCATAGACATTTTACCATAAGGG